>NZ_JBEXIL010000069.1:0-26938 GCF_040608555.1 Micromonospora sp. NPDC005172
CGTGATCACCGCGCTGGTGTGCGGCAACGCCTCCAACGAGGCGAACGTCGCGCCACCCTTGAAGTCCACCAGGACGAAGTTCAGCTCCTCCGACGAATGGGTCACCGCCAGCGCGGCCACCACCGTACGGAGCAGTTCGCTCTTGCCGGAACCGGTCGCGCCGATGACCAGGCCGTGCGGTCCCATGCCCTCGTGTGCCGACTCCTTGAAGTCCAGCTCGACCACGTTGCCGTCCGGGCCGACGCCGAGCGGGATGCGCAGCCGGTCCCGGTGGCCGCGCGGCCGCCAGGTCTGGTGCACGTCCACCGCCGCGGCGTCGCCGACGCCGAGCAGGTCGGGCAGCTCCGTGCTGCGGGCCAGCGGCTCCTCGTTGCTGGTCTGCTGCTGCGACAACCGGTACGGCGCGATCTGCCGGGCGAGCCCCTCGGCCGCTGCGGCGGACAGCCGGTCGGGCCTGCCGAGACGCGACGTCGACGTGCCCCGGATCAGATCGAGGGTGCTGCCGTCGCCCGCGTCCAGGCAGAGCAACCAGCGGCCGGCGTCGCGCGGCACCGTCCCGGAGAGGTCGACGAGGGTGACGCCGAGCAGACCCTGACCCACGAGCTGGCAGGTCGGGGAGATCTCGCCACCGTCGACCACCACGACGAGGTGCGGCGCGGTGGTGAGCGGCTTGGCCTCGGCCGCGAACCGGGGTCGCCCGGCCAGCTCGGCGGCGAGGGAGTCCTCGGCCTCGGCCAGGCTGGCGAAGACCAGCCGGCGCGCGCCACCGGCGTCCGTCCGACCACTGTGGTGTGCGTGCGGGAGCCACTTCACCCAGTCCCAGGCGGACTGCCGGTCGGGCGCGGCGACCACCGCGATCACCAGGTCGTCGGGGGCGTGGAAGGTCACGAGCTGACCCAGGGCCGAGCGGGTGAGGTCGAGCACGGGCTCCCGGTCACCGCGCAGTACGACCCGGCTGAACGCCCGCACCGACAACGCGGTCGGCAGGTCGGGCACGTTGGAGTGCGCGCGGACGAACCGACGCAGCGCGATGGCGCTCATCGGCTCCAGGTCCTCGACCGGCTTGGTCTCCGGCGGAACGATCTCGACGGCGAGCCGCTGCGGGCCCAGCGCGATCCGCGTCTCGCCGAAGTCGGGCTCGGTGATCCGCCGCTCCCACAGTCGACGGGACGCCGCGATCGACCAGAGCGCGTCGGGCTCGGGGTGCCGCCAGGCCATCGCGTCGCGCTGCTGGGCCGCCGCACGCCGGGTGCGCTTGCGCATCTGCGCCAGGTAGCGCATGTAGTCGCGGCGGTCGGCGTTCAGCTCGGCCTTGTCGTTGCCGCCGCCGTTGCTCAGCGAGCCGATGGCCATGCCGAGCATCGACACACCGAACAGGCCACCGGCGACGTACGTCATCATGCCGCCGCCGCGGCCGGCGTAGAGGAACGCCATCGCGCCGACACCGCAGACCATCGGCAGGATCATGAGCAGTTGCCCCATCCCGCGTGGTGTCGGTTCGGGCAGCTCAGGCGGGGATTCCAGTACCACCTCGCCGCGCGGCAAGGCCGGCCCCGACTGGCGCGGGGGTCGGCGGAACACCACCGTGCTCACGGCTGTCTCCTCCCCAGAAGCGGCCCTGCCGTCGTGCCGGCGCGGCCCGAAGCTCGCGGGTGGGCACTGTACGTGCCCGTCATCGTAGGTAATCTCCCGTGGGCGCGGTGCACCCGTACCGTGGTGCCGCGGCCCGCTGATCGTAGATGGACACCAGGAGGCCACTGTGGTTACGAAGTCGGCGACCGGTGGTCTGAGCCGGATCACCATTGTGGCTCCACGTACCCGGATGGATCTGGCGCTGCCCTCGGACGTACCGATGGCGGACCTGCTGCCGACCCTGCTGCGCTACGCCGGGGAGGACCTGGCCGACGACGGGGTGCGGCACGGCGGCTGGGCACTGTCCCGCCTGGGTGAGCCGCCTCTGGACGGTGGTCGTACGGCCGCGCAGCTCGCGGTCCGCGACGGCGAGGTGCTGTACTTCAACCCCCGGTCGGCCGCCGCTCCGGAGATCGTCTTCGACGACGTGGTGGACGCGGTCGCCACCGCGACCACGCAACGGCCCGGCTCCTGGCAGGTCGACGCGACCCGCTCGTTCGCGGTGCTGTTCGCCGCGGTGGCGCTCGGCGGCGGCGCGCTGGCGGCGCTGTTCACCGGCCCTCCGCACCTACCCGGGGCGGTGGCCGCCCTGCTGGTCGCGGTGGCGCTGCTGGTCGGCGCGGCGGTGCTCGCCCGGGCCGCGGGCGACAGCCGGACGGGCGCGGTACTGGCGTTGGCCGGGTTGGCCTACGCGGGCACCGGCGGCCTGCTGCTGCTGGCCGGCGACCGGAAGCTGACCGAGCTGGCGAGTCCGCACGTCCTGCTCGCGGCAACCGCCGTGGTGGTCGCCGGGGCGGTGGCCGTGCTGGCGGTCGGTGACGACAGGTACCCCCTGTTCTTCGCCGCGATCGGCCTGGGCGCGGCGACCGGCGTGGGCGCGCTGCTCTGCCTACTGCTCGACATCGACGCCGCAGCCGGGGCCGCGGTGGTGGCGGCGGTGGCCTTCGGCATGGTGCCGGCGCTGCCGATGGCGGCCTACCGGCTGGCCCGGCTGCCGGTGCCGTCGATCCCGACCGGCCCGGACGATCTGAAGACCGACAGCGAGTTCGTGGACGGCCGACGCGTGCTCGAGCGCAGCGACCGCGCGGACGCGTTCCTCACTGGTCTGTGGTGGACGGTGTCGCTGCTGGTGCTCGGCGCGCAGCTGGTGTTGGCCCTGGACGGCAGCCTGGCCGCCGTACTGCTGTGCCTGGTGCTGGCACTCTTGTCGCTGCTTCGGGCGCGTCCGCTGCTGGGGCGGGCCCAGCGCGTCCCGGTGCTGCTCGCCGGCACCGTCGGGCTGGGACTGGGCGCCGCCGCGACCTTCGCGGGTGGCCCGCTGGCGGTCCGCCTCGGCCTGATCCTCGGTGGCCTGCTGATGGCGGCCGTGGTCAGCCTGATCTACGGCCTGTCCGTCGCGGGCAAGCGCATCTCGCCGGTGTGGGGGCGACTGCTCGACATCGTCGAGATCCTGCTGATCATCGCCCTGGTGCCGCTCGCCGTCTGGGTCTGCGGCATGTACGGCTGGATCGTCAACCTCCGCCCCTGACTGATCAGGCGGCGCCGCCCGGCTGGCGGCATTCGTGGTCGCGGTGGTGCTGAAGGGCTTCTTCCAGCTGGTCTTCGAGGATGATGATCCGGCAGGCGGCTTCCAGGGCGGTGCCGTGGTCGACCATCTCCCGGGCTCGTACGGCCAGGCGCAACTGGTATCGGGAGTAGCGGCGGTGGCCGCCGGCGGAGCGGAACGGGACGATCAGTCTCGCCTCGTCGAGGCGACGCAGGAAGTCCTGCGAGGCGCCGACGATGTCGGCGGCGCGGCCCATGGTGTAGGCGGGGTAGTCGTCGTCGTCGAGCATGTCATCGGGTTGGGCCATACATTCCTTCTTCGTGAACGAGGGCCCCGGCGCATGTCGCGCCGGGGCCCAGGGTTACGGGTTGAATACACCATCTACCGACAGGTTCGTCGGGTTCTCGTTTCCGCACCCTGCCGCTATCAGCAGGCAGTGCGAGGATCGCATAAGCGTGACCGGAGACCACCTCGCGTTCAAAGTGATTACGGTGTCCACCGCAGAACTGGAACTACGTCCTGACGGCGGGCGATCCAACGGCGCCAAACCCTCCCTTTCCTCTGCTTTCACCTATCTACCGTGCTATCCGTCGATGTCGGAGCCCCACGCGACTTCATGGCCCCGAACATGTGCGGCGGATCCCTACTGCTTCAGGCGGAGCCCCGAACACTGCATCGGCCCGGCCTGCGGTTGCCCTGACCTGGAGTTACGTCAAGGTCTTGTCGTGCACGTGCCGTGTTGCACGCGGTGATGTGGTTCCACCGCGGTTACCGAGCCAGCCACGAGAACTTCCGGGCTCTGCTTCGCGCTCGGCCTGTCACGTCTGCGTCTTTAACCGATCTTCGTCGTCAACGGAGGAAACGTTACCACTCCCGCCGAGAAAGTCTAGTCTCCAGAGACTAAATTTTTTGGGCGACCGATTGCAGCTTCCTCTCCCCGTGCCGCCTGCGACAGGCTGGTGCGCCTGCCGGGCAGGAGGGGCCAGGTACCCGAGCAGGAGGAACGGTCAGCGGGGCTGCCGGCCTGTCGTCGAGGCGACCGGCGCGCTGGCGTACACGCCGGGTCCGTGCTGCCCGTCCATCGGCCGCGTCGGCGTACCGGCGCGATGCGCCACCTCCCGGACGACCTTGACCAGCGCCTCGACGTGGTTGTCCATCGCCGCGACCCGCAGCAGTGGGGCCGCCACGCGCCCGTCGGGCGTCACCGCCGCCGCCACCGTGTGCGAGGGCGCGGAGGTGGCGGTGATCGCGTCCACCAGCGGGCCGAGCGGTGCGCCCGGCCGGCCCCGCAGGGTCAGACAGCGGTGCGTCCAGCCGCCGCCGCGCAGCCCCTGCCAGGTCTCCGTCGGCGGCTCCGGCACCAGGTCCAGTCCGGCGGCGGACACCACGGCGGCGCGCAGCTCGTCGCGGCCCAGCGGCCGGTGGGCCAGGCCGGCCGCCGTCAGCGCCTTGCCCAGCCGGCCGATCCCGGTGGCGAGCGTCCGGTGGACGCCCGGCAACCCACCGCCTCGGCTCACGGTCTCGACCCGTGCGTCACGGACCGTGAGCCGCAACGCCACCCAGACGGTACGGTGTGCCGCCGGTGGCGCACCGGCTGCCGGGTACCAGACCAGGGTGTGCGCGACCACCTGGGCCCGGGAGACCGGCGCCGAGAAGTCGGCAAGCACCCGCAACGCCCGGTCCACTGTCGACGCGTCCACCGAGCCGACTGCGGCGCCGGTGGCCGGTTGCAGCGCGACCGCCGCGAACCACCCCTGGTCGTCCTGCCCGATGCCCAGCCGGGTGCCCCGATCGGTCAACTCGATGACATGCAGTTCGGGTGCCAGCGCGGCCAGCCGGGGGTCCGCTGCGGTATCGCCGGCCAGGGTCGCCTCGGCCCGCTCACGGCGGTCACGCAGCCGGCGCCGCAGCAGCACGTCCTCGAACCACCAGCGTCCACCACGTCGGGCGAACGCGGCGAGTACGAGCACCACCGCCACGACCGCCACGGCCGCGAGCAGCCAGCTCGGACCGGCCGTCGCAGCCCACACGGCCACGGCACAGACCTCGAGTACGACGAGCTGACCGACCAGCACCGGACCGATCCGACCCCGACCCGGCCGATCGGCCGCAGGGGTGGCCCGCGCCGGGACGGTGGACGGCCTGGTGACGGCATCCGCGGGTCGCGCCTGAACCTGCGTCATCGCTGACTGTCCCTCCTGGACGGTACGGCTCCGTGCCGAAGCGGTCCGGCGGGGGCCCCGAGGACCCACCGTCGGCCCCTTATCGTAGGGAAGCCCGCGACGGCACCCCGAGGACATCGTCGCGGATCCACCCCGCCGGAGGTAAGTCATGCGGACCCGCCGCGATCAGGTGCAGGCGTACCGCTTCGTCACCCGCCGGATCGTCTCCGCGCTGCTGTCGGGCGACCCGGAGACCACCAACCTGCCGATGCGACGACTCGGCATGGCGGTCATCGGCAGCGTGATCGCCGCCGCCGTGGTGCTCGGCGGCGTGGGCGCGTACGGCCAGTTGACCGGGAACACCGCTCCCCTGGAAGAGAACACGCTGGTCATCGAACGGGAGACCGGCGCGACCTACGTGTACGCCCAGGGACAGCTGCACCCGACGCTCAACTACACCTCGGCCCGGCTGATCCTGAACGAGCCCGACCCGGCGGTGCGCACCATGTCGCAGGCGTCGCTGCGGGACCGGCCGCGGGGTCGTACCGTCGGCATCGTCGGCGCGCCCGACGCGCTGCCGGACCGCAAGTCGTTGACGGGCCTGCCGTGGTCGGTCTGCGACGTGCCCGACCCGGTCGACCCGCGCCGCTCCACCACCCGCGTCGTGATCGACCGGGCGCTGCCCGGCGGCACGCCACTCGGTGACCGCGCGGTGCTGGTCACCGTGGACGGCCAGCGGCACCTGCTCACCGGCGACTCCCGGCTGGAGGTGCGCGGCGGGGACCAGGCGATCGCGGCGCTGCGAATGACGGGTACGGCCCCACTACCGGTCGGGCAGCAACTGCTCAACGCCGTACCGGCCGGTCCGCCGCTGCGCAAGCCGTCACTGCCCGACATGGGTGAGCGCAGCGGGCTGAGCGTCGCCGGCCGTCCCGCCACCATCGGTCAGGTCTTCCAGGCGGCCGGGCAGCACTACGTACTGGCCCGCGAAGGCCTCGTCTCGATCAGTGAGATCACCGCGCTGCTGCTGCTCAGTGGTGGCGGTCGGATCACCGACATCACGCCCGATCAGGCCGGCCGTCTCCTGACGGAGCAGCGGCTCGACGCGGACGGGATGCCGAGGACGCTGCCGACCCTGTACGCGGCGCGGGCCGGGCAGACGCTGCTCTGCGCGACGTACCGGGCCGGCGACGCGGGTGGTCCGCCGATCACCACGTTGGAGATCTTCGACCGGGTGCCGGCGGAGCTGACGGATAACGAGCCGGGCTCGGTGCCGGTGCGCCAGACCGCCCGGGACGCGGTGCGGACGGCGGAGTCGGTGCTGCTGCCCGGCGGTAAGGGCGTCCTGGCGCAGGCCGCGCCCGGCGCCGGCACCAGCGGTTCCGGCGCCGCCGGTGCGACGGTCTACCTGATCAGTCCCCAGGGTGTCCGGTACCCGCTCGGTTCGCCCGAGACGCTTGGCGCGCTCGGCTACGAGGGGGTCAAGCCGCTGGCGGTGCCCGGCTCGCTGCTCGCGTTGATCCCCACCGGCCCCACCCTTGACCAGCAGGCCGCGCTCGCTCAGTTCGCGCCCGGCGACGCACCGGCGAGCACGCCTGCGTCACCGCCGACCTCGCCGACGCCCAGCACGACCGCCCCGACGGGTGAGGGCACCGGCGGCGGAGGGCCGGAGGCATCGACCAGCGCTGACGACTGAGCCGTTCGGACGGGTCGCCCGGGTCGCGGAGGTGGACTAACCTGGGTCCGCTGACGGTTGTCAACCAGAACGACGGGGATGTTGCCATGACCGGGCGTACGGAAGTCGACCTGCTGTCCCTTGAGGACTTCCACCAGCACCTTGCGTTGCGGCTGAGCCAGGCCGAATCCTTGCTGCGCAAGCTCAACACCGAGATGCAGTGCAGTCCGCCGGCGCTTGGCTCGTTCGACGACGCGACACAGAACTCGCGCCGCTACAGCGAGGTCCACCAGTCCTACGTGGACCAGGCCGAGCGGCTCCGGCAGGCGGTGCAGGCGGCGCAGCAGGCGACCAGCACCATCCTCGCCAACTACCGCACCGCCGAGGCGCGTAACGCGGCCAACGCCACCGACATCACCGCGGCGTTGACCGGGGTCGACCGGGCGTTGCAGCCGAAGGGGGACGGGCGTGTCTGAGTACACCCAGCGTTACGAGGGTCGGAGCCACCAGGAGCTGTACGACGCGGTGATGGCCGGCAAGCCGGAGCAGATCGAAGGGATCGCCGCCCAGTGGGCCGCCCTCAAGGGCATCCTGGACGGCCTCGGCCGGGAGCTGAGCGGCGACCTCGACAAGCTCGGCAACACCTGGACGGGCTCGGCGGGCCGGGAGTTCCAGCGGCGCCTGACGCTGATCGTCGACCACTCCGACGCGCTGGGCGAGGGCATGTCCGGCATCAAGCAAGGGCTCACCATGATGGCGGGCCAACTGCGCACCGCGCACAAGAAGGCGGAGAGCCCGGAGGAGACCGACGACAACGATCAGGCCGTCTCCGGCGCGCTCAAGGGTTCCGCGTTCGGGCTGCCCGGCATGGTGGTCGGCGGCATCATGGGCCACCAGCAGGACAAGGCGGAGCAGGAGAAGGCCCACCAGCGGATGGTGACCCTCGTTGCCGAGTTGGCGGCCGGCTACGACCTCTCCGCCTACGACCGCGTCGTGGACCCGCCTCCTCCGCATCCGGAGACACCGCGCACGGTCAACGACGATCGGCCGACGCCGCGCAGCGGCCCGGCCAGCACGACGCCGTCGGCCGCGCCGACCGCCACCGGCCTCACCGCGCACACGGGCGGCGCGACCATGGCGACGCCCGACGGCGTGGCCGCTGCGCCGGCCGGCGGGGGTGGCTCGGTTCCCGGCCACGACGGCGGCACGTCTGTCGTCGTCGTCGGGCCGGAGGGCACCGGCGACGGCGAGCAGGGCTCCACCTCCCTCGCTGGCGCGGACCCGCTGGTCAGCGGCGCCCTGCTCGCCGGCGGGGCGGCCGGGTTGGCCGGTCTGTCCGGGCCGACCACCATGCCCGCCAGCGCCACCGGCGGTCCGAGCCTGCTCTTCGGGACACCGGGTGGCACACCGGCCGGCGGGGTGCTGCGCACCTCCGCGCTCGCCGGCTCCACCAGCACCCCCACCACGTCGGGCCGGCCGACCGGGGGCGCCGCCGCTGCCGAGAGCCGTTCGGCCAGCGGCGTCGGGCGGAGCATCGACGGTCGGCGCAACGAGTCCGGTCGGGCCGCCGCAGGCGGTCGGCAGGGCCTGACGGGTAACGGTCGGTCCGCCGGCCGTCCCGGGGTGCTCGGCGGGCACGGCCATGGAGAGGACGACGATTCCGACGACCGGCTGACCTGGCTGACCGAGGACGAGATGGTGTGGCGGGACGGCGGGGACGCCGCGCCACCGGTGCTCGGCGGCTGACACCGGCACCGCACACGACCACGGGTGACCCCCGCCGGAACCGCTCCGGCGGGGGTCACCGTGCGTCGGCGCACGAATATCGGCGTGCGGTCCACCGCCCACGGCTTGCAGCTCGCGGCGCGGGATGTCGGGTTGGCGCGACCGTCCACAGTGTCGGCGGTGGCGGTGGTCACTGCCGATGTCGTCACCGCCGTGCTGCGCCGTGCCGGCGCGGAGGATAGGTTGGTCGGGTGTCGTCCGCAGCTCTGGTCCGCCCAGCCCGCTGGGCCGTGCTGCGGTCGCTGCGGGAGCTGACCCGGCTGGCGGTCACCGCGCTGGTGCTCGCTGTCGGCGTCGGCGGCGCCCTCGCCGCCACCCCGCCTCCCGCGCAGGCGCAACTGCGACCGAGCGCCGTGAGCAGCCGGGTGGACGCGGTTCGGCCCGGAGCCACCACGACCACCGAGCGTGCGAGCCAGCCGGCCCCTACCCGGCCGACCGACGGCGACCTCACCGCACCGGCCGGCCCGGTCCTCGCGGGCGCGGAGCACGTGCCGACCGTCGAGCCCGGCCGCCGCACCCCGCCCCGACGCGGCCCTCCCGCAAGCTGAGTTCAGGCCGCCAGGTCACCCGACGCTTCGCCTGACCCTTCTCCGGGTCGTCGTCCGGGTGCCCAGGGCGGCAGGTCGGCCGCGACGCGCAGCCACAGCCGCTCCGGAGCGCGAATCCGCCCGGCGACGGCGCTGAGCCCCGGCCGACCACCCGTACAGCTCGCCCCGACGCCGCGGAGCCCGTCCCGTCGGGACCCATCCCTCGATACCGTCATCCGACCGCGAGGTGCTGATCATGCAGACCGTCCTCTCCGCCGTCCTGCCCGACGTACCCCGGGCCGCCTTCATCTGGCTGAGCCTGCTCGGGGTGGTCGTGTTCGCCGTCGCCGCACTCCTGGTACGCCCCGGCCGCCTCGGCCTCGACCCGACCGCCCGCATCCGCGAGGCCGCCATGCCCAGCCACCTGGAACAGGCGCTCCAGGAGCGGGAGCAGAGCCGTTACGCGCAGGAGATCGCGGTGGCCGCCGAACGTGCCACCACCACCGCCCAGCGCCGCCGGGCGGAGTGGGAAGCCGCGCAGGAGACCGTCGAAGCCGCTTGGCAGGCGCTGGAGACGGCCGAGGCCGGCGTACGGCGGCTCGGCGCGGCGGCCGCGATGCCGTTGCCGCACACCGACCGGACGCCGGCCGAGTACGCCGACCGCGAGCGCTACCTGCACCGGGCCGCACTGGACGCGTACTGGCGACGGGAGTTGTCGGTGGAACAACTCAGTGACGTCTTCGCGCACCGCGACGGCTGGGACCCCCGGCTGCACCCCGTCGAGCAGGAACTCGTGCTCCACCGGGCCGTCCGCGACAACCTGGCGGCCCGGCACGCTGCCGCCCGGGATCGGGAGCAGGCTGCCTGGCGGGCTGCCGAGTTGGCCGTGGCGGCGGCTCGCAGTCTGCGTGCGGAGGCGCAGGCGGCCAGCGGACGGCGCAGGGCGGAATCGTCCTCGGTGCTGCCGCTCAGCGAGGTCCTTCGCCCGTCCGCCGACCAGACGCGGGAGAACACGGTGGTCGCCAGGGGTCGGGCGGCGGTCCCGGCGTTCTGACCCGGCGGCGCGACGAGCGGTTCTGCCGAGCGAGCGATCCGAGCCGGGACGGCGTCCGTGGGTTAGCGTGACGGCATGTCCCGACAGTCGTGGGTCCTCGTGGTGGTCGCCGGCATCCTGGCGCTCGCCACACTTGTCGGCGCGGTGGTGCTGGCGGTGCGTGTGGTGCGCACGAGGCGGCTGCTGACCGGGCTCGGCGCGGGCGGCAAGGTGGCCTTCTACGGGGCACTGATCTATACGATCTTCCCGGTGGACATCCTCCCGGACCCGATCTACCTGGACGACATGGGCGTCCTGGCCGGCGCGCTGATCTATCTCACCCGACTGGTCCACAAGCGCCGGGCGGCCGGCCGTCGCCTGCCCGGGCAGTCGGACGCTCCGCCGGAGGAGGACCGCGCCCGCTCCGTACGATGATCGGGGTTGGGACACAGGACGGGAGACGCACGTGGCGGGTGGTCACCGGCTGGACATCCGTGACGACCGGGTGGCCGCCTTCTGTGCGGAACGGCACCTCGCGACGCTGACCACCCTGCGCGCCGACGGCACCCCGCACGTGGTGCCCGTCGGAGTCACTCTCGATCCGGCGGCCGGGCTGGCCCGGGTGATCACCTCCGGCACGTCCCGCAAGGCCCGGCAGGTGGCCGCAGCCGGCCCGGACGGCACCCCGGTGGCCGTGTGTCACGTGGATGGCCGTCGCTGGTTGACGATCGAGGGGCGGGCGGTGCTCCGCTCGGATCGGACCGCCGTCGCGGAGGCCGAGCGCCGTTACGCCGAGCGGTACCGTACGCCGCGCCCGAATCCGGAGCGTGTGGTCATCGAGATCACCGTGACGGGTTTGCTCGGAAGTCTCTGACGTCCGGTACGTCCCTCCTGACCGTTTCGGCGGTGGCGGAATGCCACCCGGAGCCGGGTCGTTACGTCCCCGGTAACCACGGCCGAGACCGCCACGAGGGCGGCACCCCCGAACGGAGACTCGACCATGAACCCCATCGTGCAGAAGAGCGGCCTGTCCGTCGTCGGGCTGCTGGTCGCCGGCGGTTGCGCCCTCGGGCCCGCCGTCGCCGCGCAGGCAGCCCCCGCGCAGGGTGCCCCGTCCTCGTCGAGCCAGACCAACCGCAGCGCCGAGCGAATCCTCGACATCGACTACCAGGCACAGCCGAACTTCTTCTACTGCGGCCCGGCCGCGACACGCATCGCGCTGTCCGCGCAGGGCAAGGCGCTGTCCCAGGACGAGGTGGCCAAGCGCCTCGGCACCACCGAGGCGGGCACCCCGTCGGCCCTCGACACCACCCGCGTGCTCAACGAGCTGACCGGAGGCCGCTACCGGACCACGGAGATCCGTGACTCGGTGGCCCGCCCCGACCAGGTCGAGAAGCTACGCCGAGACGTGCTGGCCGCGATCGACGCCGGCCGCCCGGTGGTGGCCAACATCAAGGGCACAACCGTGGACACCGACGGCAACCCGCACTCGTACGAGGGCGGCCACTACCTGACGCTCGTCGGCTACCGCGACGGTGGAGACGACATCCGTGTCGCCGACCCGGCCGACCCGGCGCTGGGCGAGTACTGGATGAGCCTGCCGAAGGTCGCCAACTGGATCGCCGAACGCGGCTACTCGTCCTGATCCGACCGTTCAGCGGGCCGGCCTCTCCCGCGCGGAGGGGCCGGCCCTGCTGTTGTCGCGTCTGCGGTTGGCGAGGTGCACCCGACGCCGCGCACGAACGGCCCGCGTCGGCCGGGCGCGGTGCAGCTCACGCCGGGGCGGCGGAGCGATGGTCGACTCGCCGGCGCCGGCCGCCCGACGCACGATCCGGTTGGCGTCGTCCGGTTCGCAGCCGGCGGCCCGGAGCAGGTCGCTCGCCGCGGTACGCAGGCCGGTGACGAGCGCATCGCCGAAGGATTTGACCCCGCTCGCGGCGGCCCTTCCGGCCAACTCGGCACACTCCTCGACCAGCTTCCGCGTGCACCGCGGATCGTTGCCGACCCGGCACTCCTTCCGCATCTCCGTTACCGCCTGCCCCAGCCGACCGATCGCGTCCGGCAGCTCCGACGGGATCGGCTCGTCGTACTCGAGGGCGGTCGTCGACCAGCGGGCGAGGACGCGAGTGTCCAGCAGCAGCCGTTCGAGGTTGTCGGCGCTGTGGGCGTACCTGTGGAACTGCTGGCGACGGTGCCACCGGACCGGCGCGATCGTCACCACCTCCTCCGCCCCGCTCAGTGCGTCGTGCAGTCGGCCGAGGTCCTCGTCGGTGCCGCGCAGCCGATCCAGCACGTGTCTCGTCCGGTTGCTGTCGCGCTGCCGCAGCGCCCGCCCAAGCTCGTCGAGTTGCTCGCAGAGGATCGTGAAGATCGGCGTCGCCGCCCGGTCCAACACCCGCATCGGGTTGACCGGCAGCAACAGCGCGACAACCACCAGACCAACCGCCCCGCCGACGAGCGCGTCGAAGATCCGGGGCACCTCCAGGCCACGGCCCATCGGGGCCAGCGTGGCGATCAGTACGGCGGTACCGCCGGCCTGACCGACCAGAGGGCCACCCTTCCCGGCCACCAGCAGCGCGCTGGCGATGGCTAGGGCGACGACCACCCCGGTCTGCCACGGTCCCGAGCCGACGATGAAGCGCAGCCCGTCGCCGATGACGATGCCCAGCCCGACACCGGCCAACAGTTCGAAGGTGCGCCGGGCCCGCTGCCCGATGGCGGTGGCGATCGTACCGACGGCGGCAGCGGGAGCGAAGACGTGCGCCCCCTGGCCGAGGAAGTGCTTGGCGATCAGGGCCGCGAGCGCCGCCGCCAGCCCGGACTGGACGGCGATCACCAGGGTGACCTGCCACTGCCGGGCACGAATCCGGCCCGCCTGGCCGCTGCGGTGCCGCACCCGTTCGACCGCTTGGCCGCCGCGCTCGGCTGCCTCGTCGAGGCGTGACCGGTCGCGCTCTGCCGGTGTGCGGTCGTCGGGCATGGCGGCGCTTACCCCGGAGGCGTCCGACCAATCGTGCCTCTGTGTCCCACCCGACCCACCGACACCGGCAGCATCCGAATCCATCGGCGTCCGTAGGTTTGCCGGTCCGCTGCGGGGTACCAGGGGCCACACACCCACCGATCCGCAACCGGTAAGGGGCCCAGATGAGCAGTCCACAGAGCACCGGCGACCAGGATGTGGTCGACATCCTCGTCGCCGACCACCGCGAGGTCGAAACCCTCTTCGTCGAGTTGGAGACGCGACAGGGTACGCCCGAGCACCGTCGTCAGCTCGCCGACGTGGTGATCGCCGAGCTGGTCCGGCACGCCGTGGCCGAGGAGGCGTACGTCTATCCGACAGCCCGTGAGGTACTGCCCGACGGCGACCAGATCGCCGAGCACGAGATCGCGGAACATGCCGACGCCGAACGCACGATGAAGGACCTGGAATCGGTCGACCCGTCCGACCCACGCTTCGACGAGTTGCTGGCCCACCTGACCAGCACCATCCGTCACCACGTGCAGGACGAGGAGAACGACCTGTTCCCGCGGCTGCGCGCCGCCACCGCCCAGGAGGAGATGGTCGAGCTGGCCGGCAAGGTGACGGCGTTCAAGAAGATCGCGCCGACCCGGCCGCACCCGAGCGCCCCGGACCACCCCCCGGCCAACAAACTGCTCGCCCCCGGCACGGGGATCATCGACCGGATGCGCGACGCGCTGAGCGACCGGCCGACCTCGATGGACGAACTGCGCCAGGGCTGACCGACGTCAGGTCCGACAAGGACAGTCCCGGGCCGCCGAATCCTCGGCGGCCCGGGGAACGTCCGGTACGTCAGCGGACCTGGTCACCCTCACCGGTACGCGCCTGAGCCTGGTCGACGCCCTTGTCGATCTGGTCGTCGTACTTCCCGCCCGTGCGCTTGTCGGCCATGTCGCCGGCCTTCTCCATACCCTGGTCAACCTGCTTGTCGTGCTTGTCGGCGAAGTCCTTGGCCTTGTCCATGAAGTCACCCACGGCGCTCCTCCTCCTTCGGTGGTTCCCCTTCGCCTTCCCCCGGCCCGACGGCGCAAACACCGGGCGATGGCCCTTCGGACGCGAAGCACCGACCAGCGGACCCCGGGCGGCGTACGATCCGCGCGGGCGGTCGGGTGTCGGCGCACGACCGGCCGGGTACGGACCTCGCCGAGCGAGGAGGCCGACATGACGGCAGACGAACCCGGGGCGCACGCCGCACCGACGACCGGCGGCACGGCGACGACCGGTGACACCGGAGCGCGCCACGCGTGGGCGGCACTGCCCTGGTTGGTCCGGACCGCGGTGCTCTGGAGCGCCTGCCTGGTGGTGATCGTCACCGGGCTCTACCTGCTGGGTCGGATCGCCGTCCTGCTGGCCCCGCTCGCCATCGCCCTGGCCGCCACCATCTTCCTCACCGCGCTGTTGGACCCGGTGCTGGTCCGCCTGCGCCGGCTTCGCCTGCCCGCGGCGCTGGCCGCGCTGCTCACCGTCCTGCTGCTGCTCGGCATCCTGGTGGGCGTCGGCGCGCTGGTGTGGAACCTGACCGCCAGCCAGTTCGACCAGCTCAGTCAGGAACTTACCCAGGGGCTCGACCGCAGCCGCGACTTCGTCACGTCGACCCTGCCGGTCAGCGAGGCCCAACTCGACAAACTGGTCGACCAGGCCCGCGACGGGCTCAGCGGCAGCTCGCCCGACCCGGTGTCCGGAGCCCGGACGGCCAGCGAGGTCGTCGGCTCCGCACTGCTCGCACTGGTGCTGCTCTTCTTCCTGCTCAAGGACGGCCGGTCGATGTGGCAGTGGACGCTGTCACGGATGGCCGGCCCGAACCGGGAGTTGGTGGCCGAGGCCGGTCGGGGCGGCTGGCAGACGCTCGGCGCGTACAGCCGGGGAACCATGCTGATCGCGGCCATCGACGCGATCGGCATCGGTCTGGCCCTGGTGGTGCTGCGGGTGCCGCTGGCCCTGCCGCTGGCGCTGATCACATTCCTGGGCGGCTTCGTGCCGATCATCGGGGCGACGGTGGCGGGGGCGGTCGCGGTGCTGGTGGCGTTGGCAGCCAACGGGCCGACAACTGCCCTGCTCACCCTCGCCGCAGTCGTCGCGGTGCAGCAGATCGAGGGCAACCTGCTGGAGCCGCTGGTCATGAAGCGCCAGGTACGCCTGCACCCGGCCGTGATCCTGGTGGCGGTCACCGCCGGCACCCTCATCGCGGGCATCGCCGGCGCCTTCGTCAGCGTCCCGATCACCGCCGTCCTGTGGCGCATCATCGACACCGTGCAACGCCACCGCTCCACCACGCACGTGCCAGCGGCGCAGTGACGCCGACGCCCGGTCAGGCGTGGCGGCGCGCGGTGGTCGTCCGGGCCAGGTGGGTGGTGAACCAGACGCCGGCGTGCTCGGCGACCTGGTCGAGCGTGCCGGGCTCCTCGAAGAGATGGGTGGCCCCCGGCACCACCCGCAACTCGCCGACATCTCCCAGCTCGGCGAGCGCCCGCTCGTTGAGCGCGAGCACCTCCTCGTCCAGGCCACCGACCAGCAGCAACGTCGGAGTGCGCACCTGGCCCAACGCCGAGCCCGCCAGGTCGGGTCGGCCACCACGGGAGACCACCGCGCCCAACCGGTCGGCGCGGGACGCGGCCGCCACCAGCGCGGCGGCGGCGCCCGTGCTGGCGCCGAAGAGACCGATCGGCACGTCACCCGCCGGACGTTCGGCCGCCAACCAGTCGACGATCCCGGCCAGCCGGCTGGCGAGCAGCCCGATGTCGAACCGCAGTTCGGCGGTGCGGGTGTCCACCTCCTCCTCGGCCGGCGTGAGCAGGTCGACCAGGACGGTCGCGAGGCCGTAGTCGTTGAGCTTCCGGGCCACCGCCACGTTGCGCGGGCTGCGCCGCGAGCTACCACTGCCATGCGCGAACAGCACCACGCCGGCCGGCTGAGCCGGCACCAGCAGGTCGGCGGGGAGCGGGGCGTCCCGAACCGGGATGGTCACCGTGCTGCCCTGCTCGTCCATGCCACACCTCCGCACGCTCGCCTGCGGTCCGGTTACCCCGCCCGCCGCGTCACACGCGCCCGGTCGCACAGCGCGTCACACGCGCCCGGTCGCACAGCGCGTCAGTTGCGCCCGGTCGCACAGCGCGTCACACGCGCCGGGCAGCCGGAGGGCGCGGCGTTTGTCGGGTGGGCCGTCGGGTACGCGACGCCGAGACCGCAGACCGTGTAGGCGCAGCCGCGCCCCGACGGATCGCGAGGATCATGATGGCCAAGCAGCAGATTTCCCGACAGCAGCAGATGGCCGAGCGCGCCCAACGCGAACAGGACGCCGAGCGCAACCAGGACTTCGGCGACCAGGCCGCCTCGGCCCGCCTGCCCGACGATCCCAAGGCCGCTGCGCCCCGGGACGCGATCGGACGCCCCTCGACCGGAGAGCCGGTCTGACGTACGCACACGACGGCCGGGGCGGGAGCATTCCCGCCCCGGCCGTCACTGCTGCTTGTGTTCGGGCAGCCGGAGCAGGGGCGACCGGCCCGGCGGCTGTTCCGGTGGGGGCCCCGCCGGCTCGGCTGGAGGCACCGGCACGGTCACCGGCTCGTCGCAGGTGACCCGCAGCATCTGGTCGTGATGCCGCAGCTCCACGACGTCGTCCGGACCACCGTGGCGCAGCGAGTACGTCGTCTGGTGCGGCCGGACGTCCACCCGTAGCGACAGCCCGCGCCACTGGACGGAGAACTCCAGACGGCTGAGCCGGCTGGAGAGCCGAGGTGCGAACGACAGCTCGCCGTCATGGTCGCGCAGCCCGCCGAGCCCGCTCACCAGGGCGAGCCACGCGCCGGCCAGCGAAGCCATGTGTACGCCGTCGCGGGTGTTCTCGTTGAGGTCGTGCAGGTCCATCAGCGCGGCTTCGCGCAGGTAGATGTGCGCCAGGTCCGGGTGGCCCACCTCGGCGGCGAGCACCGACTGGGTGCAGGCCGACAGCGACGAGTCGCGAACCGTCCGGCGTTCGTAGTAGAGGAAGTTGCGCACCTTCTGCTCGGGGGTGAAGGCGTCCCCCCGCCAGTGCATCGCCAGGACCAGGTCGGCCTGCTTGACGACCTGTTTGCGGTACAGGTCGAAGTACGGATAGTGCAGGAGCAGCGGGTACTTCTCGGCGGGCGTGTGCGCGAAGTCCCACTCCTGGAGCCGGGTGAACCCCTCCACCTGCTGGTGCACGTCCAACTCGTCGTCGTACGGCACGTGCATCGACGTGGCGGCGTCCCGCCAGCTCGCCGCCTCCTCGTCGGTGACCCCGAGGTGGAACGCCTCGTCCCGGTAGCGCATGACGGCGTCGGCGGCGGTGAGCAGGTTCCGCTGGGCCATCAGGTTGGTGTAGATGTTGTCGTTCTTCACCGCCGTGTACTCGTCGGGGCCGGTGACCCCGTCGATGTGGAACTGGCCGCTCCGGTCGTGGTGCCCGATCGAGCGCCAGAGTCGGGCGGTCTCCACCAGCAGTTCCAGCCCGATCTCCCGCTCGGTGGCGGTGTCACCGGTGACCAGCACGTACCGTCGTACCGCGTCGGCGATGTCGGCGGCGATGTGGAAGGCTGCCGTACCCGCCGGCCAGTACCCGGACGACTCCGGCCCTTCGATGGTCCGCCACGGGAAGGCGGCACCCTTGAGGTTGAGCGTCGCGGCGCGTTCCCGGGCCTGCTCCAACGTGCTGTGCCGCCACTGCAGGGCGCTGCGCACCGCGGAGGGCTGGGTGTACGTGAGCACCGGCAGGACGAACATCTCGGTGTCCCAGAAGGCGTGCCCGTCGTAGCCCGGGCCGGTCAGCCCCTTCGCCGAGATCGGCCGCTGCTCGGCACGGGCACCGGCCTGGAGCACGTGGAAGAGCCCGAACCGTACGGCCTGCTGGATCTCCGGATCACCGTCGACCAGCACGTCGGCCGCGTCCCAGAACTCGTCCAGGTACGCGCGCTGCTCCCGGTGCAACCCGTCCCAGCCGTCCAGCCGGGCGCCGGCCAGTGCCGCGCCGACCTGGTCGCGCAGCGCGGGCAGCGACCGTCGACTCGACCAGCCGTACGTCAGGTACTTGACCACCCGCAGCTTCTCGCCGGGTTGGAGCACACAGCCGATGGTGGTACGCACCCAGTCCTCGTACCCCTCGGACTCGATGGTCGTGCGGTCCGGACCGTGCACCTCGTGCTCCATGGCCGCGGCCACGCGCAGCCCGGAGACCTTGGTGCGGTGGATGAGCTGGCCGCCGTCAGGGGTGGTCAGCTCCTCCTCGGCCTGCAACGGGGATTCGAGAACGGCCGCGACCCGGGGGTCCTTGCTCTGCGCGGGCAGCGACTCGTTGGCCACCAGCTCGGACTGCACGATCAACCGCAGCGGGCCGTCGACGGCCTCCACCTCGTAGCTGATCGCGGCGACCGACCGTTGGGTGAACGACACGAGCCGGGTGCTGCGAACCTTGACCTCGCGGCCGGCCGGCGAGCGCCAGTGCAGCTCCCGGTGCAGGGTGCCGGCCCGCATGTCGAGGACCCGTTCGTGGGACAGCAGCTCGCCGTAGCGCACGTCGAGCGGTTCGTCGTCGACGAGCAGTCGCATCAGTTTGCCGTTGGTGACGTTGACGATGGTCTGCCCGGATTCGGGGAAGCCGTAACCGGCCTCCGCGTACGGCAGCGGACGCAGCTCGTAGAACGAGTTGAGGTAGGTGCCGGGCAGACCGTGCGGCTCGCCCTCGTCGAGGTTGCCGCGCAGGCCGACGTGCCCGTTGGAGAGCGCGAAGACGGATTCCGACTGGGCCAGCACGTCCATGTCCAGCCGGGTCTCCCGGATGTGCCACGGCTCGACGGGATAGGCCCGTTCCCGGATCATGTCAGGCCCCGCTCGCCGGTCGGGCGTGGCGCCGGCGGGGTGGCGTCGCCCGCGTCGAGCAGATCCGCGAGATCCTTCACCACGATGTCGGCGCCGTGCGCGAGCAGTTCGTCGGCCTGCCCCACCCGGTCGACACCGATCACGTACCCGAAACCGCCGGCCCGGCCGGCGGCTACGCCGGAGAGCGCGTCCTCGAACACCGCGGCCTGGGTCGGGTCGACGCCGAGGACCTCGGCACCGGCCAGGAAGGTGTCGGGTTGGGGTTTGCCGCGCAGCTTCCGCTCGCGGGCCACGAGCCCGTCGACCCGCGCCTCCAGCAGGTCTTCCAGCCCTGCGGCGGCCACCACCTCCCGCCCGTTGGCGCTCGCGGTCACCACCGCCCGACGTAACCCGGCTTCGGTCGCCGCCCGCAGATAGCGCACCGACCCCGGGTACACCTCGACGCCGGAGGTGCGCAGACGATCCAGTAGCAGGACGTTCTTGCGGTTGCCGATGCCGTTGACCGTGTCGGCCTCCGGCGGGTCGTCCGGGCTGCCCTCGGGGAGCTCGATCCCGCGGGAGGCCAGGAACGACCGGACGCCGTCGGCGCGGGGCCGGCCGTCCACGTAGCGGTTGTAGTCCGGGCCGGGGTCGAACGGCCGGAACGGTTCCCCGGTCGCCGTGGCCCGCTTGCGCAGGAACTCGTCGAACGTCTCGGTCCAGGCAGCATTGTGCACCCGGGCGGTCTGCGTCAGCACACCGTCCAGATCGAAGAGACAGGCGGTCACATGAGCAGGTAGGCCCAGCACGGTACGAATCTAACCACCCGGCTGGGCGCCCAAACCCGTTTTCAGCCGTCGCCGGGCCGGCTCAGTTCGGGCGCAGGGTCCAGATGACGGTCATCGCCGAGGTGGGTGTGCCGTCCTCGGTGGCGATCTCCACCTCGACGGCGAACTCGGGCCGCCGACCGGATTCGAGCTCCGCGACCACCTCCGAGGCTGGGCGACCGAGCCGCGCGGTGGCCAGCACCGCACCCCGGGCCAGCTTGTGGTACGCGATCTCGGCGCGGACGGCGAGCGGCACGGCCCGGTCGAGCAGCTGCCCGAAGGCGGCCAGCACGACCGCGCC
This sequence comes from Micromonospora sp. NPDC005172, assembly GCF_040608555.1. NCBI lineage: Bacteria > Bacillati > Actinomycetota > Actinomycetes > Micromonosporales > Micromonosporaceae > Micromonospora > Micromonospora sp. NPDC005172. The sequence goes on from NZ_JBEXIL010000069.1 coordinate 20,319, forward strand.
GGAGGCCGTCTCGCCGAGGGTGAACATCGCCCCGGCGTGCGGGCCGCCGACGTGGTTGTGGGTGGCCGGCGTGTCCGGGAGCCGGACGGTGGCCCGCACCCCGCCGTCCGCCTCCGGAGCCACCTCGACGAATTCGATGCCGAGCGTGCGGGCGAACGGCACCGCTTGCAGGATGCCGGCCGCCACCTGGCGGGAGTCGATGGTCATGGCCCGACGCTACTTCTCGGTAACCAGGGCGGCAACCAGGGTTTTCCCCGACTCCGCGACGCGTCAGAGGTTGGCGATCGTCCGCAGGATCTCCGCGTAGAAGTTGCCGTCGATGCTGCGGAAGAGGGAGAAATCCTGACCCGGGTCGCCGAAGAACGGGCGCAGCGTCCACGCCAACTGGGTGCCGACGAAGCCGAAGAGCAGGATCCAGATGTACAGCAGCGTCATGCTTGCCGGACGCTGCGTGGGCTCGCCGCGCCGCACCGGCGGGTTGGCCCACGGGCGCTGCTGCGCCGGGTAACCCGGCGGCAGCGTGCCGGGCGGGAGCGCGACGCCGGGCTGCTGTCCACCCCACTGCGCCGGAACAGCCGCCGGGGCCGGCGCGGTGGCTGTGCTGGTCGCCGTGGCGCCGTTGGCAGCCGCCCCGGCCGATACCGCGACCGGCTCGGCGGCTCCCGCCATCGCGGTGGCCGGCGCGGTGCCGGCGTGCACGACGGCCGAGGCGTCGACCTGGGCCGGAGCGCTGACCGCCACCGGAACGCCGACCTGGCCGGGGGCGCTGGCCGTCGCCGGAGCGCTGGCCGCCGGGGCGAGCAGCCCGTGGTCGTTGAGCACCTGCATGCCGCCGGTCAGGAAGCGGAGCCCGACCAGCGCCGACAGCGTCAGGATCGCCACGTTGAGCAGCTTGAAGAAGCCGTAGTCGGGCGCGGTGATCAGGAAGAAGAGGCTGATCGGCGCGAACGCCACCGCGAGCATCGAGGTGACGGTGATCGCCACCATCACGAGCGCCAACGACTGACGCACCGAGAGCCGGGCACCGAACACCAGGTTGAACAGGTAGAGCGTGGGCAGGCAGATGGCCAGCGTCACCAGGAACAGCAGCGGCAGCTTCAGCGCGGACGTCAGCGCCATCAGCGGGCTGTGGAACGCGCCGAGCACCGCCCCGTAACAGGCGAGGGCGATGGCGGAGCTGGCCAGCATCCGGCCGGTCAACGCGTTGAGATCACCCTCGGCGACGATCTGCTGCCAGATGCCCTGACGGTCGCGCAGGATGCGCTCGATGACGAGCGGACTGGGACGGTCACGCGACACGGGCGCACCCCTCTCGGTCTGGCACGGACGGGACTAGGTGGGCAGACGGTAGGACACCGGACGCACGGGCCGCCACCCCGCTGCGGCGTGGCGTCACCGCCACCCCACGTCGATGCGCGCACCGCGCTCGTCGAAGAAGTGCAGGGCGTCCATCCGGACCGAGACCGCGAGCGGGTGCCCGGCCGTGACGGCCGGGTACGGCGCGAGTCGTACCGCCAGCTCCGCCGGGCGGCGGTGGTGCCGACCCGGGTCGGGAAGGACGCTCGTCGTCCGCGAGGCGGCACTCGGCACGTCCTCGGTCTCCACCGGCTTGCCGGTGAGCCGCTGCATCACCGCGCCGAACCGGCGCAGGCCACGCTGGCCCACCGGCGGCGGGTCCAGCGGCGCGCCCATCTCGTCCACCATGATCGCGGTCGCCCCGATGTCGAGGAACGCCAGCGACTCATGGCCGTGGTGCTCGAGGTAGCGGATACGGCCCCGCAGCACGTCGCCGGGGCTGTCCGGAGCGACGGGCGTGAGCGCCTCGGCCCGCATCCCGACCACGATCCGCTCACCGTGGTAGTGCGCGACCGCCCGGCTGCGGATGTCGTTCCAGGGCAGGTAGAGCGACTGCTCACCGAGGTTGAGCGCGATGTACCGGTCGAGGTGGACGTAGACCGACGCCTCCAGCAGGTTCATCCGGGGACTGCCCAGGAACGCGGCGACGTAGAGCGTCGCCGGACGGCCGTACACCTGGGTGGGCGTGCCCACGTCCTGGAGCACGCCACGGCGCATGATGGCCACCCGGTCGGCCATGGTCAGTGCCTCGGCCTGGTCGTGGGTGACGTACACGGTGGTGACGCCCAGCTCCCGGGTCAGCCCGGAGATCTCCGCCCGCAGCTCGGCGCGCAGCCCGCTGTCCAGGTTCGAGAGCGGCTCGTCCATCAGGAAGAGCCCGGGTCGCCGGACGATCGCGCGACCCATGGCGACCCGCTGGCGCTGACCGCCGGAGAGCTGGCCGGGCTTGCGACCGAGCACGTCACTGATGCCCAGGGCGCTCGCCACATCGGTGACCCGTTCACCCCGCGGCTCCGGCTCCACACCGGCCAGCCGCAGCGGGAAGGCGATGTTGTCGCCGACCGTCATGTGCGGATAGAGCGCGAAGTCCTGGAAGACCATGGCGATCTTGCGGTCGCGTGGCGGAAGATCGTTCGCCAGCTCCCCGTCCAGCAGCACCGCGCCCTGCGTCGGGTCCTCCAGACCGGCGATCATGCGCAGCACTGTGGACTTGCCGCAGCCCGACGGCCCCAGCAGCACCATGAACTCGCCGTCGTTCACATCCAGATTTATGCTGTCGACGGCCAAGGTGCCGTCCTTGAAAACCTTGGTCACATCTTTGAGTGCGACGGTGCTCACCGTCATCTCCCCCACGTCTCTCGGCCGAACCCCTGATGACTGTGACCAGGATCATTGGTTTCGCACATCGGGTAAACGTCTCATGTTCGGCCCATGTCACCGGCATTACGCGGGGGGCGGGAGACCGAGCTCTCAGCAGCTCGCTGCCTGGTCGGACCGCTCGCCGAGGAACACCCGGCGCACCACCCGCTCGGCCGCGTGTCCGTCGTCCAACCCGCAGAACCGGCTCCGGAAGCGCTCGCGGGCCTTGTGTGCCGCCTCGGAGCGCACCGCGTCCGTGCGGAACAGGTCGACCAGGTCGGCGAACGTACCGGCCACGACGCCCGGCGGTTCCGCCGTGACGTCGAAGTAGACACCCCGGGCCAGGCGGTACGCCTCCCAGTCGGGTGTGTAGAGCACGATCGGCCGGTCCAGCACCGCGTAGTCGAACATCGCCGATGAGTAGTCGGTGACCAGCACGTCGGCGACCAGGTAGAGGTCCTCCACCCGCTGGTAGCCGCTGACGTCGCGCACCCGGTGGAACTCCGCCGGGCGGCCCGGCCGGCGCTCCCGGTCGTGGAAGTAGTGACTGCGCATCAGCAGCCGTCCCGAGTCGCCGAGAGCCTCGACGAACCGGTCCGGGTCGAACGGCGGTCGGTAACCGGGCAGGTGTTCGCGGTGCGTCGGGGCGTACAGCACCACCTGCTCGTCCGGGGAGAGACCGAACTCGGCACGCAGTCGGCGTACCTCGTCGGGGCCGGCGGTGGCCAGCCGGTCGTTGCGCGGGTAACCCACCTCCAGCGTGGTGTACGTGGCCGGGTAGGCCCGGTCCCACATCTGGGTGGAGAAGCTGTTGGCGCTGACGCTGTAGTCCCAGCGGTCCACCCGGCGCAGCAGGCCGGCGAAGTCCATCCGGCCCGCGCCGACCGGGTAGCGCTGCTGGTCCAGCCCCATCACCTTGACCGGGGTGCCGTGGTGGGTCTGCACGTGCACCTGCTCCGGCCGCTTGCGGACGAAGTCCGGGTAGTTCACGTTGTTGACCAGCCACCGGGCACGGGCCAGCACCCGGTAGTAGGCCGGGGTGCCGGCCACCACGTACTCCACCCCGTCCGGCACGGCGTCCACCCGGTCGCGGCGCACGATCCACACCCCGCGTACCTCGGGGGCCAGCCGGCGGGCAGCCTCGTAGATCGCCGCCGGGTTGCAGGAGTATCCCCGGAACCAGTAGGCCGCGTACACCGCGAGTGTCGGGTCCACCGGCCGGCGCAGCTCGGCCCGGTAGTACTCCCGCAGCAGACCGTCGCGGGTCAGTCGGGCACCCCGCCGGGCCACCGGCCCCAGCCGACGCCGGGCGGTGCGCGCCTGACGACGGGCCGTGTCACGGGCCCGGCTGGCCGCCCGCAGGGCGCTGAACGTTCGCCACCGTCCGTCCGCGACCAGCCGGTGTTTCACCCCCTCGACACCCGCCGGTACGGGGTACCCGCCGACCGGCAGCCACCGCGCGTAGTCCGCGGTGATCTGCGCGAAGAACGCCGGCCGCAGCTCGGGGGCGATGCGCTGGCCGTTGCCCAGCACGGTCAGGTAGTGCCAGATCATCCGCTCGAAGACCGCCGGACGCAGCGCGTCCACGGCCGGTGACCAGGCATCCATCAGGTGGAAGACCCGGTGCCACTGGGAGAACACCTCGAAGTGCCGGTCCCCCCGGGTCTTCGTGATCGCGCCCGCGCGGCGCTGCCGGTAGTTCACGCAGACCCGGTCGAGTACGCCGATCCGGCGCGCCGCCATCAGCACCGGATAGCTGAACGGGACGTCCTCGTACCAGCCGGCCGCGAAGCGCAGGCCCAGGTCGACCAGGAACTCGCGGCGCACCAGGCGGTTCCAGGCGGTGTGCAGCAGCCGCATGGCCTCCGGTCGCTCCCGCAGCGCGAAGGTCTCCGGGCCGGGCGACTCCGGGAACACCTCGGCCATCGCGCTGCGGGTGGCGGTGTCGTTCCAGTGTGTCCGGACGTGGTCCACCAGCAGCACGTCCGGCCGGGTCACCCGAAGGCGCTCGGCCACCTCCGACAGGCAGTCCGGCACCAGCCAGTCGTCCCCGTCGAGAAACCACACGTACTCGCCGACGGCCCGGTCCAGCCCGATGTTGCGGGCTGGACCCAGGCCGGCGTTCTCCGACAGTCGGACGGCCCGGACCCGCTGGTCGCGGGCCGCGTACTCGTCGATGATCTCGCCGCTGGCGTCGGGCGAGCAGTCGTCGACGGCGATCACCTCGAGGTCGGTCTCCGGCTGGCCGAGGATCGAGTCCAGGCACTCGCGCAGATAACCCTGCACCCGGAAGGCCGGCACCACGAAGCTGATCAGCGTCATCGGGCCGTCCCCTTCGTCAGCGCGGCGCGACACCTCCCGCGCCCACCGGCGCGGCCGAGGCCCGCGCGCTACGGGCCGGCCGGACGAACCAGGCCAGGACGACGCTCACCACGAAAACCACGAGAAGGTACGCACCGAGTGTAGCCATGCCGATACTCACGACGCCGGTAATCGCCGCGAGCGCCAGCAGCACCGAACGCCCCTCCCAGCCCAGCGTGGCGGTGTGCAGCGGAGGCGCCGCCTGCCGCTTCTCCAGTCGGGCGGTCAGGTCGTAGTGGTGCACGGTGAGCACGAAGACGTACCCGAAGATCAGCCACCCCGGCGCGCCGCCGACGACCCCGACCGCGATCGCGAACAGGTACTCGGCGGCCCGCAACGCGGCGGGTACCAGCCAGTCCAGCGGGCCGTTGTGCGCGGCCCCGGCACCGAGGCCGCCGGCCAGCAGCACCAGCAACGCCACCGGCACCGCCCAGCGCAGTCCGGCCGGATCGTCGCCCACTCCGGCGGCGACCAGCAGCACCGCCGGGCCGAGCGCGGCGATCACCGCCAGGGTGAGCGGCCCCATCGGGCGCACCACGGGCAGCCGGCGGGCCAGTGGCCCGTCGTCGCGGTGCAACGTGGCGTCGACCGTGTCCAGCACCGGCACCCACATCCAGCGGGCCCGCAGCGTCCGCAGGGCACCGGTGTACGCGAACGCCAACCCGCCCCACACCAGCACCGCGATCAGGCTGACCAGCGGGTTGAACAGCGCCACGGTCAGCGCGATCAGCGCCCAGCGCTCCCCGATCGGGAAGACCACGGTCCGCTTCAGCCAGTACGACAGCGAGCCGGTGTCCGCCTGCACCCGGGTGGAGGCCGCGTTGAGCCGGTCGCCGATCCCGCCGCTGGCACCCGTCGTCGTACGCGGTCGGCGGGTCGCCTCGTCGTGCAGCGCCCCGTACCAGGTGTCGGTCATGTGCCGGACGGTCTGCAACGTCATCGCGGCGATGGCGAGTGCCCAGCCGTTGCCCAGTCCGGCGTGGCTCACGCCGAAGCCCAGCCCGGCGTAGACCAGGTACTCCTTGGCCCGGTCCGCCATCGTGTCCAGCCAGCCGCCCCACGCGCTGAAGTGCCGGGTGTAGCGGGCCAACTGGCCGTCCACGCAGTCCAGCACGAAGCCGAGGTAGAGCAGCACCGCGCCGCTGACGAGCGCGAGCCGGCCGCCGACCCCGAACAGCACCGCCGCACCCAACGCGAAGAGCACCGAGATCACCGTGACCCCGGTCGGGGTGAGCCGCAGCCGGGCCGCCATCCGCACGACGTACGGCGACCAGGTGCTGACGAAGTAGGTGGAGAAGAAGTCGTCGCGCTCCTTCACCGACAGCCGCAGCTCGGCCCGGTCCTCGTCGACGGCGGTCACCGCCGCCTCGGCGGCGACCAGGCCGGCACCGTCCTCGACCCGGTGCGCCACGAGCAGACGTACCCGCTGGGCGAAGATCAGGGTGCCGAGCGCCGCGAGACCCGCGACGAGCCGGTCCACGGCGGACCCGCTGTCGTCGTGGCCGGCGCGCCCGCCCGCCGGCAGCGGCGACACGTCACCGGCC
>NZ_JBEXIL010000070.1:0-25681 GCF_040608555.1 Micromonospora sp. NPDC005172
CCGGAGCCCGAGCTGCTCCGGGCGGTCAGGCTTGATCCCTGCGCAGCTCGGGCTCCGGCGAAAACCTGACCTGGTACGGCCATTCGGCGGACCTCCGGCATTGTGGTTCTTCGGACAGTTGACTCTGTCCTAGGTGACAATTCCCCTGAACAGTCACCTCAGGGGGTTCGGGAATGCCGCACTTTCCGGTCAACCATCCGGCACGGCCGCTCTACCGGGTCCTCTCCGGGCTGATCGGCGTCTACATCCTGGTCTTCGGCGTCTGGGGCGTCGCCGAGACGATCGGCGACCCGCTCTTCGCCCGCAACAGCACCTGGGCCCTCGGCCTGCGGACCAACCTGGCCTTCTCGCTCGCCTCCGTGATCTTCGGAGTCGTCCTGATCATCGGGGCGTCCCGGCGCAGCAACCTGGGCCACTACATGAACCTCACCGCCGGCGCGGTGTTCCTGGTGACCAGCATCCTCATCATGGCCGTGCTGCAGACCGACGCGAACTTCCTCAACTTCTCGATGTCGACGGTGATCGTGTCGATGCTGTTCGGGCTGGTCCTGCTCGGCACCGGCCTCTACGACAAGGTCGGCCCGTCGGAGCACGCCGAGGCGGAGCGCGAGCGCCGCAAGCATCCGGTCGCCGACGCGCACCGCAGCTGACGCCTCAGCGACGGCGCGCGGTGATCAGCGTCGGCTTCGCCTCCAGATGCGACAACCCGTTCCACGCCATGTTGACCAGGTGCGCCGCCACCGTCTCCTTGCGGGGCTTGCGCACCTCCAGCCACCACCGGCCGGTCAACGCGACCATGCCCACCAGCGCCTGCGAGTAGAGCTCGGCCAGCTTCGGGTCGTACCCGCGGCTCTTGAACTCGGCACCGAGGATGTGCTCGACCTGGTGGGCGACGTCGTTCATCACGCTGCTGAAGGTGGCCGTGCCGGACATCAACGGCGACTCGCGGACCAGCACCCGGAATCCGCTGGTCTCCTCCTCGATGTAGCCCAGCAGGGCCATCGCCGCCTGCTCCAACAACTCACGCGGATGGCCCGCGGTCAGTGCCGTGGTGATCCGGTCGAGCAGGGCCCGGACCTCCCGGTCGACCACGACCGCGTAGAGCCCCTCCTTGCCACCGAAGTGCTCGTACACGACCGGCTTGGAGACCTTGGCGCGGGCCGCCACCTCCTCGATGGAGGTGGCGTCGAAACCCCGCTCGGCGAACAGTTGCCGGCCGATCGCGATCAACTGCTCCCGGCGCTGCGCCGCCGACATGCGTACTCGTGAGGTGGGCTTGGGTTTCGGCGTCGCGGCCGGCGTCAGCCGCCGGCCGCCCGCCTCGTCACTCGCCTCGGGCATGTCGCCGCCTCGCTGGCGCTCGGTCACGCCCTGCCGTGGGATGGTGTCTCCGCTGTGCCCGTTCACGTCGTCGCCTCACTGGCGGGCGGCTTGGCCGCCCGGCCGTGCCGTGCGACCAAACCCGGATCGGGCCCGGCCCTCGTCCGCCGAGCCGTCCGGTCCCCCCGCGTCGCTCGGTCATCCGGCCATCCTGCCAGGCGACACCCTGTGGCACCGCCCGGTTTACCGGGGTGCGACCGGCTTCACGAGCTTGGCGGCGAGGCGTTCAGGCTTCGGCCAACGCACCTGCGACGCCGCACCGACCTTCTCGAACAGCCAGATCACCCGCGCCGAGATGTCCACCTGACCCCGCAGCACACCGTGCCGCGCGCTGGTCGGGTCGGCGTGGTGCAGGTTGTGCCAGCTCTCACCGAACGACAGGATCGCCAGCGGCCAGAAGTTCGACGCGCGGTCGCCCTGGCGCATCGCGAACGGGCGCTCGCCGTACACGTGGCAGACCGAGTTGATCGCCCAGGTGACGTGATGCAGGAGGCCGATCCGGACCAGCCCGGCCCAGAAGAACGCCGTGAGCGCGCCCTGCCACGACCAGGTCACCAGACCCCCGATCAGCGCCGGCCCGAGCAGCGAGATGACCACCAGCGCGGGGAAGAGCCGGTCCACCCGGCTGATGTCACGGTCGGCGATCAGGTCCGGCGCGAAACGTTCCCGGTTGGACAGCTCGCGACGGAACAGCCAGCCCACGTGGGCGTGGAACAGGCCCCGGGTCAGTGCCCAGACGCTCGTGCCGAACCGCCACGGCGAGTGCGGGTCACCCTCCAGATCGGAGAACGCGTGGTGCCGCCGGTGGTCGGCCACCCACTGGATGATCTCGCCCTGCACCGCCAGCGAACCCGCCACCGCCAGGGTCACCCGCAGCCACCGCTTGGCCTTGAACGAGCCGTGCGTGAAGTAGCGGTGGAAGCCCACCGTGATGCCGAGCCCGGAGACCACGTACCAGACCAGGCCGATGATCACGTCGGTCCAGCCCAGCCAGCCGCCCCAGGCGACCGGTACGGCAATCAGCAGGGCCGCGAACGGGATCACGACGAACGCCCACAGGGCGGCCAGGATCCCGGGGGACTGGGTGCCGTCGGTGAGCGGTTTCGGGCCGGAGCCGGTGGTGCTGGGTTCGAGCACGGTGGTGGACATGACACCTCGCAGAGGGGACGGAAACGATCACGAACCTACGCCTACGTCACCGTAACTTACGGCTCGGTAGATCGCACGGGGAAGTTTCGAAGCGTCGTCGTACGCCCGTTCCAACGTGCTGCTCAGGGCCGATCCGATCGCTGTCGAGGTGCGCCGTCCGCGCGACGTCGAGCCGCTCTCCGGGCCGCGCCGAGTGCCGCCGGAAGGCGACGCCCATCGAGGTGTATGCCCCTCGACGGCCCCGGATCGCAGTATCGGTAGCGGCAGTTGTTTCGGGAGGCCGAGGGGATCATGGAGGGTATGAGTGCTGGCTTCGACGAAGTCGGGCGTTAAGGTGTAGCGGCAGGATGCGCATCCCGTCGCGTCGACGTTTTCGACGCTGCGATCGGCCGTGGTGTAATTGGCAACACCCGGGTCTTTGGTACCCGTATTTCAGGTTCGAACCCTGGCGGCCGAGCTGTCCCCATAAGTCCGTTTTAGGTTCTCGTGGGGGTAAGAGGGAACCGTGTCGGGCCTCGTGGTTAGCATGGCCGCGAGAGTGTCCGCCGTCCCGACGGGAGCCACGTCGTGCCCCAGCCCCACCTTCGTACCGTCGTCGTACTCGCCGCCGGTGAGGGCAAGCGGATGAAGTCGACACTGCCCAAGGTGCTCCACCCCCTGCTCGGTCGTACGCTGCTCGGCCACGTGCTGAGCGCGGCGGCCCCGCTGGCCGCCGACCGCACCGTCGTCGTGGTAGGCCACGGCGCCGACCAGGTCCGGGCCCACCTGACCGAGATCGCCCCCGAGGCCACGCCCGTGCTCCAGGCCGAGCAGCTCGGCACCGGGCACGCCGTGCGGATCGCGCTGGACGCCGTGCCGGAGGGTGCCGGCACGGTCGTGGTGATCAACGGAGACGTGCCGTTGCTGCGGCCGGAGACGGTGGGCGCGCTGGTGACCGCGCACGAGGAGGCTGCCGCGGCGGCCACCGTGCTTGCCGCCGAGGTCCCCGACCCGACCGGGCTCGGGCGGATCGTCCGGGACGCCGACGGTCGACTGGAGCAGATCGTCGAGGAGCGCGACGCCGACGCGACGCAGCGCGCGATCCGGGAGATCAACGCCGGGATCTACGCGTTCGACGCGGCGCGGCTGCGCGACGCGTTGGGCAAGCTCTCCACGGACAACGACCAGGGCGAGGAGTACCTGACCGACGTGTTCGGTCTGCTCCGTTCGGCCGGCGAGCCGGTCGCGGTGCACGTGGCCGTCGACCACGTCGAGACGCTCGGGTGCAACGACCGGGTGGAGTTGGCGTCGCTGCGCCGGCTGCTGCGCGACCGGGTCAACGAGGCGTGGATGCGCACCGGAGTGAGCCTGCTCGACCCGATGACCACCTGGATCGACGTGACGGTCGCGGTGGACCGCGACGCGGTGATCGACCAGAACACCCAGTTGCGCGGGGCCACGGTCGTCGGTGCGGGCGCGCTGGTCGGTCCGGACGTCACGCTGGTCGACACGATCGTCGGCCCGGCCGCGTCGGTGGTCCGCAGTCACGCGGTCGGCGCCGAGGTGGGCGCGGGCGCGAGCGTGGGGCCGTACGCGTACCTGCGGCCCGCCGCGCGGCTCGCGGACAAGGCGAAGGTCGGCACGTTCGTCGAGGTGAAGAACTCCGAGATCGGTGCCGGCTCCAAGGTGCCGCACCTGACGTACGTCGGTGACGCGACGATCGGCGAGCAGACCAACATCGGGGCCGCGTCGGTCTTCGTGAACTACGACGGGGTCAACAAGCACCGTACGGTGATCGGCAGCCACGCCCGGACGGGCGCGGACAACATGTTCGTCGCGCCGGTCGAGGTGGGCGACGGCGCGTACACGGCGGCCGGTTCGGTGATCGTGGACGACGTGCCGCCGGGCGCGATGGGTGTCGCCCGGGCGCGGCAGCGCAACATCGAGGGCTGGGTGGTGATGCGGCGGGCCGGTACGGCGGCGGCCGAGGCCGCGCAGCGTGCCCGCGACGCGAAGGGTGCGCAGCGATCCAGCGACGCGAAGGGTGCGTCGGAAATGGGTGGCGCCGCAAGTGACAGTGAGGCAATGCACGGGCGGGCCGAGACGGTGGGCGGTGCGTCCGGCGCGGGAGATACTGCAACCGAATAGTCCCCGACCCACCACCACCGGGCCGGGTACCGCCGACAAACGGGAGCAGACGGGCCCATGGGCAGCATCGTCGCCGAAAACCGCAAGAGCCTGATGCTCTTCTCCGGACGGGGTTTCCCGGAGTTGGCCAAGGAGATCGGCGAGGTGCTCGGCGTGGCACCGACGCCGGCCGACGCGTACGAGTTCGCCAACGGCGAGATCTTCGTACGGTTCAAGGATTCGGTGCGTGGTTCGGACGCCTTCGTGGTGCAGTCCGTGACGCACGGGGTGAACACCTGGGTCATGGAGACCCTGATCATGGTGGACGCGTTGAAGCGGGGGTCGGCGAAGCGGATCACCGTGGTGTTGCCGTTCTACCCGTACGCGCGGCAGGACAAGAAGCACCGCGGTCGGGAGCCGATCTCGGCCCGGCTGGTGGCGGACCTGCTGAAGACCGCCGGTGCGAACCGGATCCTCACGGTCGATCTGCACACCGCCCAGATCCAGGGCTTCTTCGACGGCCCGGTGGATCATCTCTTCGCGATGGACATCCTGGCCGAGTACGTGGAGCACAGGTACGCCGGCCGGCCGATGACCGTGGTGGCGCCGGATTCGGGTCGGGTGCGGGTGGCCGAGCGGTGGACCGACCGGCTGGGCGGCTGCCCGTTGGCGTTCATCCACAAGACCCGCGATCCGATGAAGCCGAACCAGGTGGTGGCGAACCGGGTGGTCGGTGAGGTGGAGGGTCGGGTCTGCCTGATCGTCGACGACATGATCGACACCGGTGGGACGATCGCCAAGGCGGCGGACATCCTCAAGGAGTCGGGTGCGGCGGAGATCGTGGTGGCGTCCACCCACGCGCTGCTGTCCGACCCGGCCACCGAGCGGTTGAAGAACAGCCCGATCAGCGAGGTCGTGGTGACCAACACGCTGCCGTTGCCGCCGGAGAAGCAGCTGGACAAGCTGACCGTGTTGTCGATCGCCCCGCTGCTGGCGCGGGCGATCCGGGAGGTGTTCGACGACGGTTCGGTGACCACCCTCTTCGGTGGCCTGAGCTGAGAGTGGCCGAGTCCCGCCACAAAGGCTGACAAACTGCTCGAAAAGGGCTGGCTCGCCGTCGGGAGACGCCGTCGGCGGGTCAGCCTGGAGCCGTGACCGGGGACTGCCGGAAACCAGCGAATTGGCTCGGGTAGACTGGTGCGGTTGCCACGGCGAGGGTGCCCGGCGGGCCGCTGAAGAGCGCCGCACGGAGGCACCGTCATCGACGCGGTGCTCCGGGCAGTCGTTCATGACGCATGAGCCCCAGCGAGCCCCTCGCCCCAGCACCGCAAGACGACAAGCCGCCGCAGCGAAGCATCAGGAGTTTCCCCGTGTCCGAGGTAAAGATCAGCGCCGAGCCCCGCACCGAGTTCGGCAAGGGTGGTGCCCGTCGTACCCGCCGGGCCGGCAAGGTGCCAGCCGTGCTGTACGGCCACGGCGAGAAGCCCAAGCACATCGCGCTGCCGTCGCGGGAGTTCGCCGCCGCGATCCGCAAGGGTGGCGCCAACCAGCTCTTCGCCATCGACATCACCGACGGCACCCAGGTGCTGGCGCTGCCGAAGGCGATCCAGCGTGACCCGATCAAGGACAGCTTCGAGCACGTCGACCTGCTCCTGGTCCGCCGTGGCGAGAAGGTCACCGTCGAGGTTCCGGTGCAGCTGACGGGCGAGGCCGCCCGGGACACCCTGATCGTGCACGACCACGACACCCTCTCGGTGACCGCCGACGCGACCAAGGTCCCGGACCACCTCGAGGCGTCGATCGAGGGCCTGGAGGCGGGCTCCCAGGTGACCGCCGCCGACGTCGACCTGCCCTCGGGTGTCGAGCTGGCCGCCGACTCCGAGCTGACGGTCGCCTCGGTGACCGCCGCGCCGACGGCGGAGCAGCTCGAGGCGACGCTGCCCGAGGTCGAGACGGCCACCGACGAGGCCGAGGCCGAGGCCGGCGAGACCACCGAGGGCTCCGAGGGCGCCGACGCCGCCGAGAGCGCCGAGGCGCGTACCGAGGCCTGATCGGTTCGTACTCTGCTGGCAGGCGTTCCCGAGCTTCGGGGGCGCCTGCCGGCGTATCGGGTGTCGGTGAAGACGTCGGGAGGGGCGGGTCGTGACGGACGAGGCGGGACCGTGGCTGGTGGTCGGCCTGGGTAACCCGGGCCGGGAGTACGCCGGCAACCGGCACAACGTCGGTTTCATGGTGGCCGAGTTGCTGGCTGGGCGCGTGGGCGCGCGGTTCGGCCGGCACAAGCGGGCGGTGGCCGAGGTCGCGGAGGGTCGGCTGGGGTTCGGCGGCCCGAAGCTGGTGCTGGCGAAGCCACTGACGTACATGAACCTCTCCGGCGGGCCGGTGGCGGCGCTCTCGCAGTTCTACAAGGTGCCGCCGGCGCAGGTGGTCGCGGTGCACGACGAGTTGGACATCGAGTTCGGCCAGGTGCGGATCAAGTTCGGCGGCGGCGAGGGCGGGCACAACGGCCTGCGCTCGATGTCGAAGTCGCTGGGCACGAAGGACTACGCCCGGGTGCGGTTCGGGGTGGGTCGTCCACCGGGGCGGCAGGACCCGGCGGATTTCGTTCTGTCGGATTTCGGCGCGGCGGAACGCAAGGAGCTCGATTTCCTGGTGGACCGGGCTGCCGACGTGGTGGAGTCGGTGATCGTCAAGGGCGTGGAGCCGACCCAGAACCTGTATCACGGCGGTTGAGTCGGGCGGTGCGTACCGGATCGGAAACGCCGGGCCGGTAGTCTGCGCCTTTCGGCGTGCCGTGACCGGCGACGCGGGTCGCGGCCGATCGGTGCGTGCGGGCACGGCCGCGGCGAAGCGACGGGAGCGGGCAGATGGGCAGTCCTCCGATGATCGACGGGGCGTTCGCCCGGTGGTTGGCCTCCCGGGCCGGGCAGGCGCTTCTCGACCTGCGCGCCGAGATGGGCTTCGCGGACGGTGGCGCGCTGAAGTCGGCCGGGGACAAGGTGTCGCACGACCTGATCCGCACGGAGTTGGCGAAGTGGCGGCCGGGCGACGCGGTGCTCTCCGAGGAGGACGAGGGATCGCGGTTGGCCTGGGCGGCGGAGGTGAACGCCGGGGCGGTGTCGCGGTTGACCTCGGACCGAGTGTGGATCATCGATCCGTTGGACGGCACCCGTGAGTTCGCCGAGGAGGGCCGCTCGGACTGGGCGGTGCACATCGCGCTCTGGGCGCGGAGCGCGCCGAGCCCGCACGGGCTGGTCGCCGGGGCGGTGGGGCTGCCGGCGCAGCACCGGGTGCTGGGCACCGACTATCCGCCCGCGTACCCGCCGATGACTGTGGAGGCCGCGACGGCCGGCGAGCGCAAGATCCGTCTGGCGGCGAGTCGGAGTCGGCCGCCGGTGTTCCTGACCGACCTGGCCGAGGACGTGGGTGCGCATCTGGTGCCGATGGGTTCCGCCGGGGCGAAGATCGCCGCGGTGGTGACCGGCGAGGTGGACGCGTACATCCACGCCGGCGGACAGTACGAGTGGGATTCGGCCGCGCCGGTGGCTGTGGCGACGGCCACCGGACTGCACGCTTCCCGGATCGACGGTTCTGCGCTTCGATACAACGAGGCGGATCCGCGCCTGCCGGACCTGTTGGTCTGTCGCAAGGATCTCGCCAGCCGGTTGCTTGCAGCGCTGCAGAGGCATTCCGGGTAGCCTGAGCGCACTTCTTGACATGTCCGACCGGAAAGGTCTGGAAATCGGATGAGCGAGCGAGTGTCATGACCTCCCCCGCGGCCTACCGCGTCTCCCACCTGGACGCTCTCGAGGCGGAGAGCATCTTCGTGATGCGCGAGGTTGTCGCCGAGATGGAACGTCCGGTGCTGCTCTTCTCCGGCGGCAAGGACTCGATCGTCATGCTGCGGTTGGCGCAGAAGGCGTTCGCTCCGGCCAACATCCCCTTCCCCGTCATGCACGTCGACACCGGGCACAACTTCGCCGAGGTGCTGGAATACCGCGATCAGCGGGTCACCGAGCTGGGGTTGCAGCTCGTGGTGGCGAGCGTGCCGGAGGCCCTCGCCAGCGGCATGGTCCGGGAGTCCGGCGACGGCATGCGCAACCGCATCCAGACGCCGGTGCTGCTCGACGCGGTGGAGAAGCACCGCTTCGACGCGCTGTTCGGCGGCGCGCGCCGGGACGAGGAGAAGGCGCGGGCCAAGGAGCGGGTGTTCAGCTTCCGCGACGAGTTCGGCCAGTGGGACCCGAAGAACCAGCGCCCGGAGCTGTGGTCGCTCTACAACGGGCGGCACCACCCCGGCGAGTCGATCCGGGTCTTCCCGCTGTCCAACTGGACCGAGCTGGACGTCTGGCACTACATCGCCCGCGAGCGCATCCCGTTGCCGTCGATCTACTACGCCCACGAGCGCGAGGTGATCGAGCGCGACGGCATGCTCTACGCGGTCAACGAGTTCTTCCGCCCACGCGCTGGCGAGGAGCGGTTCAAGGCCCAGGTGCGCTACCGCACCGTCGGCGACGCCTCCTGCACCGCGGCGGTCCGCTCGGACGCGGACACCGTGGAGAAGGTCATCGAGGAGGTGGCGGCCACCCGGATCACCGAGCGGGGCGCGACCCGTGGTGACGACCGGGTCAGCGAGGCCGCCATGGAGGACCGCAAGCGGGAGGGCTACTTCTGATGACCACCGAGACCCTGGCCCCGGCGGCCGGCACCGAGACCGCGCCCGAGGCGCGGCCGATGGACCTGCTGCGGTTCGCCACCGCCGGCAGCGTGGACGACGGGAAGTCCACCCTGATCGGCCGGCTGCTGTACGACACCAAGTCGCTCTTCACCGACCAGTTGGAGGCGGTGGAGGCGGTCAGCGCGGCCCGTGGCGACGAGTACACCAACCTCGCGCTGCTCACCGACGGCCTGCGCGCCGAGCGGGAGCAGGGCATCACCATCGACGTCGCGTACCGGTACTTCGCCACGCCACGGCGCAAGTTCATCATCGCGGACACTCCCGGGCACATCCAGTACACCCGCAACATGGTCACCGGCGCGTCCACGGCCGACCTGGCGTTGATCCTGGTGGACGCCCGCAAGGGCCTCGTCGAGCAGTCCCGCCGGCACGCGTTCCTGTGCTCGCTGCTGCGGGTGCCGCACCTGGTCCTGTGCGTCAACAAGATGGACCTGGTCGACTGGTCGCAGGAGGTCTACGAGCAGATCGCCGACGAGTTCACCGCGTTCGCCGCGAAGCTCGACGTACCGGACCTGACCGTGGTGCCGGTCTCCGCGTTGCGCGGCGACAACATCGTCACCCGGTCGGAGAACATGCCGTGGTATGAGGGCCCGTCGCTGCTGCACCACCTGGAGCGGGTGCACATCGCCAGTGACCGCAACCTGGTCGACGTCCGCTTCCCGGTGCAGTACGTGATCCGCCCGCAGTCCACCACGGTCACCGACTACCGCGGCTACGCCGGTCAGGTCGCCTCCGGTGTGCTCAAGCCGGGTGACGAGGTGATGGTGCTGCCGTCCGGCTTCACCAGCCGGATCGCCGCCGTGGAGACCGCCGACGGGCCGGTCGCGGAGGCGTTCCCGCCGATGTCGGTGACGGTACGACTGGCCGACGAGATCGACATCTCCCGGGGCGACATGATCTGCCGGCCGAACAACGCGCCGGCCGTCTCCCAGGACATCGAGGCGATGGTCTGCTGGATGGACGAGACGGCCCCGTTGCGGGTCGGCGGCCGCTACGCGATCAAGCACACCACGCGGTCGGCGCGGGCGATCGTGCGCGGGCTGTACTACCGGTTGGACATCAACTCGTTGCACCGCGACGAGTCGGCCGACGAGTTGCGGCTCAACGAGATCGGCCGGGTGCGGCTGCGGACGACGGTGCCGCTGCTGGCCGACGAGTACCGCCGCAACCGCACCACCGGTGGCTTCGTCATCATCGACGAGACCACCAACCGCACGGTGGGCGCCGCCATGATCGTCGAAGCCGCCTAACCCGCCCCGCGCGCCCGTTCGCGCCGCCAAGATCGCGCTCGATCCACGAAGTAGTGGCCTCCCCGAACGGGAAGGCCACTACTTCCATTAACAAGCACGATCATCCCGCCGCCACCCCCGACCTCGCCGGTTGATCAAAAGGTTTGCGTCAATCCGAGCCCGGATTCTGACGCCGATCTCTTGATCAACCGGGGTGAGCGCCGGTGAGCGCCGGGGAGCGCCGGGGAGCGCCGGGGAGCGCCGGCAGGGGGCAGCGCCGGTGGGGGTCAGCGCAGGCGGGTGGCGCCGGGGGCGGGGAGGACCGGGACCGTGGTGGGGGCGGTGTAGTTGCGCTCGGCGTAGGCGGCTCGGACGGCGTCGGACACCGCGTCGGCGCGGTCGCTCTCCACCAGGGCGAGGACGCAGCCGCCGAACCCGCCGCCGGTCATCCGTGCCCCCAGCGCGCCGGCCGACAGCGCCGCCTCGACAGCCGTGTCGATCTCCGGCACGGTGATCTCGAAGTCGTCGCGCATCGAGACGTGCGAGGCGGTGAGCAGCGGGCCGATGTCCCGCACCCGGCCGGCGCGCAGCAGCGCGACGGTGTCCAGCACGCGCTGGTCCTCGGTGACCACGTGCCGGACCCGGCGTCGGGTCTCGGTGTCGTCGAGCCGGGCCAGGGCGGCGTCGAGTTGGTCGACGGTCACGTCGCGCAGCGCCGGAACGCCGAGCGCCTCGGCGGCAGCTTCGCAGGATCGGCGGCGGGCCGCGTACTCGCCGTCGGCGTGCCGGTGCGGCGCGCGGCTGTCGATGACCAGCACAGTCAGCCCGGCGGCGTCCAGGTCGAACGGGATGTGTTCGACCGACTCGTCGCGGCAGTCGAGGAAGAGCGCGTGGCCGACGCGGCAGCGGATCACGGCGGACTGGTCCATGATGCCGGTCGGCGCACCCACGTAGACGTTCTCCGCCCGCTGCGCCAGCCGGGGCAGTCGCTCGGCGGGCAGCTCCAGCCCCGCGAGGTCGAGCAGGGCGGCGAGCACGGCCGACTCGAGCGCGGCCGACGAGGAGAGCCCGGAACCCAGCGGCACGTCGGAGGCGATGGCCAGCCGGGCGCCGGGCACCGCGTGGCCGGCGTCCCGCAGCGCCCAGACCACCCCGGCCACGTACGCGCCCCAACCGGTCACCCGGCCGGGCTCGGCCACGTCGTCGGCGTCGAAGTCGATCGTCTCGCCGGAGAGCTCGGACCAGACCGTCCAGCGCTCGTCGTCCCGCCGGTCGGCGGCGACCACGGTACGCATGGGCAGCGCGAAGGGCAGCACGAACCCGTCGTTGTAGTCGGTGTGCTCGCCGATCAGGTTGACCCGACCGGGTGCGGCCCAGAGGCCGGCGGCCGGAGCGTCGTACTGATCGGTGAAGCCGACGGTGGCCCGCTCGACGACGTCACCGGTGGGGCCGGTCATCGTGCCTCCTCTGCTCGCGACTGCGGGGCTCGCAAACCCGGCTCACTCCTCGCGCTCACGACTGCTCCAGGACGTGCGTGCGGTAGAAGGCCCAGGCGTCGCCGACCATGTCGTGCAGCGTGGGCTTGCGGGGCACCCAACCCAGCTCGTCGCGGGCCAGCGCGGAGGAGGCGACCAGCTCGGCGGGGTCGCCCTCGCGGCGCGGCGCCACCTCGACCGGAAGCTGGTGGCCGGTCACCTCGCGGACCACGTCGACCACCTGGCGGTTGGTGAAGCCGGTTCCGTTGCCGAGGTTGTAGATGCGGTGCTGACCCGCGGTCGCGGCGTCCAGTGCCAGCAGGTGTGCGCGGGCGAGGTCGGCGACGTGGATGTAGTCGCGCACGCAGGTGCCGTCCACGGTGGGGTAGTCGTCGCCGAAGAGTTGGAGCTTCTCGCGCCGACCGGCGGCGACATCGAGGGCGATCGGGATGAGGTGCGTCTCCGGGTCGTGACGTTCGCCGAGTGCGACGTCGCCGTCGAGGTGCGCGCCGGCGACGTTGAAGTAGCGCAGCGACACGGCGGCCAGCCCGTGCGCGACGGCCTCGGACGTGAGCGCCATGTCGACGGCGAGCTTGGTGGCGCCGTACGTGTTGGTGGGCGCCTTGACCGCGGTCTCCGTGATCGGCAGCTCGGTGGGGTTGCCGTAGACGGCGGCGGTGGAGGAGAAGACCATCCGGGGCACCCCGGCCGCGCGGACCGCGTCGATCAGGGCGAGCGTGCCGATGGTGTTGTTCTGCCAGTACAGCTCGGGCTTCACCATCGACTCGCCGGCGGCGATGAGGGCGGCGAAGTGCAGCACTCCGTCGAAGCCGGCGTCAGGGGTGAGGACCTGGGCGGCGTCGTGGATGGACGCTTCGACGTGGGTCGCGTCCGGTGCGAGTGCCGCACGGTGACCGGTGCGCAGGTCGTCCAGGACGACGACCTGGTGGCCGGCGTCGAGCAGCATCCGGGTCACCACGCTGCCGATGAAGCCGGCACCCCCGGTGACGAGCAGTTTCACGTCGTTGCCTCCTGCCTGGCCCGCCGGGACGTGGCCCTTGGTGATCACCCTACGGCGGCGATGGAAAGCAGTGTGGATCGCGCCGCCCGCCATTCCATCATAATCTCTCATGTTTAAACAGAGCCGCACATATCCCGGTGACTGCGTGTGATCTCCCGTGTGGCGGGCGCACGGTGTCTACCATCTCTGTCATGCGGGAAGCGGCCCGTTCCGGGCTCCGGCGACGCGTGCGGGGAGCGTCCCGCCGCGACCCCGGGCCGCTTGCCCGAGCCGTCGCCCGGATGCTCGTCCGTACCGCCGACGGCGCCAGCCGCCTCGTCACCAATCTGCTCGGCACCGGTCCGGCGGCCGGTCGGGAGCGCATCTCCGAAGCCGAACTGCGGGATCTGGTCGCGGCCAACACGGTGCTCGACCCGGACGAGCGGCGGATCATCGACGAGGTGCTGGCCGCGGGAGCGAGCCTCGTCCGCGAGGTGATGATGCCCCGTACCGAGGTGGTCTTCCTGCCGGCCCGGCTGACCATCGCCGAGGCCGCCCGGCTGGTGCGGGCCGAGACGCACACCCGCTACCCGGTCACCGACGGCACCCATGACGACGTGGTCGGGTTCGTGCACCTGCGGGACGTGCTGCTGCGTCCGGACGCCGACCCCTGTTGCACCGTCGGCGAGCTGACCCGCGAGGTCAAGCAGGTGCCCGGGAGCAAGCGGGTCCTGGCCGCGCTGACCGAGATGCGTCGGGAGGGCCACCACCTGGCGGTGGTGATCGACGAGTACGGCGGAACCGCCGGCATCGTCACCCTGGAGGACCTCATCGAGGAACTCGTCGGGGAGATCCACGACGAGTACGACGCGACACCCGAATCGGGGCGCGCCGGCCTGCCCGCGGTGGTCGACGGCCGACTCAACCTCGCCGACTTCGCCGAGCGGACCGGGGTGGCGCTGCCCGCCGGGCCGTACGAGACGGTCGGCGGGTACGTGATGGCGGTGCTGGGTCGGTTGCCGCTGGCCGGGGACGAGGTTCCGGTACCCGCCGAGCCGTCCGACGGCGGGAGCGGAGCTCCGGCGGCCCCGGCCGACGGTTGGTTGCTGCGGGTGCTGGCCCTGGACGGACGCCGGGTCGCCCGGCTCGCGGTGACGGCGGTGCGGGTGCCGGAACAGCGACGTGACCCCGCCACCGGCCTTCTGCGCGAGGCGGACGGGAGCGCCGCGGGGCAGCAGCGCGCCGTCGCCGTGGGGCCGGGTCGACGGGTGGGTACGGCCGGGCGACGCGAGGTCAGCGCCCCGACACCGGCGGGCCGGGGCCGACGCGCCGGCCCGTCATGACGGCTCCGCTCGCTTGCTGACAGAATTATCGTCATGCCCGACGTTCCCGAGCGACCCCGCGTCTTCTCCGGCATCCAGCCGACGGCCGACTCGTTCCACCTCGGCAACTACCTGGGAGCCCTGCGGCACTGGGTGGCCCTGCAGGACACCCACGACGCGTTCTACTGCGTGGTGGACCTGCACGCGATCACCGCCGGTCACGACCCCGCGGTGCTGCGTCAACGGACCAGGGTGGCGGCCGCCCAGCTCTTCGCGGTCGGTATCGACCCCGACCGCAGCACCCTGTTCGTGCAGTCGCAGGTGCCCGAGCACCCGCAGTTGGCCTGGGTGCTCGGCTGCATCACCGGCTTCGGCGAGGCCAGCCGGATGACCCAGTTCAAGGACAAGTCGCAGAAGCAGGGCAACGAGCGGGCCAGCGTCGGGCTGTTCACCTACCCGGTCCTACAGGCCGCCGACATCCTGCTCTACCAGGCCAACGCGGTGCCGGTCGGCGAGGACCAGCGCCAACACCTGGAACTGTCCCGCGACCTCGCCCAGCGCTTCAACTCGCTGTTCGGCGCGACGTTCACCGTGCCCGCGCCGCACATCGTGAAGGACACCGCGAAGATCACCGACCTGCAGGACCCGACGGCGAAGATGTCCAAGTCGTCGTCCTCGCCGGCGGGCATCATCGACCTGCTGGAGGACCCGGCCCGGTCCGCCAAGAAGATCCGCTCCGCGGTGACCGACACCGGTCGGGAGATCGTCTTCGACGCCGAGACCAAGCCGGGCGTGTCCAACCTGCTGACCATCTACTCGGCACTCAGCGGGCGTGGCATCGACGACCTCGTGTCGGCGTTCGCCGGTCGCGGCTACGGCGACCTCAAGAAGGAGCTGGCCGAGGTGGTGGCGGAGTTCGCCCGTCCGATCCAGGAGCGCACGCGTACGTACCTCGACGACCCGGCCCAGCTGGACAAGCTGCTGGCCGCCGGCGCGGAGAAGGCCCGGTCCGTAGCCGGCGCGACCCTGCGGTCCGCGTACGAGCGGATCGGCTTCTTCCCGCCGGTGCGCGGCGAATAACGCTGCGGGGACAGGTGGGCGAGTCGGTGGCCGACGTGGTGGCACGGGGTGTGGATCGCAGTGGCGGGGTGTCGTCGACCGGCGACACCGTGCAGATCGGCATCGCGGTGGACATCCCGGAGCCGTGGGGGGCGCAACTCACCCGGCGACGGGTCGAGGCGGGTGATCCCCTCGCGGTGCCCGCGCACGTGACGCTGCTCGGTCCGACCGAGATCCCGACCGACGTGCTGCCGGGCGTCGAGCGGCACCTGGCCGCGGTGGCCGCCGCGCATCTGCCGTTCACGCTGCACCTGCGGGGCACGGGCACGTTCCGGCCGGTGACGCAGGTGGTGTTCGTGGCGGTGGCCGCCGGCATCAGCGAATGCGAGCTGCTGGCCGCGGCCATCGCGTCCGCGCCGGGACTGCACCGCCAGGCTCGCTTCCCGTACCATCCGCACGTCACCGTGGCCCAGGACGTCGCTCCGGAGGCGTTGGACAAGGTGTACGAGGATCTGGCCGACTTCTCCGCGATGTTCGAGGTCGACGGGTTCACCCTGTTCTCGCACAGTGGGCAGACCCGGTGGCAGCCGCGCCGGGACTTCCGCCTCGGCGACTGACGTTCGGCGACGCGCCGGGCGGCGAGCGGTCTTGTACTGGTTGCCGGGACGGCGGCGGGAGATCGGCGAGGATGATCGCGTGAACGTGATCGGCCGGATCGAGGCGGGCATCGACCGCTGGGTGGGTGCCGCGCGTGCCCGGTCTGGCCTGTTCGACCACGTCTGGCGAGCCGGGACGCTCTACGCCGACGTGTTGGCAGGGAGGCTCGCCGCAGCGATCGCCTACTACGGCTTCTTCGCCGTCTTCGCTCTCGCCCTTGTCGCGTACTCCATCTTCGGCGCCATCCTCGAGGACAACGACGAGGTCAGCGAGGCGGCGGCCGGATTCCTGAAGGAGAACCTGCCGTTCCTGGACGCGCAGCAGATCGCCAACTCCAGCGGCACGGTCGGGGTGGTCGGCCTCGTCATCCTGGTGTTCACCGGCATCGGCTGGGTGGAGGCCATCCGCTCCTCCCAGCGGCTCATGTACGCGCTCAACCAGCAGCCCGGCAACCTCGTCGTCCGGCGGCTTGTCGACCTGGGTGTGATGATCGGCGTCTTCGTGCTGCTCGGCCTCTCGGTGGCGGCGGTGGACGCGTTGGAATCACTGCTGCGCTTCCTGCTGCGCAGCACCGGGTCGGTCGGCCTGACCACCATCAGTGCCGTCCTCAGTGTGCTGGTCAACGCGGTCCTCGCCACCGCGCTGCTGCTCGCGGTGCCCCGACTGCGGATGAGCCGGTCCCGGTTACGTCCGGTGGTGCTGCTGGTGGCGGTCGGCATCACGCTGCTCAACACGGTCGGGCGGTACTACGTGGTGCGCACCGAGCGGAATCCGGCGTACACCGTGGTGGCCGGCGCGGTCGGTCTGCTGCTCTATCTCTACCTGCTGAACCAACTGGTGCTGTTCGGGGCGGCGCTGCTCGCGACCAGCCGGAGCGGACGTGTGGTGGACCTGGCCGAGGGCGCCCCTGCGGTGGATGTGGACGAGAACACCGATCCCGGTGCTCCGGGGGGTGCGGGATGACGGCGGAGATGCCCGACGTGCTGATCACGGTCGACCAGGACTCGCCGGTGCCCCCGTACGAGCAGGTGCGCGGGCAGCTCGCCGAGTTGGTCGGCGACGGCCGGTTGCCGGTGGGTAGTCGCCTGCCCACCGTTCGGCAGCTCGCCGCCGACCTGCGCCTGGCCGCGAACACGGTGGCGCGGGCGTACCGGGAGCTGGAGGCAGCCGGGCTGCTGGAGACCAGGGGACGCAACGGCACCTTCGTCGCCCCCGGCCGGGACGACGCCGTCGACCGGCTGCACCGGGTCGCCGTCGAGTACGCCGCCGAGGCGCGGCGGCTGGGCGTACCCCCCGACCGCGCTGTCGCTCTCGTCCGCGCCGCCGTCGACGCCACCCGGCACGACTGAGCCGAGGACGACGAAGCCCGCGCTGAACGGTTGCCGATCGGACGCCGGACGGGCGGTAACTGAACAGAACGGCACCGGCGCTCACGTTCGCGGACCATGATGAGCCCGTGGGCGCACTCATGACACTGGACCTACCGGCCGACTCGCCGATGCTCGGCCTGCCGTGGATCATCACCTTCGGGCCGCTCGGGGACCTGGACGAGTGGGAGCCGGTGGTGTGCGGGCCGTACGAACGGCCGCACGCGCTGGCGTTGGCCGAGGCGGTGGTGGCCGAGGAGCAGTTGATGGCCGTCGTGGAACCGCTGCTGCCGGCGCTGTCGGCCGACGAGATCCGCAGCGAGATCGCCGCCGCGCAGGTGGCCGCCGAGGACGAGGCCCGGCAGGTCGAGGGGGCTGACCTGTACGGCGACTTCGAGGACGTGATCGACGAGGAGTTGGACGCCGCGGCCGACGAGGCGGGTCACGGCGAACCCGCCGAACCGCCGAACGAGGCCGAGGTGCGGGCTGGCTTCACCCGGATCGCGGCGCTGCTCACCGCCAAGTGACGCGGGCGTCAGACGAACACCGGCGCCGCGCGGAGTTCGCTCCGCGTGACGCCGGTGCACCTCACCCCCCACCACAAGGGGCCGGCAGCCCAGTCGCCCGTTGGCGCGGGGCACGACGGACGACCAGGTCGGATTTCGGTTACCCGCTCAGCGCCGTTCCAACCAGGTGACCGGGTCGACCGGCAGCAGGTGATCGGTGCGCGGCGCGCGCTCGCCGGCTCGGCGCGACACGCCGCCGGCTCCGGGTGCGAGTCAGGCGGACCTGGCGTACGGAAGACGCACGGCCGCCGGGGCGACCGCCGTGGAGCCGCGTACGACCAGCTCGGGGCGGAACAGGTACTCCGAGTGCGGGGCGCCGTGCCCGTTGATCTCGTCCACCAGTGCCCGGACCGCGGCTACCGCCATCGCGGTGACCGGTTGCCGCACGGTGGTCAGCGGTGGGTCGGTGAAGGCCATCAGCAGCGAGTCGTCGTAGCCGACGACGGAGAGGTCACCCGGCACGGTCAGGCCGCGCTGTCGGGCCGCCCGCACCGCGCCGAGCGCCATCAGGTCGGAGCCGCAGACCAGGCTGGTGACACCACGGTCGAGCAGCCGGCCGGCCGCCGCCTCGCCACCTTCCACACCGAACAGCGTCAGCTCGGCCAGCGGGCCGAGATCGGCCTCGGCGACGCCGGCCAGCCGGGTCATCGCCGCTCGCCAGCCGGCGACCCTGCGCCGCACCGGCACGAAGCGGTCCGGGCCGGTGATCAGGCCGATCCGTCGGTGCCCGAGCGCGACGAGGTGGGCCACCGCCAGGTCGGCGGCCTCCCGGTCGTCGCAGGAGACGAAGGGGGCGGCGACGTCGGGGACGTACCCGTTGATCATTACGACCGGAAGCGGCCGGGCGATGAGCGCCCGGTAGCGGTCGTGGTTGGCGGCGGTGTCGGCGTGCAGGCCGGAGACGAAGACGATCCCGGAGACCTGCCGGTCCAGCAGCATCTCCACGTACTCGTCCTCGGTCACGCCGCCGGCGGTCTGGGTGCAGAGCACCGGGGTGAACCCGCTCTGCGCCAGCGTCGACTCGATGACCTGCGCGAACGCCGGGAAGATCGGGTTGTCGAGCTCCGGCACCACCAGGCCGACCAGGCCGGCGCTGCGCTTGCGCAGTCGCGCCGGTCGCTCGTAGCCGAGCACGTCGAGGGCGGTGAGAACCGCCTGCCGGGTCTCCGCCGCCACGCCGGGGCGGTCGTTGAGCACCCGCGACACCGTGGCCTCGCTGACGTCGGCCTGCTGGGCGATGTCGGACAGTCGAGCGCGCATGGCGGCACTGTAGCCCACCGGCAAGTTCTTGCGGAGCGGCCTGCAAGCCCTTCCGTTGTCTGCAAACTCTTGCTTCGGCGGTGCGCGGGGTCGTTCGATCCGTGCCAGACGGCAGGGCCAGGACCGCGGAACCGACGACCCCACTACTACAAAATGTCGTTGATAGGGGAGGATGAGTGACGTGGAAGCACTCCGACTCATCCTCCTCTACGTCCATCTGATCGGCTTCGCTCTGCTGCTCGGTGGTTCGATCGCCCAGTACGTCAGCGGGAAGCTGCGGATCAACGCCGCCATGCTCTGGGGTGCCGTGATCCAGTTGCTGACCGGGCTCGGGCTCTCCGCGCCCCTGCGCGGCGGCGGCGACGCCGAGCCGGACCCGGCAAAACTTGTGACGAAGTTGGTGATCGCGCTGCTGATCTTCGTCATGGTCTTCTTCTCCCGGAAGCGGGACGTGGTCAATCGCGGTCACTTCCTCGCGATCGTCGGCCTGACCCTGGTCAACGCGGCGGTGGCGGTCTTTTGGCGGTAGCGTCCGAGGAGGTGACCGCTCGCAGGAAACCGGACATCCGCGACGCCTCGGCGCTCGGTTAGCAGCACGAAGAGTGATGTGCCCCACGCAAGGGTTACACCCGGGTAACAGGCGCTCAACAGTCGTGCACGATTGTCGGCCGGTGGGTGGGCGCGGGCGTACGCTCCCGTCCGTAACGTGGGACAGCCGGCGGCACACCCGCAGGTCGGCTGATGGGCTGCCACCGCACTAGGCGCGGTGTGCAATGGGAAGGAGACGTCTTGCGCTCGGTGCGTGGGATGCGGATCGCCTCGATCTTCGCGGTAGGTGGGCTCGTGCTCAGCGCCGCCGCGTGTGGCGAGGCCCCCGATGATGACAAGAACGCCGGCAGTGGCGCCAAGAAGTACAGCGCCTGCATGGTGACCGACGTCGGCGGCATCGACGACAAGTCGTTCAACACCTCGGCCTGGAAGGGCCTGCAGGCGGCCAAGGCCGCCAACGACAACATCGACATCAAGTACGTCGCGTCGAAGGCGCAGGCGGACTACGAGCCGAACCTGACGCAGTTCGTCAACCAGAAGTGCGACTTCATCCTGGCGGTCGGTGGCCTGATGGCCGAGTCCACCTCGAAGATCGCCAAGGCGAACCCGAACCAGCAGTTCGGCATCGTCGACGCCAAGCCGGGTGACGCCAACGTCTACCCGATGCAGTTCGACACCGCCCAGGCCGCGTTCCAGGCCGGCTACCTCGCCGCCGGGATGAGCAAGAGCGGCAAGGTCGGCACCTACGGCGGCCTGCCGATCCCGCCGGTGACGATCTTCATGGACGGCTTCGTCGACGGTGTGAAGTACTACAACACCACCAAGGGCAAGAACGTCCAGGCGCTGGGCTGGAACAAGGAGACCCAGAAGGGCTCCTTCACCAACGCCTTCGACAAGCAGGACGAGGGCAAGAAGGTCTCCGACGCGCTGGTCGCCCAGGGTGCGGACATCATCATGCCGGTCGCCGGCGGCGCCGGCCTCGGCACCACCTCGGCGGCCAAGGCCTCCGGCGGCAAGTACAGCACCATCTGGGTGGACGTCGACGGCTGCGAGAGCACGCCGGACTGCGCCGCGATCGTCACGACGGTCGTCAAGAACATCCCGGAGGCTGTCAAGGAGGCCGTGCTCAAGGCGGCCGGTGGCGAGAAGCTGCAGGCCGAGCCGGGCTTCGTCGGCACCCTGGCCAACACCGGTGTCTCGATCGCCCCGTACCACGACTTCGACGGCAAGGTCCCGGCCGAGCTGAAGACCGAGGTCGAGAAGATCAAGGCGGACATCGCCGCCGGCACCATCACCGTCACCTCGAAGGCCCAGCCGACCAAGTGACGTCCGGCCGGCCTCCCCGGTGAGATCATCGGAGGGGTCGGTGGGGGTACAGGTACGACCGATCGGCCGCTTCGGCCCCGTGGGTGACCGCGTGGGTCGGAGCGGCCGATCGCGCACCGCGTCGGCCAGGCCGCTCCGGGCCGTTCGACGGCAGCTAGGCTGCACCATCGCTCGCACTCCAGGAGGTTGCGCTGAGACTCGAAC
Source organism: Micromonospora sp. NPDC005172 (assembly GCF_040608555.1). Taxonomy (NCBI): domain Bacteria; kingdom Bacillati; phylum Actinomycetota; class Actinomycetes; order Micromonosporales; family Micromonosporaceae; genus Micromonospora; species Micromonospora sp. NPDC005172. The sequence goes on from NZ_JBEXIL010000070.1 coordinate 21,388, forward strand.
TGCGCGGCATCACCAAGCGGTTCGGTGATCTGGTCGCCAACGACCACATCGATCTGACGGTGGAGCCTGGAGAGATCCACGCCCTGCTCGGCGAGAACGGCGCGGGCAAGTCGACCCTGATGAACGTGCTCTACGGGCTATACCAGCCCGACGAGGGCGAGATCCTGGTCGACGGCACGCCGCTGAAGCTGAAGGGCCCGTCCGACGCCATCGGGGCTGGAATCGGCATGGTGCATCAGCACTTCATGCTGGTGCCGGTCTTCACCGTGGCCGAGAACATCATGCTCGGGGCCGAGCAGGTCCGGGGCGGCATCGCCGGCTTCCTGGACCGGCGACGGGCCCGTCGCGAGGTCACCGAGGTGTCCGAGCGCTACAACCTGCGGGTCGACCCGGACGCGGTGATCGAGGACCTGCCGGTCGGCATCCAGCAACGTGTGGAGATCGTCAAGGCGCTCACCCGCGACGTGGACCTGCTCATCCTGGACGAGCCGACCGCCGTGCTCACGCCGCAGGAGACCGAGGAGCTGTTGACGGTCATGCGGTCGCTGAAGGCGGCCGGCAAGTCGATCGTCTTCATCACCCACAAGCTGGGCGAGGTCAAGGCGATCGCCGACCGGATCACGGTGATCCGGCGCGGTAGGACGGTCGGCACGGCCTCGCCGGAGACCAGCCGGGACGAGCTGGCCGCGCTGATGGTCGGCCGCAGCGTGCGGCTCACGGTCGACAAGTCGACGGCCACGCCGGGCGAGCCGGTGCTGGAGGTCGCCGGGCTGATCGTCGACGACGACCGGCAGGTCCGGGCTGTCGACGGCGTGGACCTGACCGTGCGCGCGGGTGAGGTGCTCGGCGTGGCGGGCGTGCAGGGCAACGGCCAGACGGAGCTGATCGAGGCGATCATGGGCCTGCGCCCGGTGCTCGCCGGCACGGTCAGCCTGGGCGGTGACCAGATCAACGGGTGGACGACCAAGAGAGTCCTCCGCGCCGGCGTCGGCTACGTGCCCGAGGACCGCAGCGTGGACGGCCTGGTCAAGGAGTTCAGCGTCGCCGAGAACCTGGTGCTGGACATCTACGACCGGCCACCGTTCGGCACCGGGCTCGCCCTCAAGCCGGACGCCATCGCGTCCTCGGCCCGCGAGCGGATCGAGCAGTTCGACGTCCGCACCTCATCGGCGGACGCGGCGGTGGGCACCCTCTCCGGCGGCAACCAGCAGAAGGTGATCGTGGCACGGGAGCTGTCCCGGCCGCTGAAGCTCTTCATCGCCGCCCAACCCACCCGTGGCGTGGACGTCGGGTCGATCGAGTTCATCCACAGCCAGATCATCCACGAGCGGGACATCGGCACGGCCGTCATGGTGGTGTCCAGCGAGCTTGACGAGGTGGTCGGGCTGGCCGACCGGATCGCGGTCATGTACCGCGGACGGATCATCGGCATCGTCGACCCGGACACCCCGCGTGAGGAGATCGGTCTGCTGATGGCCGGCATCCGCCCGGACGCGGCCGGCACAGCCGACGGGGGTCCGGCGTCTGCCGACAGCCCCGCGAGCGAGGACGAGGCATGACCACCAACCCCAATCCGCAGTCGGGCTCCCCGGACAAGGAACCGGCGAGCGAGGCGCAGGCGGCGCAGAACGCCCTCGGCAACACCGAGCGGGCCGGCACCACCACCACGGAGAAGACGCCGGAGCCGAAGCCGTCCCTGGGCCGGCTCTTCCTGGACAATCTCTGGGCGGCCAACACCTTCACGGTGACCCTGTTGTCGCTGGTGCTGGCGATCGTCGTCGGCGCGGTGCTGATGGTCGTCTCCGACCCGGACGTGCTGCACACCTACACCTACATCACCGCACGCCCCTCGGACGCGTTCAGTTCGAGCTGGACGCTGGTGAGCGAGGCGTACGCCAACCTGTTCAAGGGCTCGATCTTCGACCCGGAGGCGTTCTCCGGCTGGGTGAACGGCAGCAACGGCTGGCAGGCCGTGCTCGCGCCGATCTCCGAGACGCTGACGTACGCCGCGCCTCTGGTCTTCACCGGCCTGGCGGTGGCGCTGGCCTTCCGCGGTGGCCTGTTCAACATCGGCGCGCAGGGTCAGGCCACCATCGGCGTGATCCTGGCCGCGCTGGCCGGCTTCCTGCTGCCGCTGCCGCCCGGTCTGCACCTGCTCGTGGCGGTGCTCGCCGGCGCGCTGGGCGGGGCGATCTGGGGCTTCATCCCGGGCATCCTCAAGGCTCGTGCCGGTGCCCACGAGGTGATCAACACGATCATGCTCAACTACGTCGCCACGTACTTCCTGACCTGGCTGATCGTGCAGAACGGCGTGCAGGACCCGACACGGACCGACGCGATCAGCAAGGGGGTGGACACGTCCGCCCAACTGCCCCGACTGCTCGGTGACAACCTGCGGGTGCACGCGGGCATCCTGCTCGCCGTGCTGGCCACCTGGGCGGTCGCCTGGCTGCTCAACCGGTCCACGCTCGGCTTCGAGCTGCGCGCGGTCGGCGCCAACCCGGACGCCGCGCGGACGGCCGGCATCAGCGTTACCCGGACGTACATCCTGATCATGGTCTTCTCCGGGGTCCTGGCCGGGCTCGGCGGTTCGAACATGGTGCTCGGCTCCACCGCCAGCGCCCTGACGCCGCTGGTGGTGGCCCAGATCGGCTTCGACGGCATCCTGGTGGCGCTGCTGGGCCGGGTGAAGCCGTGGGGGGTGCTGCTCGCCGCGCTGCTGTTCGGCGCGCTCCAGGCCGGCGGCAACCGGATGCAGTCGTACTCCGGCATCTCGCTGGAGCTGGTGACCGTGCTCCAGGCGCTGATCGTCATCTTCATCGCCGCACCCGCCCTGGTGAAGGCGATCTTCCAGCTCCGGGCCGCACGGGCCGCCCGGTTGCAGACGAGCCTGGCGAAGGGCTGGTAACCGATGTCCACCATGGCTGTCCCCGACGTCGCGGTCGGCGTCGACGAGGGTTTCTGGACCCGGACCCGCAAGGTCGGCCTCACGCTGACGGCGCTCGGCCTGCTGGCGGCGGTGCTGTTCGGAGCGCTCGCCACCGGCCAGCAGGCCCGTTTCACGCTCAGCGACGACGCGGCCGGCGCCGCGCTGGAGATCAACGGCACGATCGGCGCGATCCTGTTCGGGATCATCACGATCGCCGCCGGTGCGGCCCTGCTCGCCGGCGTGCCGAAGCGCTGGTTCCTGCCGGTGCTCGGCGTCGGGCTGGTCGCCTTCGTGCTCTCCTTCCTCTGCTGGCAGGTCTCCGCCGCGCCGACCGGGCAGAACTTCATGCCGCTGGTCAACATCATCCGAGGCACGTTCATCCTGGCTCTGCCGTTGATCTTCGGTGCGCTCGCCGGCGTGCTCTGTGAACGCTCGGGCGTGGTCAACGTGGCCATCGAGGGGCAGTTGCTGATGGGCGCGTTCAGCGGCGCGCTGTTCGGCAGCATCTCCGGCAACGTCTGGGTGGGTCTGGTCGCCGCCGCCATCGGTGGCGCGCTCATCTCGCTGCTGCTGGCCGTCTTCGCCATCCGCTACCTGGTGGACCAGGTCGTCATGGGCATCGTGCTGAACCTGCTGGCGGTCGGTGTCACCGGCTTCCTCTACGAGCGGCTGATGCAGACCGACGCGGAGAAGTACAACAGCGCGCCGCGCTTCAGCAACTGGGAGATCCCGCTCCTCAAGGACATCCCGGTGCTCGGGCCGGCGCTGTTCCGCGGCAACATCTTCCTCTACCTCGGCCTGTTGCTGGTGCTGGTGATCCACATCGGGCTGTTCCGCACCCGGTGGGGGCTGCGGACCCGGTCGGTTGGGGAGCACCCGATCGCCGCCGACACGCTCGGAGTCAAGGTGCTGCGGGTGCGCTACCGCAACGTGCTGCTGGCCGGCGTGGTCGCCGGTATCGGTGGCGCGTCGTACACGCTGGCGCTCTACTCGTTCACCAAGAACATGATCGGCGGCAAGGGCTTCATCGCGCTGGCCGCGCTGATCTTCGGACGGTGGAACCCGACCGGGGCGCTGCTCGCCGCGCTCTTCTTCGGCTTCGCCGACCAGCTCGCCACCTACCTGGGTGCCATCAACAGCGTGATCCCGAGCCAGTTCCTGGCCATGCTGCCCTACCTGGCGACGATCCTCGCGGTCGCCGGCCTGGTCGGCCGGGTCCGGGCACCGGCGGCGGACGGCAAGCCCTACATCAAGGGCTGACGACACGTGAAAACCGAGCCCCCGTACTGCGACCTGGCCTCGGCCTGCGCTTCGCCGCCCCGACCGCCTGAACCGGAAACTGAGGCTGATTCTGGTGAATCACCA
>NZ_JBEXIL010000071.1:0-25198 GCF_040608555.1 Micromonospora sp. NPDC005172
ACGCGGTCTTCTGCTCGTCGGTCACCTCGTCCGCGCCGGTGGCGAACTGGACCTGGACCAGCGCGTACCGACCGTTGGGCGAGACGGCCCCGACCTGGAGCGGGTTGACCGCGCCGACGACGCCGGGCAGCGTCCCGGCCTGCTGGACCAGTTCCTGCACCACGGCCTGGCCCTGCGGGGTGGCCAGTTGACCGTCCGCGGGCGCCTTGATCGTGATTGTGCCGGTCGCTCCGCTGGCTGCGGGGAACTGCTCGGCGAGCAGGTCGAGCGCCCGCTGGCTCTCGGTGCCGGGCATGGTGAAGTTGCTCGCCGTCGGGCCGCGCAGGGTCGCCGCGGCGAGGCCGGCGCCGACGAGTACGACGAGCCAGAGCGCGACGACGAGCCGTCGCCGGCGTAACGCGCCCCGGCCGAGCCGGTAGAGCAGGGTGGCCATCAGGAGTCCTTGTCCTCGGTCATGGGTGTTTGGGGCAGGGGTGTCCCGACGGGTTCGACGGCCCGCCGGACGAGGGTGAGCAGGGCGGAGCGCAGGTCGTCCTCGGGGACGTCGACGAACTCCGCGCACGCCTCGGAGATGCCGGCCAGCAGCACCACGGCGATGATCCGGGCGCTCGGACGGTCGGAGTGTCCGGCCAGCGCGTCGCGCAGCCGTTCGGAGATCTGCTGGATGCAAGCGAAGGCCGGCTGGCGGAGCAGCTCCGGGAACTCGCCGCGCAGTACGGCGATCTCCCGCCGGAATCGGACCGCGAGGTCGACGAAGCCGACCGCGGCGACCTCCTGGGCGGCCGCGCCGGTCAACCCGCTGAGCTGGTCGTCGAGGTCGGTCAGCACCGTGATGGCCGGTGCCATCAGCTCGGCGAGCAGGGCTTCCTTGTTGGCGAAGTGGTAGAGCACGGTGGCCTTGGAGCAACCGACCTCGCGGGCGATGTCCTGCAACGAGGTGCCCCGGTATCCGGTCACCGCGAATCGTCGCGCCGCCGCGGCGAGGATCTCACCGTGCGTCTCGGATACCGCTCTGGCCATCACCGGTCCACCTCCGTGAACCAGCATGCCTGACCGATCGGTCAGGCCCTGACCGATCGGTCAGACAAGCCACGTGGTGTTCCCCACACCCGCTGCCCGTTTAGTCGGCGTGCTCGGCGTCGTACCTGGTCCGCGCCTCGGCGATGGCCCGGCGGTGCCGTTCGGCCCAACTCGTGAGTGCCACCAGCGACTCGTACAGCTCCAGCGCCATCGGGGTGGCCACGTACTCGACCTTCGGTGGCACGGTCGGGTAGACGGTGCGGTGCAGCAGGCCGTCGCGTTCCAGGTTGCGCAGGGTCAGCGTGAGCATCCGACGGCTGATGCCCTCGATGTGCCGCTCCAGCTCGGTGAAGCGCACCGGGCCGTGCGAGGCCGCCACCAGGATGCCGATGCTCCACTTGCCGCCGACCCGGTCGAGCACCTCGCGGACGGTGCACGCCCGGGCCTGCCCGGGGGTGAAGGGCACGTTCCCGGGTGAGCAGGTCAGCTCGGCCTCCACCGGCGCGGACACATCGCTGTTCCTCTGGGACACAACAGTGCCTCCTTCCGCTCCCGCTCATGGTCACAGACGATGGCGTCGGTAACAAACCGTGCACCAAGGAGGGGCCCCATGGACCGAGTCTCCCCGTCCCGCTGGCCGGCACTGCTGGTGCTCTGCGCCGGCAGTCTCATGATCATTCTCGATGGCAGTGTCGTGTCGGTGGCCCTGCCCGCCGTCCAACGCGACCTGGGCTTCACCGCCGCAGGGCTGGCCTGGGTGGTCAACGCCTACCTGGTGGCGTTCGGCGGCCTGCTGCTGCTCGCCGGCCGCCTCGGTGACCTGCTCGGTCGACGCCGGGTCTTCCTGGCCGGCGTCGTGCTGTTCACCGTGGCCTCGGCGGCCTGCGCGCTCGCCACCGGGCCGGCTCTGCTCGTCGGCGCGCGGTTCGGCCAGGGCGTCGGCGGCGCGCTGGCCATGGCGGTCAGCCTCGGCATGATCGTCCGGCTCTATCCCGAGCCGGCCGAGCGGGCCCGCGCGATCGCCGTCTACAGCTTCACCGGGGCGGCCGGCGCGTCGATCGGTACGGTGGCCGGGGGAGTGCTGACCGAGCTGGCCGGCTGGCGTTCGATCTTCCTGGTGAACCTCCCGATCGGGGCGGGGATCCTGCTCGCCGCCGTCCGCCGACTCCCCGCCGAACGGGGCATCGGCCTGCGGGCCGGCCTCGACGTGCCGGGCGCACTGCTCGCCACCGCTGGCCTGATGGCGGCCGTGCTGGGCATCGTGGGGACGGGCGAGCACGGCTGGACCAGTCCGCGAACCCTCGGCGCGGTGGCACTCGCCGCGCTGCTGCTCGGCGGCTTCGCGGTGCGCCAGGGCGTGGCGTCCACCCCGCTGCTACCTCCCCGACTTATGCGCGTCCCGGGGCTGCTCGCGGCGAACACCGTGCAGTTCCTCATGGTGGCAGCGTTCTTCGGCTTCCAGTTCCTGCTCGCCGTGGAGCTGCAACTGGTGCTCGGGCTGAACGCGGCGGCGACCGGCTGGGCGTTCCTGCCCACCCCGGTGGTGATCGCGGTGGTGTCGCTCGGACTGGCCGGCCGGCTGATCGCCCGCTGGGGCGCCCGAACCGTGCTGGTGACCGGGCTCGGTCTGGCCGCCGTCGGTTTCCTGCTGCTCGCCCGGCTGTCCGCCGACGGTGGCTACCGCACCGACGTACTCCCGGCGATGTTGATCTTCGGGTTGGCTGGTGGTCTGACCCTGCCGGCGGTCACCACGCTGGCCATGGCCGGCGCGACCGACGCCGACGCCGGGCTCGCCTCCGGTCTGGCCAACACCACCCAGCAGGTCGGCGGGGCGGTCGGCCTGGCGGCGCTGGCGACCCTGGCGGCGTCCCGCAGCGACGCTCTGCGGGCCGCCGGCCGGGCCGAGGCGGCCGCTCTGGCCGGCGGTTACCGGGTGGCGTTCGCGGTGGCCGCCGCCCTGATGCTCGCCGCCCTGCTGCTGGCGCTGTGCACGGTGCCGCGCCGGCCGGGCGGGCCGCGACCCGACGTCGACGGACCGGTCGACGGGCCGGTCGCCGACCGTGGGCCTCGAAATCGGCAGGCCTCCGAGCGCCGCGTCCGGTTGACCGCCGACGCCGAGGCCGCGAGGGTGATCGGGTGAGTGAGGCTGACGAGACCCGCGACGGCGTGGCCCTGACCAACCTGGACCAGCCGCTGTCCGACCGTGACGACGCGACCAAGCGCGACCTCGTCGACTACCTCGACGCGGTCCGGGAGCCGATCCTCGGGCAGCTGCGCGACCGGCCGCTGTCGGTGATCAGGGTCCGCCCGGGTCAGCCGCCGTTCATGCAGAAGAACCTGCCCCGCTACACCCCGGACTGGGTACGCCGGACGTCGGTCTGGGCCGAGGCGTCGCACCGGGAGATCTCGTACGCCCTCTGCGACGACCGGCGCACCCTGCTCTGGTTCGCCAACCAGCGGGCCGTCGAGTACCACCCGACCCTGGCCACGGCGGCCGACCCGCACCGACCGACCCACCTGGTGCTCGACCTGGACCCGCCCGAGGGCGACCGGTTCGGGGCGGCGGTCGACGCGGCCCTGCTGGTCCGCCAGGCACTCGCCGACGCCGGCCTGGCCGGTGCGGTCAAGACCAGCGGCGCCAAGGGCGTGCACGTGTTCGTCCCGGTCACCGGTGACGCCACCGCCGAGGAGTTGGCCGCCGCCACCCGGGCCCTCGCCGTCCGCGCCGAACGGCTCGACCCGGCGCTCGCCACCACGGCGTACATCCGCGAGGACCGGGGCGGGAAGGTCTTCGTGGACGCCACCCGCTCCGGCGGCGCGACGGTCGTGGCCGCGTACAGCCCGCGACTGCGGCCCGGCATGCCGGTGTCCTTCCCGGTCGACTGGGCTGACCTGACCGAGGTGACCCCGGCGGACTTCACCATCCGGACGGCGCCGTCGCTGCTCGCCGGGACCGATCCGTGGCTCGCGCTGCTGCCGGAACCCCAGCGGATCCCCGCCGACCTGGTCGCGGAGGGCCGCACGACCCCGGTGGCCCGCGTGCAGGCCATGCACGAGGGCAAGCGCCGGGCCCGCGCCCGGCGCGAGGCCACCTGACGGTACGCCCCGACGACCGCCCCACCCGCCGCCGCGCGGCTCGGGTCCGGCTCGGCCGTCCGGCGGGCCTTTCTTGTCGGGGTTCTGTGGCACGATTTTGCGGGTGACCAGCCGATCCACGGAGAGCCAGCGCCTCAGCGACCTGGCGCGGCTGCGTCGCGTCCGTGACCGCATCGACCGCGAGTACGCACAGCCGCTGGACGTGGAGGCGCTGGCTCGGGGCGTCCACATGTCGGCCGGGCACCTCAGCCGGGAGTTCCGGCTCGCCTACGGCGAATCGCCGTACAGCTATCTCATGACGCGGCGTGTCGAGCGTGCGATGGCCCTGCTGCGTCGTGGCGACCTGAGCGTCACCGATGTATGTTTCGCGGTCGGCTGCTCGTCGCTCGGCACCTTCAGCACCCGCTTCACCGAGCTGGTCGGCATGCCGCCGAGCACCTACCGGCGGGAGGCGGCGCTCGCGACGGCCGGGCTGCCGTCCTGCACCGCGAAGCAGGTCACCAGACCCATCAGGAATCGAGAAGCGCAGGTCACGCGGCCACCTGTACCGTGACCGGACCCCGCACCCCCCGAGCAGATGGAGAGACGATGAGCAAGGCCACGGACTCGCCCGCGGCACACGTCGCCGACCGCCACGACCTGATCCGGGTGCAGGGTGCTCGCGTCAACAACCTCAAGGACGTCACGGTCGAGCTTCCGAAGCGTCGTCTGACGGTCTTCACCGGCGTCTCCGGCTCGGGCAAGAGCTCGCTGGTGTTCGGCACCATCGCCGCCGAGTCGCAGCGGATGATCAACGAGACCTACAGCGCCTTCCTCCAGGGCTTCATGCCGACGCTGACCCGGCCCGAGGTCGACGTGCTGGCCGGGCTGACCACCGCGATCATCGTCGACCAGGAACGGATGGGGGCCAACGCCCGCTCCACCGTCGGCACCGCCACCGACGCCAACGCGATGCTGCGCATCCTGTTCAGCCGGCTCGGGCAGCCGCACATCGGTCCGCCGAACGCGTTCTCGTTCAACGTCCCGTCGGTCCGGGCGAGCGGCGCGATCACCGTGGAGCGCGGCGCGGGCAAGACCAGGACCGAGAAGGCGACCTTCAACCGCCTGGGCGGCATGTGCCCGTGCTGCGAGGGCATGGGCGCGGTCACCGACTTCGACCTGTCCGCGCTCTACGACGACAGCAAGTCCCTCAACGAGGGCGCGATCACGATCCCCGGCTACAGCATGGAGGGCTGGTACGGCCGGATCTTCCGTGGCTGCGGCTACTTCGACCCGGACAAGCCGATCAGCAAGTACACGAAGAAGGAGTTGCAGGACCTGCTCCACCGGGAACCGACCAAGATCAAGGTCGACGGCATCAACCTGACGTACTCGGGCCTGATCCCGCAGATCCAGAAGTCGTTCCTCTCCAAGGACATCGACACGCTGCAACCGCACATCCGCGCCTTCGTGGACCGGGCGGTGACCTTCACGACCTGCCCCGACTGCGACGGCACCCGGCTCAGCGCCGAGGCCCGGTCGTCGAAGATCGCCGGCAGGAACATCGCCGACGTCTGCGCCATGCAGATCAGCGATCTGGCGGCCTGGGTCCGAGGGGTCGAGGAGCCGTCCGTCGCGCCGCTGCTCAGCGGGTTGCAACACCTCCTCGACTCCTTCGAGGAGATCGGGCTGGGCTACCTGTCACTCGACCGGCCGTCGGGGACGCTCTCCGGTGGCGAGGCGCAGCGCACCAAGATGATCCGCCACCTCGGGTCGTCGCTCACCGACGTCACGTACGTCTTCGACGAACCGACGATCGGGCTGCACCCGCACGACATCGCCCGGATGAACGGCCTACTTCTGCGCCTGCGCGACAAGGGCAACACCGTCCTGGTCGTGGAGCACAAGCCGGAGGCCATCGCCATCGCCGACCACGTCGTCGACCTCGGCCCGGGCGCTGGCACCGGCGGGGGCGAGGTGGTGTTCGAGGGCACCGTCGAGGGGCTGCGCGCCAGCGACACCCTGACCGGGCGGCACCTGGACGACCGGGCCGCGCTGAAGTCGTCGGTGCGTACACCGTCCGGCACGCTCGCCGTGCGGGGAGCGAACACCCACAACCTGCGCGACGTCGACGTCGACATCCCGCTCGGTGTGCTCGTGGTGGTGACCGGCGTGGCCGGCTCGGGCAAGAGCTCACTCATCCACGGCTCGGTCTCCAGCAACCACGGGGTGGTGTCGGTCGACCAGAGCGCGATCCGCGGCTCCCGGCGGAGCAACCCGGCGACGTACACGGGTCTGCTCGAACCGATCCGCAAGGCGTTCGCCAAGGCCAACGGGGTGAAGCCCGCGCTGTTCAGCGCCAATTCCGAGGGTGCCTGCCCCGGCTGTAACGGCGCCGGTGTCGTCTACACCGACCTGGGGATGATGGCCGGTGTCGCCGCCACCTGCGAAGAGTGCGAGGGGCGGCGGTTCCAGGCGTCCGTGCTGGAATACCGCTTCGGCGGCCGGGACATCAGCGAGGTGCTCGCGATGTCGGTGACCGAGGCGGAGGCGTTCTTCGGCACGGGCGACGCCCGTACCCCGGCCGCGCACGCCATCCTCGACCGGCTCGTCGACGTCGGGCTCGGCTACCTCAGCCTCGGCCAGCCGCTGACCACCCTGTCCGGCGGCGAGCGGCAGCGACTCAAGCTGGCCACCCGCATGGCCGACAAGGGCGGCATCTACGTCCTCGACGAGCCCACCACCGGCCTGCACCTCGCCGACGTGGAGCAACTGCTCGGCCTGCTGGACCGGCTCGTCGACTCCGGCACCTCGGTGATCGTCGTCGAGCACCACCAGGCGGTCATGGCGCACGCCGACTGGATCATCGACCTCGGCCCCGGCGCCGGCCACGACGGTGGCCAGATCGTCTTCGAAGGCACCCCCGCCGACCTGGTAGCCGCCCGCAACACCCTCACCGGAGAACACCTGGCGAAGTACGTCAACGCCTGACCCCGCTCGCCCCCTGCAACGCAGCGGGGCAGGTCGCGCTCCGCGATGCAGGCGGGGCCGGCGTCGCTCCACGGTGCGGCCCGGGCCGGCGTCGCTCCACGATGCACGCGGGCCGGGTGCCGCTCCACGGGTGCAGCCCGGGGCCGGCGTCGCTCCACGGTGCACGCGGGCCGGGTGCCGCTCCGCGATCTTGCACTTTCGGTGGCGACATAAGGCGCATTCACCCCACAACGACAACAGAAACTGCAAGATCGACGGGCGCTGGCCGGCGGGGTCCATGAGTGCGGGGCAGCGCTGGTGCGCCGGAGTGGTTCGGCGCGGTCCTGTGCCCCGGTTGCGTGGGTTTGAGGCAGGCGGTGCGGCGGCCATCCCCGGCGCGGTCCGGGGCAGGCGATGTGGCGGTCACCCGCTGCGGTTCGGCGCAAGCCTGCGCCGGATGCGTGGGGTCCGGGGCTCGGCCCCGGGGCAGAAATGACAAGCGCCCCAGGTCCGCGCTTCTCAGCGGACATGGAGCGCGAAAGCTTGTGCCCCCGGCAGGATTCGAACCTGCGCCCCCGCCTCCGGAGGGCGGTGCTCTATCCCCTGAGCTACGGGGGCTCAGCGACTGGAGAAGACTAGCAAACCTCCCCGGCGTACGCCGAATCGGTATCGGGTGGGCCGATCGTGTCGGTTACCGGCCCACCCGGTGCTCAGGCCGCTACCGCCCGCCCGCAACTGGGCAGTGGGTGCAGGACGATCCGTCGGGGCAGCCGCCGCGGCCACTCGTTGCGGGGCCAGGACCCGTCCACGATCAGATGGACGGTGCGCTGCTCCTCGCCGCTGAGCCGCAGCACGAAGTCGCGGGGGAGCGGCGGGTCGACAGTCGGTGTCGTGATCATGAAACGCACCCGACCCCGGGACGACACAGCGGAGATCACGTCGGCGGCCGGCATCGTGCCGCGCAGCCGTACCCGCCCGATCCAGTAGACCTCGGCCAGGTGCTCCTGGGCCGTCCGGGTGATCGTCGGGTACTCGCTGCGTACCCACCGCTCGACCGCGCTGACGCAGAGACCGCAGGCGCGCTCGCGCGGCTCGCGCGGACCCAACCCCCAGGCCCGCAGGTACGCCCCGACGGCGCCCACGTCCAGCGGAAGGTCGAACCGGCGCTGGATGAGCGTGGTGAGGCTCTGCCGCGTCCACAGCTCCTCGTCGAGGCCGAATTCGTCGGGGTGGACGCCCCGGAGTGTGTCGATGAGTTCGAGTTCCTGGTCGCGGCTGAGCATTCCCGGCTCGCCCTGCCGCTGTCCGCGACGGACGGCTGCCACCGCCCCGTCACCGCCGATGGTGTGGCGTCGGCACCAACTGGTTACCGAGCGCCGTGCGTCTCTGAGTGCAACCCCCACGTCTTGGGCAACGAGCACGAATCACAACTGGTCACGATATGTGTGGAGAAAACTCTCTAAGCAACGTAATCGCCCGTCCAACGTAAAACGCCCACAAGTGACGAATCGGCACGTATGGGGCGCAAAGGTTGCCGGGAGGCCTGTGGATGCTGTGATCGACTCGGGTTCTCGGAAGCCGGGGTGTCCAGGCCGCGCTGATAGCCCACTTTCCAGGAAGCCGAGTCGATCATTGAGATCGCGCCCGCCGCGCCCCGCTCGGGCGGCGGCCGGATACGGGCCGGGCCCGCGCCCCGCCGACGCGTGCGGCGGTGACGCGGGCCCGGTGTGCCCGTGCGGAGGGGTCAGCCCTTGGCCTGCGTCTGGAGCTGCCGGAGGTTGTTCAGCTCGGACTGCTGGGTGGTCTTCATCGTCTCGGCCACGCGTACGACCTCGGCGTTGTCGGTCTCGGCCAGCGCCGCGTCGATCATGTGGATCCCGCCGAGGTGGTGGTTGTACATCAGGGTCAGGAACTGCCGGTCGACCTCGACACCCTTGGCGTCGCGCAGCGCGGCCATCTGTTGCGGTGTCGCCATGCCCGGCATCAGCCCGTCCTTGACGGCGGCGCCGTCGGACATCCACGACATCGGCGGCTGCGACCCGGTCGGGCTCAACCCCCACTCGCGCAGCCAGGTCTGCATGGCGCCGATCTCGCCCTGCTGGCCGGTGGCGATGTCGACGGCGATCTGGCGGACCTCGGGCAGCGTGGCCGACCGGTACGCGATGAGGCTCATCTCCACGGCCTGCGTGTGGTGGGTCGTCATGTCCCGCGCGAAGCCCGCCTCGACCGAGGCGTCACCGGGGCGGGTGAGCCGGGGGGTGAGCAGGCCGCCGGCGTACCCGAGCAGCAACCCCACCACCAGCAGGGCAGCCAGCGCGAGCACCCCGTAACGCCGCGCCGGGGCCCGGCCGCCCTCCTGAAGGGCGGCCTCGGCCTCGTCGTACTCGCTGTCGGTGGTGGTGGGGGCTGTCATCGACGTCCTTACTGGGTGGGCGGCTGCTGCTGGAGCTCGCGCGGCGTGGTGCCGGTGGCGGTGACGCCCTGGTTGCACAGCGCGGTCGGGCCTTCGACGGAGGCGTTCACCCGCAGGTCCTTGATGAACTCGTCGATCCGCTTGTCGTCGGCGTTGTCGACCTTGAGCTGGTAGCCCCACGCCTGGAGCGAGATCGGCTTGTCCAGGCCCTCGTACGGGCTCATCAGCGTCTTCTCGACGCCACGCACCTTGCCGGCGAGCTTCTCGACCTGGTCCTTGGGCAGGTCGGGGCGGTACGTGATCCACACCGCGCCGTGCTCCAGGCTGTGCACCGCGTGCTCGCTGGCGATCGGGGCGTCGTACACGTCGCCCATGCAGTTCTGCCAGGCGGCGTTGTGCACTCCGCCCACGGGCGGCGAGTACTTGTAGGTCAGCGGGCCGGCCTTGTGCGCCTCGTACTTGAGGCTGTCCGGGTCGGACTTGCGGATGTTCACGATGCTGTCGATGGCGTTGGCCTTCTTGTCCCACGGCTTGGAGCCCTGGAACGCGGCCCAGGAGCCGTAGCCGATGATGGCGACCGCGAGGACGCCGACGGCGACGAAGAGCGCGATCGGGCCCCAGGCCCGGCCCTGGCTCACCTTGACCGGTGTGACCGGCTTGCGGGGACCCTTGCCACCTGCCCGCGGGGTGCCTCCCGGCTTACCCGCCGGTTTGCCGGGACCGGCCTTGGCGTCAGACGCCGGCCGGCCCGCAGCCGGCTTCTTGCCGGTGCTGACCACGGTCGGGCGGCGCTCTGGGCCACCCGGGGTGCTGATGCTCATCGTGCCTCGTCAGGTCGGTCGGTCAGGGGAGATGGCGGGCCGGTTGACGCGCAGGGTAGCCGCCGAGTGCCCGAGTCTACCCCCGATAACATGGTTGGGTGACTCCTGCAGAACTAGCCTCGGTCGTCCTCACCGCCGCCCACGCCGTCTTCACCGACCGTGGCCTGGATCACGCCGCGCTGCCGGAGCGCACGGCGGTGGAGCGACCGCGCAACCCCGAGCACGGCGACTACGCCTCCACGCTCGCTCTGCAGTTGAGCAAGAAGGTGGGCGTCCCGCCGCGGGAGCTGGCCGCCGCCCTGGCCGACGAGCTGGGTCGGGCACCGGGCGTCAAATCGGTGGAGATCGCCGGGCCGGGCTTCCTCAACATCCGGCTGGACGCCGCCGCCGCCGGCCAGCTCGCCCGGGTGATCGTCGAGGCCGGCGCGGAGTACGGCCGCAGCGACCGGCTCGCGGGCGAGAAGATCAACCTGGAGTTCGTCTCGGCCAACCCGACCGGCCCGGTCCACATCGGCGGCGTCCGGTGGGCGGCGGTCGGCGACGCGCTGAGCCGGCTGCTGCGCGCGACCGGCGCCGACGTCGGCACCGAGTACTACTTCAACGACGCCGGCTCGCAGATCGACCGGTTCGCCCGGTCGCTGCTGGCCGCCGCGAAGGGCGAGGCCGTGCCGGAGGACGGCTACGGCGGCGCGTACATCGCCGAGATCGCCTCCGAGGTGCAGGCCCGCCGGCCCGACCTGCTCGGCCTGGACGACGCCGCCGCCCAGGAGGTGTTCCGGGTCGAGGGCGTCGCGCTGATGTTCGACGAGATCCGCTCGTCGCTGCGCGACTTCGGGGTGGAGTTCGACACCTACTTCAACGAGAAGGACCTGCACGACCGGGGTGAGCTGGACCTCGCGCTGGCGCGGCTGCGCGAGCAGGGGCACCTGTACGAGTCCGAGGGCGCCACCTGGCTGCGGACCACCGACTTCGGTGACGACAAGGACCGGGTGCTGCGCAAGTCCAACGGCGAGTGGACGTACTTCGCCGCGGACTGTGCCTACTACCTGGACAAGCGGGAGCGCGGCTTCGAGCGGGTCGTGATCATGCTGGGCGCCGACCACCACGGCTACATCGGTCGGATGAAGGCGATGGCGGCCTGCTTCGGCGACGACCCGGAGCGCAACCTGGAGATCCTCATCGGGCAGCTGGTCAGCCTGTTGCGCGACGGCGCCCCGATGCGGATGAGCAAGCGTGCCGGCACCGTGATCACTCTGGAGGACCTGGTCGACGCGATCGGCGTGGACGCCTCCCGGTACGCGCTGGCCCGCTACTCCAGCGACTCGCCGATCGACATCGACATCGAGCTGTGGACCCGGGCGACCCGCGACAACCCCGTCTACTACGTGCAGTACGTGGCAGCCCGGACGGCGGGCGTGGCCCGCAACGCCGCCGAGGTGGGGTTGGTGCCCGGCGACGCCGACGCGTTCCGCCCCGAGCTGCTCGAGCACGAGAAGGAGAACGAGCTGCTCAAGGCGCTCGCCGAGTTCCCGGCCGTGGTGGCCACGGCCGCCGAGCTGCGCGAACCGCACCGGGTGGCCCGCTACCTGGAGGAGAGCGTCGCGGCCTCCTTCCACCGGTTCTACGACAACTGCCGGGTGCTGCCGTTCGGCGACGAGGAGATCACCGACCTGCACCGCGCCCGGCTGTGGCTCAACAACGCCACCCGCACGGTGATCGCCAACGGCCTGCACCTGCTCGGCGTATCCGCCCCGGAGAGGATGTAACACGATGCGCGCTCACGAGGCTGGTGCGCTGCACGCTGACATCAGCCACCAGGGGCCGGCCTGGCTGCGTACCCCGGTCGACGTCAACGCCCTCGTGCCGGCGCTGTGGCCGCGGTCGGTGACGCGCGGCGCGGACGGCGCGGTCGCGGTCGCGGGCCTGAGCGTCCGCGACATCGCCGCCGAGTTCGGCACCCCGGTGTACGTCCTCGACGAGGCCGACCTGCGCTCGCGGTGCCGCGACTTCCGGGCGGCGTTTCCGACCGAGGACGTCTACTACGCGGGCAAGGCGTTCCTCTGCCGGGCGGTGGTCCGGATGATCGCCGAGGAGGGCCTGCACCTGGACGTCTGCACCGGCGGTGAGCTGGCCACCGCGCTCTCGGCCGGGATGCCGCCCGAGCGGATCGGCTTCCACGGCAACAACAAGTCGGTCGCCGAGCTGGGCCGGGCGCTGGACGCCGGGGTGGGCCGGATCATCGTCGACTCGTTCACCGAGATCGACCGGCTCACCGCGCTGGCCCGCGAGCGGGGCGTCCGGCCCCGGGTGCTGGTCCGGGTCACGGTCGGCGTCGAGGCGCACACCCACGAGTTCATCGCCACCGCCCACGAGGACCAGAAGTTCGGCTTCTCGCTCGCCGGTGGGGCGGCGGCCAACGCCGCGTTCAAGATCCTCGACGAGGACGTGCTGGAGCTGCGGGGCCTGCACTCGCACATCGGCTCGCAGATCTTCGACGCCAGCGGCTTCGAGGTCTCGGCCCGTCGGGTGCTGGCCCTCCAGGCGCAGATCCGCGACGCGCGCGGGGTGGAGCTGCCCGAGCTGGACCTGGGCGGCGGCTTCGGCATCGCGTACACGACGCAGGACGATCCGGCCACTCCGCAGGACCTGGCCAAGCGACTCCGCAAGATCGTCGACTCGGAGTGCGCGGCGGAGAACCTGGCCGTCCCCCACCTGTCGATCGAGCCGGGCCGGGCCATCGTCGGACCGGCCGTGTTCACCCTCTACGAGGTCGGCACGGTCAAGGACCTCGACGGCATCCGGACGTACGTCAGCGTGGACGGGGGGATGAGCGACAACATCCGAACCGCCCTCTACGACGCGTCCTACTCGGCGACGCTGGCCTCGCGCGCCTCGGGCACGGCACCGTTGCTCGCCCGCGTGGTGGGAAAGCACTGTGAGTCCGGGGACATCGTGGTGAAGGATGAATTCCTGCCCGCCGACGTGCAGCCCGGAGATCTTGTCGCGGTGCCCGGCACCGGCGCGTACTGCCGGAGCATGGCCAGCAACTACAACCATGTGCCCCGGCCGCCGGTCGTCGCGGTACGCGACGGCCAGGCGCGCCTGATCGTCCGGCGGGAGACCGAAGAGGACCTGCTGGCATTGGATGTGGGATGACGTCACCTGTGCGCTTGGCTCTGCTCGGCTGCGGCACGGTCGGCCAGGAGGTGGTCCGGCTGCTGCACGAGCAGTCGGCCGACCTGGCCGCCCGCATCGGCGCTCCACTGGAGATCGCCGGCGTCGCCGTCCGCCGGCTCGGCCGCGACCGCGGTGACCTGCCGATCGACGAGAGTCTGTTCACCACCGACGCGCTCGGCCTGATCAAACGCGACGACGTGGACGTGGTCATCGAGGTCGTCGGCGGGATCGAGCCGGCCCGGACCTGGCTGGTCGAGGCGCTGCGCGCCGGCAAGAGCGTGGTCACCGCCAACAAGGCGCTGCTCGCCGAGGACGGCGTGGCCCTGCACGAGGCAGCCGCCGAGGGCGGCGGAGACCTCTACTACGAGGCGTCCGTCGCCGGCGCCATCCCGCTGCTGCGCCCGCTGCGCGAGTCGCTGCACGGCGACCGGATCAACCGGGTCACCGGCATCGTCAACGGCACCACCAACTTCATCCTTTCCGCGATGGACGCCACCGGCGCCGGCTTCGCCGAGGCCTTGGAAGAGGCCACCGAGCTGGGGTACGCCGAGGCCGACCCCACCGCCGACGTGGAGGGTTTCGACGCGGCGGCGAAGGCCGCGATCCTCGCCTCGCTGGCGTTCCACACCCGGGTCGGCGCGGCGGACGTGCACCGTGAGGGCATCACCGAGGTGACCGCCGCCGACATGGCCAGCGCCCAGGCGATGGGCTGCACGATCAAGCTGCTCTGCATCGCGGCGCGGGGCGTCGACGTGTCCGGTCAGGAGACGGTCAGCGTCCGGGTGCACCCGGCGATGATTCCGCGCAGCCACCCGCTGGCCAGCGTCGGCGACGCGTTCAACGCGGTCTTCGTCGAGGCGGACGCGGCCGGGCAGCTCATGTTCTACGGCCGGGGCGCGGGCGGCGCGCCGACCGCCAGCGCCGTGCTCGGCGACGTGGTGGCGGTGTCCCGCAACCGGCTCGCCGGGGTCCGCGCGGCCAGCGAGAGCGCGTACGCCGACCTGTCGGTGCGACCCATGGGCGAGGCGCTGACCCGCTACCACGTCAGCCTGGACGTGGCCGACCGCTCGGGTGTGCTGGCCGCCGTGGCGAGCGTGTTCGCCCGCCACGACGTGTCGATCGCGACGGTGCGCCAGGGCTCGGCGGGCGGTGCCCCGGGCCGGGACGGCGACGCCGAACTGGTCATCGTCACCCACGTGGCGCCGGACGCCGCGCTCGCCGCGACCGTCGGTGAGCTGCGCGGTCTGGACATCGTCCGATCGGTGACGAGCGTGCTACGGGTCGAGGGCGGCGCCTGAGTCGTTGGTCCGGCGGGGCGGTTCGGGCGTCCCGCCAGATGGGTAACCCGGGGTGTGCCATCGATGGCTCCGGCAGGGTGGTCCAGGGTGACCTGGTGCTCGGGTCGGAGCTGCGGTAACAGCGAGGAGAGCGACATGTGGCGGGGTCTGATCGAGGCGTACCGGGATCGGCTGCCCGTCACCGCGGCCACGCCCGTCATCACGTTGCACGAGGGGAACACGCCGCTGTTGCCGGCGCCCGTGCTCTCGGCCCGGCTGGGCTGTGACGTCTATCTGAAGGTGGAGGGCGCCAACCCCACCGGCTCCTTCAAGGACCGGGGGATGACCGTCGCAGTGTCGAAGGCGGTCGAGGCCGGCAACAAGGCGATCATCTGCGCCTCCACCGGCAACACCAGCGCCTCCGCCGCGGCGTACGCCGCCCGGGCCGGCCTGACCTGCGCCGTGCTGGTGCCGCAGGGCAAGATCGCGCTGGGCAAGTTGGCCCAGGCGCTGGTGCACGGCGCGAAGCTGCTCCAGGTCAGCGGCAACTTCGACGACTGCCTGGCGCTCGCCGCCAAGCTGGCCCAGGACCACCCGGTCGCCCTGGTCAACTCGGTCAACATCGACCGGCTGCACGGTCAGAAGACCGCCGCGTTCGAGATCGTCGAGGCGCTTGGCGACGCGCCCGACATCCACTGCCTGCCCGTCGGCAACGCCGGCAACATCTCCGCGTACTGGATGGGCTACTCGGAGGAGCTCGCGGCCGGCACCACCACGCGGGCGCCGCGGATGTACGGCTTCCAGGCGTCCGGCGCGGCGCCGATCGTGACCGGTCAGGTGGTCCCGGAGCCGTCCACCATCGCCACCGCCATCCGGATCGGCAATCCGGCGAGCTGGACCAAGGCGCTTGACGCGCGGGACGCCTCCGGTGGCCTCATCGCGGCGGTGACCGACCGGGAGATCCTGACGGCGTACCGGCTGCTCGCCCGTGAGGTGGGGGTGTTCGTCGAGTTGGGCAGCGCGGCCAGCGTGGCCGGTCTGCTCCAGCAGGGCGCGGCGGGCACGGTGCCGGCCGGCTCGACGGTCGTCTGCACGGTGACCGGCCACGGCCTGAAGGACCCGGAGTGGGCGATCTCCACCGCACCCGCTCCGCTGACCATCGGCAACGACCCGTTGGCCGCGGCGCGGGCCCTCGACCTGGCCTGACAGCGCGACCGCAGTCGACGACGGGCCGCCCCCGGGGGCGGCGGGGGTTCCGGTGATGGTGTCCGGCACACTTTCACCTATCCCCGCCCGCATTCTCTTCCAGGAGTGAGCCAGGCCGATGTCGCTGCTCGCCAGATTCAGCCTCGCCAACCGAGGGCTGGTCGCCCTCATCGCGGTGGTGACCACGGCGTTCGGAGCGTTCGCCGTGCCGTCGCTGAAGCAGCAACTGCTGCCGTCGCTCGAGTTCCCGGCCGCGTTCATCGTGGCCGCCTACCCCGGCGCCGGACCCGAGATCGTCGAATCGCAGGTGACCGAACCGATCGAGAACGCCCTCCAGGGCATTCCGGGGTTGGACAAGGTCACCTCCACGTCCCGCGAGGGCTCGGCCACGGTCCAGGTGGAGTACGAGTTCGGCACCGACCTGGACGACGTGGTCAACAAGATGCAGACCGCGCTGAGCCGGATCGACGCCCAGTTGCCGGACAGCGTCGACCCGCAGGTCATCGCGGGCAGCACCGACGACCTGCCGGCGGTCGTGCTGGCCGCGGCCGGCGGCGCGGACGAGCGGGCGCTCGCCGAGAAGCTGCGCGCGACGGTGGTGCCGGAGCTGGAGGGCATCGAGGGCGTCCGCACGGTCGAGGTGACCGGCACCCGCGACGACGTCGTGGTCGTCACCCCGGACCCGGCGAAGCTGGCCGCGGCGAAGGTCGCGCCGACCGCCATCGGGACCGCCCTCAAGACCAACGGCGTCTCCATCCCGGCCGGCGCGGTGACCTCGGGCGGTCTGGCCCTGCCGGTGCAGGTGGGAACGCCGGTCGCCACCCTGGACGACCTGCGCGGCATCATCGTCACGCCCAGCGCGACCCCGGTTCGCCTCGGTGACGTGGCGACGGTCGAGCAGCAGCTCGCCCCGGCCACCGCTATCACCCGGACCAACGGCAAGGACAGCCTCGGCGTCGCCGTCACCGCCGCGCCGGACGGCAACGCGGTGGAGATCTCCCACGAGATCCGCGACCGGCTGTCCGAGTTGAAGGACGCCTCCGGCGCTGAGCTGACGGTGGTCTTCGACCAGGCGCCGTTCGTGGAGAAGTCGATCGAGTCGTTGACCACCGAGGGTCTGCTCGGTCTGCTGATGGCGGTCATCGTCATCCTGGTCTTCCTGCTGTCGGTGCGCTCGACGGTGGTCACCGCGGTCTCCATCCCGCTCTCCGTGCTGGTGGCGCTGATCGCGCTGTGGATCGGCGACTACTCGCTCAACCTGCTCACCCTCGGCGCGCTGACAATCGCGGTGGGTCGGGTGGTGGACGACTCGATCGTCGTGCTGGAGAACATCAAACGGCATCTGGAGTACGGCGAGGAGAAGCGGCACGCGATCGTCACCGGCGTCCGCGAGGTGGCCGGCGCGGTGACCGCGTCCACCCTCACGACGGTGGCGGTGTTCGCCCCGATCGCGCTGGTCGGCGGGTTCGTCGGGCAGCTCTTCGCACCGTTCGCGATCACCGTGACGGTGGCCCTGCTCGCCTCGCTGCTGGTCTCCCTGACGGTGATCCCGGTGCTGGCGTACTGGTTCCTCAAGCCCCGTGGCGGCACCGTCGACGACGAGGCGGTGCGGCGCGAGGCCGAGGAGAAGGAGCTGCGCAGCCCGTTGCAGCGGGCGTACCTGCCGGTGATCGGCTTCGCCACCCGCAAGCGCTCGACCCGCTGGATCACCGTCGGGCTCGGCCTGCTGGTGCTCTTCGCCACCTTCGGGCTGGCGCAGAAGCTGGAGACGAACTTCCTGGACGACTCCGGCCAGGACACGCTCAGCTTCCGGCAGGAACTGCCGGCGGGCAGCGGCCTGGCCGCCACCGACGCGGCGGCCAAGCAGGTCGAGGCGGTCCTCGGGCGGATCGACGGGGTCGAGACGTACCAGGTGACGGCCGGCGGCGGCGACACGCCGTGGGCGGGCGGCGGCGGCAACAACGTCGCGAGCTGGTCGTTGGCGCTCGACGGCGACAAGGACGCCAAGCAGGTACGCGAGGAGCTGCGGCGCGAGTTCGACAAGATCGGTACGAGCGTCGGCGAGGTCAGCTTCGGTGGTGGCCAGGACGCCTCGGCCAGTCAGCTGGAGGTGGTCGTCCAGGCCGGTGACCCGGAGGTGCTGACCCGCGCGACCGAGGCGGTCCGTACGGCGATGGCCGACGTCCCGGACGTCGAGGATGTCACCACGAGCCTCGCCGCACGCGTGCCGCGGGTGGACGTGACCGTCGACCGGGTAGCGGCCGGCCGGGTGGGCCTCACCGAGGCCGCCGTGGGTCAGCTCGTGTCGCAGGCGTTCCGTGGCGCTCCGCTGGGCCAGGTGGCGCTCGACGGTCGGCAGCAGGACGTGGTGCTGCGGCTCAGCTCCGCCGCGCCGGTGTCGGTGGAGGAGTTGCGGGCCCTTCCGGTCGGACCGGTCAAGCTGGACGACATCGCGGACGTCACGCAGGCCGAGGGGCCGCAGCAGGTCACGCGGATCGACGGTGAGCGCAGCGTCTCGGTGACCGGTGCGGCGACCGGGTCCAACCTGGGCGCGACCACCAAGGAGCTGCAGAAGCGGCTCGACGGCATCGACGTTCCGGGAGCGACCTTCACCATCGGTGGGGTCAGCGCCGACCAGTCGGACGCTTTCGGCGACCTGGGCCTGGCGGTGCTCGTCGCCATCGCGATCGTGTTCCTGATCATGGTGGCGACGTTCCGCAGCCTCACCCAGGCGTTGATCCTGCTGATCTCCATCCCGTTCGCGTCGACCGGCGCGATCGGTCTGCTGCTGATCACCGGGACGCCGCTGGGCGTGCCGGCGTTGATCGGCGTGCTCATGCTGGTCGGCATCGTGGTGACCAACGCGATCGTGCTGCTCGACCTGATCAACCAGTACCGGGCACGGGGCATGGGGGTCCAGGAGGCGGTTGTCGAGGGTGGCCGGCGTCGGCTGCGACCGATCCTCATGACCGCGGTCGCGACGATCTTCGCGCTGCTGCCGATGGCCTTCGGGTTGACCGGTGAGGGCGGCTTCATCTCGCAGCCGCTGGCCGTCGTGGTGATCGGTGGCCTGCTCAGCTCGACGCTGCTGACGCTGATCCTGGTGCCGACGCTCTACTCGATGGTGGAGCACACCAAGGAGTCGCTGCGGGGGCGTCGTCGTGGGCGGCGGTCCGACGAGACGGCGCCGAGCGGGTCGGAGAGCGTCGAGCCGGACGGTCCGAACCAGTTGGCGGTGCCGGCGGGCGCACCGGCAGCGACGCCGGCCACGGGCGCGCAGCCCCCAGCGACCCGTCCCGCGCCGTCGGGCGCGCTGGTGGACGGCACCGACCAGTTCGAGGTGTTGCGGCTGCCGCGCAGCCGCAGGTCGCCGCTGCCCCCGTCGGAGTCGACGGACTAGTCGGACGACATCGGCACAGCGCCCCCGGCAGGATCACCTGCCGGGGGCGCTGCCGTCCACGCCCGAGCGACACCGATCGAACGACCGGCCCTCCGCTGTGGGTCATGTCTTGCATACTCCTGGTAGATGTCGGGATGGACGAGCGAGGCAGGCACATGACCGAGGGCGCGCGCGGGTGGTCCCGGCGCGACCTGCTGCGCCGCGGCGCTCTGCTGGTGACCGGTGCGGCCGCCGGGGCGGGCGGCGCGGATCTCTGGTTGACCCACCGGCGGCTGCCGCTGGCCGGCGGCCCGCCCAGCGCCACGGTCGGCAACGGAGCGCAGGACGTCGGCGACGGCGCGCTGCCGGTCGTCTGGTCGGGATCGACCACCCAGCGGCTGGTCGCGCTCACCTTCGACGACGGCCCGGCGCCACAGTGGACGCCGATGGTGCTGGACACCCTCGCCCAGCACCGGGTGCCCGCCACGTTCTTCCTGGTCGGCACTCAGGTCCGCAAGCACGCCGACCTCGTCCGCGACCGGCTCGCCGAGCACGAGGTGGGCAATCACAGCTGGGCGCACCGGGATCTCGCCCAACTGGACGCCGCCGCGGCGTACGACGACCTGAGCCGCACCCACGACATGATCACCGACGTGACGGGCAGGGCCCCGCGCCTGGTCCGCCCGCCGTACGGCCACCTGGGCGGCGCGGTGCTGCACGCGGCCGCCCGGTTGAACTACCGGCTGGTGCTCTGGTCGTCGCAGATGGTGGAGCGGGAGTTTCCCGACGACCCGGCCGGCCATGCCCGCCGGATCGTGGACGGCGTCCGGCCGGGGACGATCCTGCTCGGGCACGACGTCGGTCAGCGGCGACGTCTGGTCGCGCTGCGCGGCCTCCCCGACATGATCGTCGGCCTGCGGGAGCGCGGGTACCGCTTCGTCACCGTCTCGTCGCTGCTGGGAGCGGGTGTAGCCCCGACGACGACCGGGTAGGGTGCCCGTCCGTGGCGTCCACCCTTTCGGTCCTTACCGGCAATCGGAGTTTCCGCAACCTCTTCCTCGCCGAGCTGGTGGTCTTCGGGGCCGACTGGTTCGTCATGGTGCCGCTGCTGGTGCTGCTGCCCCACCTGACCGGTAGCGGCGTCTGGGGTGCCCTGGTGCTGGCGGTGGACACCGGCATCGTGGCGCTGCTGCTGCCGTACACCGGCACCATCGCCGACCGCTTCGACCGGCGGAAGATCATGATCGCCGCGAACGTGGCCGCGCTGGCGGGTGTGCTGTTGCTGCTGGGGGTCCGCGACCGCGGCACGGCCTGGCTGGCGCTGGTGGCGATCGGGGTCGTCGCGGTAGCCAAGGCGTTCTACTCGCCCGCCGCCCAGGCCGCGCTGCCGAACGTGTTGGAACCGCACGAGCTGGCCGCCGGTAACGCCGTGGCCGGCTCGGCCTGGGGCACCATGACGGTGGTGGGCGCCTCACTGGGCGGTGTGCTCAGCTCGGCCGCCGGCCCGTACGCCTGCTTCTGGGTGGCGGCGGTGGGCCTGGCACTGGCCGCGGGCCTCGCCACGCGAATCCGCCGGCCGTTGCAGGCGGCCCGCGACCCGCTGGTGCCGGCGCAGCGGACCTGGTCGGCGGTCCGCGAGGCGCTCGGCTACATCGGCCACCGGCCGCGGGTGCTGGCGCTGGTCACGGTCAAGTCGGCGGTCGGTCTGGGCAACGGGGTGTTGACCGTGTTTCCGCTGCTCGCCGGCGTCTACGGCGTCGGCTCGCTGGGGGCCGGTCTGCTCTTCGCGGTGCGCGGGGCCGGTGCCCTGGTCGGGCCGATCCTGATGCGTCGGGTGTTGACCAACCGGTCCTGGCTGCTGCCGGGGCTCGCGCTGTCCATGTCGCTCTACGGGTTGTCCTATGTGGGCGCGTCGGTGGTGCGCTGGTTCCCGCTGGTGCTGTTGCTGGTGTTCGTGGCGCACTTCGCGGGCGGCAGCAACTGGGTGATGTCCAACTTCGCCCTGCAGGGCGAGGTGCCGGACCGGCTGCGCGGGCGCGTCTTCGCCACCGACATGATGCTCGCGACGCTGGCCATCTCGGTGAGTCAACTGGCAGTGGCCCTGGTCGTGGACGTGGTGGACGAGCGGGTGGTGCTGGCCGGCTGCGGACTGGTCACGGTCGTGTACGCGATCGGCTGGCGGATCGCCACCCGCCGTCTCTCGCTTACCGATCCGGCCGCCGAACCGGTCCCCGACCCGGCAGGCTGAGACGCGGTCCGGTCCCATGGTGCGGGCGACCCAACGGATCGTCGGTGCCGCGCCCTAGCATGAGCGCGTGCCGACGAACTTCACCGCTGGGCCGGTCCGGGTCCGGGTTCCCGCGACGAGTGCCAACCTCGGTCCGGGCTTCGACGCGCTGGGGCTCGCCCTCGGGCTCTACGACGACCTGTCCGCCGAGGTGTCGTCCGGCGGGGTCCGGGTAAGGGTCACCGGCCAGGGCGCCGGTGAGCTGCCGGACGACGACCAGCACCTCGTGGTGCGGGCGATGCGCGCCACGTTCGACGTCCTGGGTGCGCAGCCTGCCGGCCTCGGGGTCGAGTGCGTCAACCGGATACCGCAGGCGCGCGGCCTCGGATCGTCCTCGGCCGCCATCGTCGCGGGGGTCCTGCTGGCCCGTGCTCTCGTCGCGGACGGCGAGCGACTGCTGGACGAGCCGGGAGTCCTTCGACTGGCCGCCGAGATCGAGGGCCACCCGGACAATGTGGCGCCGTGCCTGCTCGGCGGCTTCACGGTGGCCTGGACCGAGCCGGGCGGCGCCCGTGCGGTGTCCCTGCCGGTCGCCGAAGCCGTACGACCCACGGTTTTCGTACCCTCCGAGCGGGGCCTGACCGCGACCGCACGGGCGGCGCTGCCGGCGACCGTGCCCCACGCCGACGCCGCGATGACCGCGGGACGGGCTGCGTTGCTGGTGCACGCGCTCACCACGGACCCGGCGCTGCTCTTGCCGGCCACCGTCGACCGCCTGCACCAGGACTACCGGGCACCCGGGATGCCGGGCACGTCGGCGCTGGTCAGAGCGTTGCGAGCGGCTGGTGTGGCGGCTGTGGTCTCTGGGGCCGGGCCGAGTGTGCTGGCGTTCGGCGAGCCGCCGACAGGCCTCGACGAGGGAACAGACTGGCAGATCTGGAAGTTACCGATAGACGTCAGCGGCGCACGGGTTGCCCGGGGTAGACTTGGACACGCCGAGCGGGACCCTGTTGCCGCAGGTCGGAAGAGTTGATTACGCTCTAGACCTAGCACAGCCGCGAAGCACGCGATCTCCTGCGGGGCGGCGCACCCCCGAAGCTCTC
Source organism: Micromonospora sp. NPDC005172 (assembly GCF_040608555.1). NCBI lineage: Bacteria > Bacillati > Actinomycetota > Actinomycetes > Micromonosporales > Micromonosporaceae > Micromonospora > Micromonospora sp. NPDC005172. The sequence goes on from NZ_JBEXIL010000071.1 coordinate 22,669, forward strand.
GGCGGTCAGCCCGTCACCCCTGCCAAGGCCCACGCCGCACCGCAGTTTCCACAGGTCGCCGCAGGCGGCGAGACCTGCCCACCGCCCTTTGGTGGGTCGGGAAACCACCGGCTGCTGTGTCACAGACTCCCGCGACGCGTCCTTGCGAGGCGGGTGCACCGAGGCCGCCCGGCCACCTGAGTTCCGACTCCGGGCAGTCCCGGCCTTTATCGAGGGAAGGAATCCATTGAGCGACACCACCGACGTGACGTCGGATGTTTCCAACGTCGCTGGCGATGCCACCGCTGCCGCTCCCGCCCGTCGTCGGCGCAGCGGTACCGGTCTGTCGGCGATGCTGCTGCCAGAGCTGCAGAGCCTGGCTGCGTCGCTCGGCATCTCCGGCACTGCTCGCATGCGCAAGGGTGAGCTGATCGCCGCGATCTCCGAGCGGCAGGGCGGCAACGCCGCCGGAACCCCTCGACCGCGTGCCGAGGTCGCCGCTGCGGCTGCTCCGGCCCGTGAAGAGGTGCGGGAGAGCGTGGATCGCCCGGCGGCCGAGGGTCGCAGCACCGACCAGGCGCCGGCCGAGCCGGCCGCCGAGACCGAGAGCCGTGGTCGCTCCCGGCGCAGCCGGACTGCTGCGGCGGAGGCCCGTGCCCCCGAGGCCAACGCCTCGGAGGCACCGCGCGCCGAGGCCCGCACCGAAGAGGTGGAGGGCGGCGAGCGTTCCGACCGTGGCGAGAACCGCCGCGACCGGGCCGAGCGCAACGACCGTTCCGAGCGTTCCGAGCGGACCGAGCGCAACGACCGTTCCGAGCGTTCCGAGCGGGCCGAGCGCAACGACCGTTCCGAGCGGACCGAGCGCAACGACCGTTCCGACCGGGCCGACCGCAACGACCGTTCCGAGCGGGCCGAGCGTGGTGACCGCAACGACCGGGGTGATCGCGGCGACCGGGCCGAGCGCAACGATCGGGCCGAGCGTTCCGACCGGGGCGAGCGTGCCGAGCGCAACGACCGCGGCGAGCGGGCGGCCGAGCGTGGTGACCGCAATGACCGCAACGACCGTTCGGAGCGGGCCGACCGCAACGACCGTGGTCAGCGCGTCGAGCGGGTCGAGCGCGACAGCGACGACGACGACGGAGAGGGCGGCGGTCGGCGTGGCCGGCGCAGTCGCTTCCGGGACCGTCGGCGCGGCCGTGGCGAGCGCGGGGACACCGGCGCTGAGACCGGCGGCCGTGAGCCGCAGGTCGGCGAGGACGAGGTGCTCGTCCCCGTCGCCGGCATCATCGACGTGCTCGACAACTACGCCTTCGTGCGGACGACCGGTTACCTGGCCGGCCCGAACGACGTGTACGTCTCGATGTCTCAGATCAAGAAGTACGGCCTGCGTCGCGGTGACGCGATCACCGGTGCCGTGCGGGCGGCCCGCGAGGGCGGCAACACCGGCGACCAGCGGCGGGACAAGTACAACCCGCTGATGCGGCTGGACACGATCAACGGGATGGAGCCGGACGAGGCGCGGCGTCGTCCGGAGTTCTACAAGCTCACTCCGCTCTACCCGCAGGAGCGTCTGCGGCTGGAGACCGAGCCGCACATCCTGACCACCCGGGTCATCGACCTGGTCATGCCGATCGGCAAGGGCCAGCGGGCGCTCATCCAGTCTCCGCCGAAGGCGGGTAAGACGATGGTGCTGCAGGCGATCGCCAACGCGATCACCCGCAACAACCCGGAGTGCCACCTCATGGTGGTGCTGGTCGACGAGCGGCCCGAAGAGGTCACCGACATGCAGCGGTCGATCAAGGGCGAGGTCATCGCGGCCACGTTCGACCGTCCGCCGCAGGACCACACCACGGTGGCGGAGCTGGCGATCGAGCGGGCCAAGCGCCTGGTCGAGCTGGGGCACGACGTCGTCGTGCTGCTCGACTCGGTGACGCGGCTCGGCCGGTCGTACAACCTGGCGGCGCCGGCCAGCGGTCGGATCATGTCGGGTGGTATCGACTCCACCGCGCTCTACCCGCCGAAGCGGTTCCTCGGCGCGGCCCGCAACATCGAGAACGGCGGGTCGCTGACCATCATCGCCACGGCGCTGGTGGAGACCGGGTCCATGGCGGACACGGTCATCTTCGAGGAGTTCAAGGGCACCGGTAACGCCGAGTTGAAGCTGGACCGGAAGATCGCCGACAAGCGGACCTTCCCGGCCATCGACATCAACCCGTCCGGTACGCGTAAGGAAGAGGTCCTGCTCGCGCCCGAGGAGCTGGCCATCATCCACAAGCTCCGCAAGGTGCTGCACTCGTTGGACTCGCAGGCCGCGATGGATCTGCTGCTGGACCGCCTCAAGCAGTCCCGCACCAACATCGAGTTCCTGATGCAGATCGCGAAGTCGACGCCGGGGGAGTGACCCTGCGTCGGTGACCGACCGACGAAGAGAGGCGGGGGGGGGGGGGGGCGGGCCGGGGGGGTGTGGGGGAGGGGGAACACACCCCCCCCCCCCCCCCCACCCCCACCCCCCCCACGACAAAAAAATTAGCACACAAACAAAAAAAAAAAC
>NZ_JBEXIL010000072.1:0-24884 GCF_040608555.1 Micromonospora sp. NPDC005172
CGTCCGGAACAACGAACCCGTCGGACACACATCCAAACACGCCGCATGCGTGCAGTGCTTACACACATCCGACATCATCAACCACCGAAAATCCGACCGACCCTCCACGCCCGTACCCCGCCCCGGCGGCTGCGCCCCCGGCATACCCAGGAACTCGGGGCCGCCCGACATGCGGGCCGCCGCGCCCGGCGAGCCGGGTGGCAGCCCCGGGTCCGTGCCCGTGTCGGTGGCGGTCCGCGCCCCCACGGCCGCCGTCGCCGGGCTGGCCGCCGGCCCGTCCGGGTAACCGTCGAACGCCGGTGTCGCCCAGCCGACCGAGCGGGGCTGCTCGACGAACGCCACGTGCCGCCACGAGTTCGCGGTCAACGCGCCCGTGTTGTCGTACGACATGCCCAGCAGGTCCAGGCCGCTCTCCGGAACGTCGTTCCACTCCTTGCACGCCACCTCACACGCCTTGCACCCGATACAGACACTCGTGTCGGTGAAGAACCCCATCCGCTGCGGCGCGTCGACGTAACCCGCGTCCGGCGCCGGATCGAGCGGCCCGTACAGGGCGTTGGCGTGGGGCATCGCTCAGTCCTCCCGGTCACTGCTGCTGTCGGCGACGTCCGTCGTGATCGTCGGTGGATAGCGGTGGCTCAGGTCTCCCGACCGTCGCCGGTAGTCGACGACGAGGTCCAGCAGGTCCTGCCCTCTCGGACGTCTGCCAGGCCGCACGTCGCAGGTGCCGACCTTGCTCTCCTGGATCAGGACGTTGGGGTCCAGGGTGATCCCGAACAGGTCGTTGGCCGAGTCGCCGGTGACCAGACCCTCGAAACCGAAGTGGTACGGCAGCCACACCTGGTGCAAGATCCGCCCGTCCACGCGCAGTGGCGTCACTCGGTCGGTCACCAGCACGCGCGCCTCGATGGCCGCGCGGGTGGTGACCAGGTGCGCCCAGTCCAGGTGACTCAGGCCCCGGTGGGCGGCCAACTCGGGTGACACCTCGACGAACATCTCCGGCTGCAACTCGGCCAGCGTGCGGACCGTCCGGCTCATGCCGCCGGCGGTGTGGTGCTCGGTGAGCCGACTGACCGTGAACACGTACGGGAAGACGTCGCTGTGCGGCTCCGGCGGACTCGGGTTCAGGTAGTTGATCGGATCGGTGTAGACCTTGCGGGCCGGGTTGGCCTGCTGGCGGTAGAGCGGGTTACGCACCGGCGACTCGACCGGTTCGTAGTGGGTGGGCAGCGGCCCGTCCAGGACGCCGCTGGGCGCGTACAGCCAGCCCTTGCCGTCGCCCTGGAGGATGAACGGATCGTCGCCCGCGATGCCGGCGACACCCGAGGTGTTCGGCGGAGGGCGGTACGAGGGCGGTTTGGTCTTCTCGAAGTCCGGCACGTCGTGGCCGGTCCACTGGGACTTCTCCGGGTCCCACCAGACGTACCTCTTGCGCTCGCTCCACGGGTTGCCGTCCGGGTCGGCCGAGGCGCGGTTGTAGAGGATCCGCCGGTTGGACGGCCAGGCCCAACCCCATTCGGGCGCCACCAGGGACTGTTCGGCGCCGGGCTTGCGGCGGGCCGCCTGGTTCACACCGTCGGCGAACACGCCGGTGTAGATCCAGCAGCCACCCGCCGTGGAGCCGTCGTCAGTCATCTCCGTGTAGCTCGCCAGTGGTCGGCCGGTGGTCACGTCGTACCCGTTGATCTCGCGCAGCACCGACTCGGCGCTCGGCTCCTCGTGCGGACCGTGCGTGGGGTAGTCCCAGGTCAGGTCGAGCAGCGCCCGGTCGCGCGGCCGGATCGAGCGCGCGAGGCGTTCCCTGACGATGCGGCCGAGGTGGTAGAAGAACCACAGCTCGGAGCGGGCGTCGCCCGGCGGCTCGACGGCCTTCTCCCGCCACTGCAACAACCGCTGCGTCTGGGTGAACGTGCCCTCCTTCTCCACGTGCGACGCCGCCGGCAGGAAGAACACCTCCGTCCGGCACTCCTGCGGCAGGATCTCGCCCGTCTCGATCTCCGGACCGTTCTTCCAGAACGTCGCACTCTCGACCAGGAACAGGTCTCGCACGACCAGCCAGTCGAGGTTCGCCATGCCGAGCCGCTGCGCGCGGCCGTGCGCGGAACCCACCGCAGGGTTCTGCCCGAGCAGGAAGTACCCCTTGATCCTCCCGTCGATCATGTTGAGGACCTGCTGGTAGGTGCCGTGGTCACCGGTCATCCGGGGCAGGTAGCCGTAGCCGAAGTCGTTCTCCGGCGTCGCGGCATCGCCCCAGTACGCCTTGAGCAGGTTCACCCCGTAGGCGCGCGCGTTACCCCAGAAGCCCTTCTGGTCAGGGTGCGCGATGCTGCCGATCCACTCGTCGAGGGTCGGATGGTCGGCGTGGTGCGGCATCGGCAGGTAGCCGGGCAGCAGGTTGAACAGGGTCGGGATGTCCGTCGAGCCCTGGATGCTCGCGTGCCCGCGCAGCGCCATCACGCCGCCGCCCGGGCGGCCGACATTGCCCAGCAGGAGCTGGATGATGGCCCCGGCGCGGATGTACTGCACACCGACGCTGTGCTGCGTCCAGCCCACCGAGTAGACCAGCATGCCGGTCCGCTCGCGGCCCGAGTTCTCCGCCCAGGCCCGGGCCAGCCCCAGGAACTTGTCCTGCGGGATGCCGCAGACCCGCTCGACCATCTCGGGGGTGTAGCGGGCGTAGTGCCGCTTGAGGATCTGGTAGACGCAGCGCGGATGCCGCAACGTCTCGTCCCGCTGCGTCTGCCCACCCACCGGCGCGCCGTGCGACTCGTGCTCCAGCCCGGCCGCCGTCTCCCGCTGTGTCTCGGTGTCGCGGGTGGAGATGTTCTCCGGGGCGCCCTCGTACTGCCAACTGCTCTGGTCGTAGCTGGCGTTCTCCTCCACGAACCCGGAGAAGAGCCCGTGCAGATCCTCGGTGTCCCGGAAGTCCTCGCCGACGATGGTGGCGGCGTTGGTGTACGCGAGGACGTACTCGCGGAAGTCCAACTCGTTGTCGAGGATGTACCGGATCACCCCACCCAGCAACGCGATGTCCGTCCCCGCCCGGATCGGCAGGTACGCGTCCGCGACCGCACTGGTCCGCGTGAACCGCGGGTCGACGTGGAAGACCTTCGCCCCACGACGCTTGGCCTCCATCACCCACTGGAAGCCCACCGGGTGTGCCTCGGCCATGTTCGAACCCTGGATCACGATGACGTCGGAGTTCGACAGGTCCTGCTGGAACTGGGTGGCGCCGCCGCGACCGAAGCTGGTCCCCAGACCGGGGACGGTGGCGGAGTGTCAAATACGGGCCTGGTTCTCGATCTGCAACGCCCCCATCGCGGTGAACAACTTCTTGATGAGGTAGTTCTCCTCGTTGTCCAGCGTCGCCCCACCCAGACTGGCGATACCCAACGTGCGGTTCAGCGGCCGGCTCTGCTCGTCCACGTCCTCCCAGGTCTCGTCCCGGGCGGCCAGGACCCGGTCGGCGATCATGTTCATCGCCGTGTCGAGGTCGAGGTCCTCCCACTCGGTCCCGTACGGCCGGCGGTAGCGGACGGTGGTCTGGCGCAACGGACTCGTCACCAGGCTCTTGCTCGCCGCGCCCTTCGGACACAACCGGCCGCGCGAAATCGGCGAGTCCGGATCACCCTCGATCTGCGTGACCTGCCCGTCCGCGACGAACACCCGCTGACCACAACCCACCGCGCAGTACGGACACACCGACCGCGCCACCGAATCGGCGGTCTCGGTACGCGCCGTCAGCGACAGGGATCGCGCCGACTTGGCGGCGGTGCCCCGCCCGAGCGGGTCGGTGCCGGTGAGCTGGCGATAGAGCGGCCAGCTCTCGACCCAGCGGCGCACCCCCATCGCTGCACCTTCCCGAGAGAAGTCACTGAACGTGAACAGCCCGACACTAGTTGAGGGGTCGGCTCGGGCGCAGCGAGATCAGCGGGAAGGCGTCGTGGTGATCACCTCGTCGGATGCTCCACGGCCAGGTGATCGCCGAAGGTGCGGTAGCGGCGTAGCTCCCAGAGCAGCCAGCCGATGCTGACGAGCGCCACGGCGACGAAGACGAACGAGCCGGTGAACGTGTCCCAGAGCGTGTGCAGGACGACGACGCCTCCGAAGGTGCCGAGGAACCCGAGCAGTCGGCGGACACTCGGAGTGGCCAGCAGCGCCCACAGCGCCCCGGCGGTGAGGCCGGTCCACGCGGTGTGCCCGGCCGGCGCGGTCAGCCCCCGGATGAACAGGGTCTGCTCCACCGCGCCGATGTTGCCCTTCGAGCTGAGCAGGGCGGTGAAGGCGTACCCCATCGTCTCCAGGGCGGCGAAGCCCATGCCGGCGGCCACGCCGATGACCAGACCGTCGGACGGCACCCGGCGGCGGTGCTGCGCCAGGGCCGTGAACAGCAGCACCACCGGGACGATCAGCTTCGCCGACTCCTCGATCAGTGCCACGAACAGCATCGGCAGGGTGCCGAGGCCCCGCAGGGTGTCGTACTCCAGGGTGCCGGCGACCACCGTGCCGATCACCCCGCCGAAGAACGCCGACGTCACCAGCACCGACGCCGGCACCTGCCACCGCCCGGTGCGGGCCTGGGCGAAGGTCAGGAACGTCAGGGGCGCCAGGGTCGCGCCGAGCAGGATCAGCGCCGGCACGAAGTTCGGATTCTGGGTGCTGACGAGGGTTCGCAGCACGGCCACATAGAGGATCAGCCCGACGACGAGTACCCCGACCCACGCCCACCGACGAGAACGATCACGCATACCGGGGAGTCTCGCGGATACAGGTTACGAAGACCAGACCCGGTGCTGAGATGAGTGCGATGACCCGCCACGCACCGCCCGGGCTACGGGCACGCCTGGTCGACGAGGGCGTGGCCGTGGCCCGCACCCGGGCGGCCGACGGTCACCCTCGGTCACCTCCGGGGGGGGGACGTGGTCGTAAGCGATATACCTCAGAGTCATATTCATACCTCTGAGGTATATCGCTCGACAGCACCTTGCCATCGGGACAGCCACAGCCGATGGGCAGCGTGACAGGAGCCGGGCGAGGTGGAATGGTCTCGTGGTGGCCACCTACGACGTCGCCCTCGTGCTGCTCGTCGACCCGTCCGGGGCCGTACTCCTGCAGCATCGTGACGAGCACGCCCCCGTCTCGCCGAACCAGTGGAGCCTTCCGGGCGGCCACCTTGAGCCCGGCGAGTCGCCCGAGCAGGCGGCCCGCCGCGAGCTGCTGGAGGAGACGGGTCTGACCGTCGGTGAGCTGCACCCGTTGTGGAGCGGTCCGCGTCCGCACGAGCCCGGTTTTCCCCACACGGTGACGGTGCACATCTTCCGTGGCGCCACCTTCGCGCGACAGGAGGACGTCGTGCTCGGCGAGGGGCGGGCAATGGTCTTCGTGCCGCGCGACGAGCTATTCAATCGCAAGCTGGCGGCGTCCACCGCGGCGGTGTTGTCGACGCGCCTCGGGGACGCCTGATCCAGGGGCCGGCCAGGCGCCTCCCGGCGTCCATGCCGCATCGGGCATGAGGCGCTCCGGTCGACCTTGGACAGCGGCACCGGCAGATGGTCGTTACGATTTCCGCCCATGCGTCGCCTCGCCCCACCCCTGGCACTGGTCCTCCTGCTCGGCGTGTCCGCCTGCACCTCGAAGCCCCCGAAGCCGACGGAGTTCACGAAGGTCACCCTGGCTGTCTTCCTGGACAGCGACGTCACGGCGGACCGGAAGACCGCCGTGGAGCAGCGCCTCCGATCGATGCCCAGCGTCGAGGAAGTTTCTTTCGAGAGCCGCGACCAGGTGTACGCACGCGAGAAAGAGGCCTTGAAGGACAGTCCCGACCTGTTGGCGGAGATCAAGCCGGAGCACATGCCGGAACTGTTCCACGCCACGGTCACCGACGCACCAATCGCCGAGGCGGTCGAGCTGGTGATGACCGACGTGGACGGCGTCGACGAGGTCGTCCTCAAGGTCGCGGACGTCGACCCCCTGCCCTCGCGGATCGGGATCGTGGTCCGCCTGAAGCCGTCCGCGACCGGCGAGCAGCGGACCGCTGTGGAGCAGGCCGTCCGGGCGCTGCCGACCGCCCGATCGGTCGAGTTCGAGGACCGGGCCGCCGCGTACGAGCGCCTGCGCACGCGCTGCCAGGGCAAGGGCGACCTGACCACGCAGCTCCAACCACAGATGGGCCGCGAGTCCTGGCGGTTCGAGATGCCCCTGGACAAGAAGGGCCCGGGAGTGTCCGAGCTGAGGAAACTCGACGGGGTCGACGCCGTACAACTCGTCCCGCTGATGATGCTGTAGCCACCTGCCTCCCTCGACGGCCGCTGCGGCATCGGGCGGATCAGGGCAGGAACTGGCCGGTCAGATCGATCAGGGCGCGGGCGGCGGCGCCGAGCGGGCGGTCCACCGGGGTCGCCAGCGATGCCGTCCAGTCCAGGTCGGCGTCGGTGACGGTCAGCGTGCGGACGCCCTCGGCGTCGGCGACGACGAAGCGGGGCAGCAGCGCGATGCCGAGCCCGTGCCGGACGTGGTCGGCGCCGGTGGCGATGTCGGGGATCTCGATGGTGACGCGCCGGGACAGGCCGGCGGTGGCGAACGCCCGGTCGGTCACGGTGCGGTTGCCGTACCCGATCGGGGAGTCGATGAAGTCGAGGCCGGCGAGGTCCCGCAGCGGCACCGCCTGGCGGGCGGCGAGCGGATGCTCGTCCGGCACGACGAGGTCGATGACCGAGCGGGCCAGCTCCGTGAGGTGGATCTGCGTCGGCGGCGCGCCGGGCAGTGAGACGAACGCGAGGTCGAGCCGGCGCTCGGTGAGCGCGTCGATGAGCCCCTGCGAGCCGGACGGCGCGACGCTGGTGTGCAGCAGCACCCCGGGGTGTCGGCGGTGGAACTCGCCGAGCAGGGCCGGCAGGTGCAGGAGCCTGGTCGAGGTCATCGTGCCGATCCGCAGGGTGCCACGGAGGCCGCCGTGCACCTCGGCGACGGCGTCGCGGGCGTCGCGGGCCGCGTCCAGGGCGATCCGCGCGCGGGGTAGCAGCGCGAGGCCGGCGTCGGTGAGGAGTACGCGTTTGGAGTTGCGGTCCAGCAGCGCCGCGCCCAGCTCGCGTTCCAGGGTCTTGACCGCCGCGGAGACGGCGGACTGGACGACGTGCAGGCGGACGGCGGCGCGGGTGAAGTTCTGCTCCTCGGCCACCGCGACGAAGTATTCGAGTTGGCGCAGTTCCACGCCACCAAGTATCACTTATCGCGATGGCAACTAGCGTCAACTTTCGTTGGACGTGATGATCGAGTGGGGTGACAGTGGGGTCATGTCGTCAACGACCCTGCCCTCCCGCCAGCCCGCCGCCACGGCTGGCCCTGGCGGAGGATCGTCCCGCCACGGCCGTGGCTTCTGGGTGATCGCCCTGGCGTTCCTCACCGCGATGGCGTTCTGCACGGTGCCGTCCCCGCTCTACCCGCTCTACATGGCCCGGGACGGCTTCTCGACGTTCATGGTCACGATCGTGTTCGCGGCGTACGCGGTCGGCGTGGTGATCAGCCTCCTGCTCGCGGGGCACGTGTCGGACTGGGTCGGCCGCAAGAAGATCCTCATCCAAGCGCTGGCGCTGGAGCTGGTCGCCGCCGCGCTGTTCCTCGGTGACGCGTCCCTGCCGGTGCTGCTGGTCGCCCGCCTGGTGAGCGGGCTGGGCATCGGCATGATCACCGCGACCGCCACCGCGTACCTCCAGGAGCTGCACGCGGCGCACCGCCCGGACGCGTCCCGGCAGCGTTTCGAGGTGGTCTCCACCGCCGCGAACATCGGCGGTCTCGGCGTGGGCGCGCTGGTCGCGGGCATCCTCGCCCAGTACGTCCACGCGCCGCTGCGCACCCCGTACCTGGTGTTCGCCGTGCTGCTGGCGGTCAGCCTCGTGGCGGTCGCGGTGACTCCGGAGACCGTGCGGGAGCGGCTGGTGAAGCCAGCCTACCGACCACAGCGGATCAGCGCCGACCACGGCGACCCCGCCGGCTACGTGGCGGCGACCGCCGCCGGGTTCGCGTCGTTCGCCGTGTTCGGCCTGTTCACCTCCGTGGCGCCGGGCTTCGTCGCCGGCACGCTGCACCTGCCGTCGCGGGCGCTGGCCGGCGCGGTCGTGTTCGCCGTGTTCGGCGGCGCCGCCGTGGCGCAGAGCCTCACCACCCGACTGCCCGCCCGGGCGAAGGTACGGCTCGGGTTGTCGGCGCAGGCCGTCGGCGTGCCCGTCGTGCTGGTGGGGATGCACACCGCCAGCCTGACCGCGTTCCTGCTCGGCGGTGTGGTCGCCGGTGTCGGTGCCGGCGTGCTGTTCAAGGCCGCCGTCGGCACGGTCGCGGCGATGGCCGTGCCCGCCCGGCGCGGCGAGGCACTGGCCGGGCTGTTCCTCATCGCCTACCTCGGGATGAGCCTGCCGGCCCTCGGCATCGGCGTCGCCACGCGCGCCGTCAGCACGATCACGGCCATGAACTGGTTCACCGGCCTGCTGCTCGCGCTCCTCGCCGGCGTGACGGCGCTGTTCCGCCGCAGCTCCGCCAACCGCTGACCGGGCCGGGGGCCGGGCCCGGCCCCCAGCCAGCGGGTCACCGTGGATCGGGCCAGAAGGGTTCCAGCAGGGCCGGGTCCGCGACAGAGGCCGCCACCTGGGTACGCTCCGACTCCGTCAGCGTCAGTGCGCGCAGCCGGGCGCCCCACTCGGGCACCCGGTCGGACTTGCCGAGCGCCACCGACAACTCGACGAGGGCAGCGAGCGCCATCGCCTGCTCGACCACCGGGGCGTCCTCGGCACGGCGGCGCATCCCCGAGTCGAGCGCCCGGTAGGCGGCCCGGTCGTCGGTCTTGAACTCGCGCAGGATCCGCGCGTTGTCGAGCACCCGGGCCAGGCCCTCAAGCTCCTTCGACCCGCCGTACTCGAGGTCTTTCGGCTCGTCGCGGCGGATGAAGATGATGGTGTTGCCCGACGGGTCGACGACGCTGAACCGCGACGCGCCCGCCCGGAACCGCGTGATCCGGGGCAGACCCTTGACGAGCACCTTGCCGTACGCGCTGCGCATCGCGTCGGCGAAGGCCGCGTGGTACGGCGCCACCGCGTCGACCATCACCAGGGCGCCACCGGTCTGTTCCCGCGCGGGGTCGAGGTCCTTCGACGCGGGCCCGTAGTGCAGGGCGAACCCGCTCCACTGGACGACCAGATACACGTACGGGCGCAACTGCTCGTAGGTCACCTCGAAGCCGAGGGCACGCCAGAACGCCAGGGTCTCCTCCGGTGCCGGGCAGGGCAGCAGCGGCACGGTGGTCTCGTTGGGCTGGACACGGTCCTCGCTGGTCGTCATGGTCACTCCCGGTCCGGTCGGCAGGCCGGCCATTGTGCCAGCACGGGCGGCGGATCGCGCCCGACATCACCTCCTACCCAGGGAGGAGACGCGCTCGGACCAGGGGCCGCAACCGGGGCCTGCGGTCGGACGTGTACGGGAGGGGTGGCCACGAACATCTACAGACATGACTACCGTTCTGCGTCGGGCGGCGCGCTGGAACCGCCCGCTGACCCTCTTCGTGGCCGCGTCGGCAGTGCTCGCCGTCGTCGCCGCCGTCGGCATCCTCGTCGACCCCCGCGTCCTCACCGGGGCGCCGATCTGGCTCAAGCCGTTCAAGTTCGCGGTGTCCTTCGTCGTCTACGGCGCGACGCTCGCGTGGATGCTGTCGCTGCTGCCGCGTCGCAGCCGGGTCGCCGAGTGGGCGGCGGCGAGCATCGTCGCGCTGGCGCTGGTGGAGATGGTGGTGATCGTCGCTCAGGTGATCCGGGGTACGACGAGCCACTTCAACGACACCACCCCGTTGAACGCGGTCCTCTTCGCGGTGATGGGCGCCGCGATCATGGTGCTGTTCGTCGCGCACCTCGTCCTCGGGGTCGTCCTGCTGATCCGGCGGATTCCCGACCGGGTCGCCGCGACCGCCGTCGGGTGGGGACTCGGCCTGTCCCTGCTCGGTATGCTCGCGGCCGTGCCGATGGTGCTTTCGACGCAGGACTCGGGCGTCGAGGGCGTCTCCGGGGCGCACAGTGTAGGTGTGGCCGACGGTGGGCCGGGGCTGCCCGTGGTGGGTTGGAGCAGCACCGGCGGTGACCTGCGGATCGGGCATTTCGTGGGGCTGCACGCCCTCCAGGCCCTGCCGATCCTGGCGATCCTGCTGACCCGGTTCGCGACCCGGCTCGACGCGCGTACCCGCGTCCGGTTGCTGGTCGTCGCGGGCACCGCGTACGGCGTACTCACACTGGTGTTGACCTGGCAGGCCCTGCGCGGACAGCCGCTGCTGCGCCCGGACGCCCGCACCCTGGCCGTCGTCGCGGCCCTGGCGGTGGCGACCGCGACCGCCGTCGGCCTGGTGCTGTCACGTCGTCGCCCGGACCTGGCGCTCGCGGCATGACCGGGGCGCTGTTCTCGCTGACATTCGCGGTGGCCGCGCCGTTCTGGGCGCTGATGATCCTGCTGCCGCGCTGGTCCTGGACGGCCCGGATCGTCGGCTCGCCGCTGATCGTGCTGCCGGTCGTCGTGATCTACGCGCTGCTGGTGATCCCGGCGTTCGGCGCGGTGCTGCCCGCCGTCGCGTCGCCGACCCTCGACGGGGTACGCGAGCTGCTCGGCACCGCCGACGGCGCGGCGGCGGGCTGGGCGCACATGATCGCGTTCGACCTGTTCGTCGGGCGGTGGGCGTGGCTGGACAGCCGGGAGCGGGGGGTGCCGGCGCTGGTCATGGCGCCGGTGCTGCTGCTGACGATCCTGCTCGGACCGCTCGGCCTGGCCGCCTACCTGGGCGTACGGGGACGGTGGCCTCGTCCGGCGGTCGCCGCCGTCGACACCGGGCACCTAGGCTGACGGCCGTGGCGTGGTGGGGACGACTGTTCGACGCGCGGGACGCGCGCGTGCGGATGGCGCTGCTCGACCTCAGCGGGCTGGGCTACCTGCTCATCGTGCCCCACTCCGCTTCCGTGCCCACGCCGACACAGTGGACTCTCGCGGTGGCCGCGTTCGCGGCGGCGCTCCTGGCGTACCGCCGTCCGGTGGTCAACCTGGTGGCGCAGACGGCGTTGCTGGCGGTCGCGATCTGCCTCGTCGACGACGTCACCATCAACCAGGTGGGGGCGAGCTGGGCTCTGCTCGAGGTCACCATGCTCGCCGCACGCGCCCGCACGATCTGGCTGGCGGCCGGGCTGCTGATCGTGGTCGACCTGACCGCCAGCATCGGCGACCCGCTGCGCGAGGTCGCCTCCGGCGTCGTCGGGCTGGGCCTGGAGGTCGGCGTCCCGGCGCTGCTCGGCCTGGTCATCCGGGCCAACCGGGAGCTGGGACGGCAGGCGTTGGAGCGGGCGCTGGCCGAGACGCGACGCCGCGAGTCGGACAGCCGGGCGGCGCGCTCCGACGAGCGCGCCGCCATCGCCCGCGAGCTGCACGACGTCGTCGCCCACCACGTGGCGTCGATGGTGCTGCGGGTCGGTGTGGCCCGGCACGTCCTGACCGACCTGGACCCCCGGGTGGGCGCGGTGTTCGACGACGTGCACGGCACCGGCACCGCGGCCCTGTCGGAGCTGCGCCGGCTGGTCGCGGTGCTGCGTCAACCCGACGGGGTACGCGGTGACGCAGCGCTGACCGCGATCGAGCCCTCGGCGCTCCCCTCGGCGCTCGGTGCCGCCGTCGATCGGGCCCGCCAGGGCGGCATCACCGTCGAGGCGGACATCGACGCGGCGATCGGGCGGATCGACGCGGTACGGGGCCTGGCGGTGCTGCGGCTGACCCAGGAGGCGCTGACCAACGTGGCGCGCCACGCCGGGTCGTCCGCGCGGGCGCACCTGGTGGTGGCCGTGCGCGACGGGGCCGTGCACTGGGAGGTGACCGACGACGGGGGTGACCCGGTTGGTGACCACACGTCGACGGCGGTGCCGGCCGGCGGTGGTCACGGCGTCACCGGGATGACCGAACGCGTCGAGGTCCTCGGCGGCCGGTTGGAGGCGGGGCCGGCCGGCACGGGGTGGCGCGTGCGCACCGTCCTGCCGAACACCCTGCCCGCCGAGTCGGCGCCCCGCGCCCGCGCGGCACCGGCCGGAACACCCACCCGGAGGCCGGCGTGATCCGCGTCCTGCTGGTCGACGACCAGCACCTGATCCGCGCGGGACTGCGCATGCTCTGCGACGCGCAGCCCGACCTCGAGGTGGTCGGCGAGGCCGACAACGGCCGGGAGGCGGTCACCCTCGCGGCGCGACTCGTCCCCGACGTCGTCGTCATGGACCTGCGCATGCCCGGCGTCGACGGGATCACCGCGACAGGTCGGATCCTCGCCGAACGTCCCGCCACCCGGGTGCTCGTGCTGACCACGTTCGGCGACGACGACCACCTCTACCCGGCGCTGAGCGCGGGCGCGTGCGGCTTCCTGCTCAAGGACGCGCCACCGACCGAACTGTTGGACGGCATCCGGCGGGCCGCCGCGGGCGACAGCCCGTTCAGCCCGGAGGTGCTGCACCGTCTCGTCCAGCGCGCGGTGCACGCCCGCGTCGAGCCGCCCCGGCGGGTGCCGGGGCTGACCGCCCGCGAGCGGGACGTGCTCGACCTGGTCGCCGAGGGCCTGTCCAACACGGAGATCGCCGAGCGGCTCCACATCGGCGTCACCACCGTCAAGACCCACATCACGAGCCTCATGACCAAGACCGAGAGCCCCAACCGGGTACGCCTCGCGCTGTTCGCGCGCGGCGCCTGAGTCCGGGGGCTCCTACCGGCCGCAGGCGTAGCCCTGCATGCCCCTCGGGTTCGCCCCGGCGGCCAGCACCCCCGTGGCCGGGTCCCGGGTCACGGCGCAGAGCCGGCCGAGGCTCCACGCGTCGGCGAGCCGTACCTCGTGCCCGTATGCCCGCAGGGCCGTCACCACTGCGGCGTCGAGCCGGTCCTCCACCAGCAGCACACCGGGCTCGAACTCGCGGGGATAGAACGACGACGGCGGGCTGAGGCTGTGCCAGGCGGGCGCGTCGATGGCCTGCTGGAGGTGCTGGCGGCCGACGAGGTGACGCAGCAGGAAGGGCACCTGCCACTGGTCCTGCTGGTCGCCGCCGGGGGTGCCGCAGGCCAGGACGGGTTCCCCGTCGCGGAGCACCATCGTCGGACTCAGCGTGGTGCGTGGTCGGCGGCCCGGAACGAGCGACGCGGGCAACCCCTCCTCCAACCAGCACATCTGCAACCGGCTCCCGAGCGGAAAGCCCAACTCCGGGATCGTCGGCGAACTCTGCAACCAGCCGCCGCTCGGCGTCGCGGAGATCATGTTGCCCCACCTGTCGACGACGTCCACGTGGCAGGTGTCGCCCCGGGTCACCCCGTCGGACCGTACGGTCGGCTCGCCGGTGGTGGGGTCCGGCACGTCGGCCCGGTGGGTGACGCCGGACCGGAGGCGCGTCGGCAGGTGCGGCTGCGCACCCCCGGGACTCCCGGGTCGTAGCGTGCCCGACGCGCGGTCACCGATCAGGGCCGCCCGCTCCCGCGCGTACGCCGGGTTCAGCAGCGCCGCGGCAGGCACGTCGGCGCTGTCGCCGTACCACGCCTCGCGGTCGGCGAACGCGAGCGTCAGCGCCTCGGCCTGGGCGTGGATGCCGGCGGCGCTCGCCGTGTCGTACGCGCCGTCGTCGTCGAGCGCGTCCAGGACGGCCAGCGTCTGGAGCAGCACCGGACCCTGGCCCCAGAACCCGGTCTTGGCCACCGTGTAGCCCTGCCAGTCGAGGGTGGTCGGCGCTTCCCAGGTCGCCGAGTACGCGGCCAGGTCGTCGCCGGTGACCAGCCCGCCGTGCACGCCCCCGCTGGAGTCGCGGAACGGTCGTCGGCTGAACGCGTCGACCGCCTCGGCCACGAAGCCCGTACCCCAGGCGCGGCGCGCCGCCTCGATCTGCGCCTCCCGGTCACCGCCGGCTGCCTGCCCCGCCTCGACGAGTCGGCGCAGCGTGCGGGCGTACGCCGGGTTGGCGAACCGCTCCCCCGCCGCCGGTGGCCGGCCGTCGCGCAGCCAGAGCTGGGCGGACGTCGGCCAGTGCTCCTCGAACAGCGACCGCACGGCCGCCACCGTCGCGCCGACCGCCCCCACCAGGGGGTGACCGGCGGCGGCGTAGCCGATCGCCGGCTCCAGCACGTCCGCGAGGGAGAGGGTGCCGTGCTCGCGCAGCAGCAGGAGCCACGCGTCCACCGCGCCCGGCACGGCCGCCGCGAGCGGACCGGCCCCCGGGACGAGGTCCATGCCGAGGGACCGGAAGTGGCCGATCGTCGCGGCGGCCGGGGCGGGGCCCTGCCCGCACAGCACCGTCGGGCGCGGGTCCCGGGCGGTCGCCACGATGGCCGGCACCTCGCCGCCCGGGCCGTTGAGGTGGGGTTCGACGACGTGCAGAACGAACCCGGCGGCGACCGCGGCGTCGAACGCGTTGCCGCCGCGTTCGAGGACCCCCATCGCGGACTGACTGGCGAGCCAGTGCGTCGACGACACCATGCCGAAGGTTCCCTGCAGGGTCGGTCGGGTGGTGAACGTCATGACAACACCTCACTGGGAGCCCGGTGGCGCTGGGAGGCCGTCGGCGGTCGCCTCCCAGCGGGCAATGCTAGGCCGCTCGGCCATGGCGGATTCCGGCCAGTCACAACCAGCCGCGCCGGGTGGCCTGCACGCCGAGTTGGAACCGGCTGCGCGCGCCCAGCAACTCCTGGAGGCGACTGACCCGGCGGTGCACGGTGCGGTTACTGACGCCCAGGTCACGGGCGATCGCCTCGTCGGTCAAGCCTGCGGTGAGCAGCGCTAGCAGCCGCTGCGTGGCCACCGTCGGCTCGGCGTCCGGTTCGGTGGTGTCGGCGGTGGCGTGGATCGGCGCGCCGAGCCGCCAGAACACCTCGAACAGCTCGGACAGCCCCTCCAGCAGCCGCGAACGGTGCACCAGCATCCCGTCGGTCTCGTCGCCGCTGGCGCGCGGGAGGACGACCAGGCCACGGTCGTCGTCGACGAGCACCATCTTCAGTGGCAGCTCCGGAAAGACGCGCGCCTGCTCACCGGCGGTCACCGTGGCACGCACCGCCGCCAGCATCGCCTCGTCGTGCAACAGCTCACCCTCGTACACGCAGCGGTAGCGTCGGCCGCGGCGCAACGCGGCGTACTGCACCTCCTCCGGGACCCGCGTGGTGTCGCGCAGGTACGGCCCGCGTTCCAGACCCCGCACCTCGGCGCGGGCCCCGGCCTGCAACTGGCGGAACAGCTCGCGGACGGCGTCCTTGCCCTCGATGACCTCGACGAACGCCGCGCCCGTGCCGTGCACCGCGGTGTAGAGCCCGGACAGCGTCTCGGCGGCAGCCCGCGCCCGGGCCGCCTCCATCTCCCGCAGCGCGGCCCAGTTCTCCAGGGCGGTACGCGGTGACCGGACGTGCAGCACGCCGGCGGCGTCGCGGTGCACGGCGCCGCTGCTCAGCAGGCCGGCGAGCGCGCGCGTGGCCCGTGGCGACGCGGTGGTCAGGAACGTCCGCTGCGCCACCGGCGCAACCCGCAGGAGATGTTGGTAGACGTCCACGGCGTCCGCCGTGAGCGGGAGCGATTCCACGTCGAGGGCGGGCGTCACGGCGAGGGGACCGATCCGCATCGGGCGATCGTAGAGCGCCCCGGCGTCGACGGTTTACGCAGGTCGGAGCACATGGATCACGATCAGTTCGCCGAGGCGTCCCCGCGCTCGCCTGCATCGCGAGGGTGGTACTCGGGTTGCAGCCGCGCGCTCGTGAACGCCGACTTCACCGCCGCCTTGAGCGCGGCGACGTCGTAAGCCCCGTGGTGGCGCTGGCCGTTGACGAAGAAAGTCGGGGTGCCGGTGACGCCGCTGAGGTCGGCCGACTCGACGTCCTCGGCGATCCGGTCGACGCCCATGCGCTTGACCATGTGCTCCCGGAACGGATCGAGCTCCAGACCGAGCTGTTCGGCGTAGCGCAGCACGTCGGCGGGGTTGAGCGCGTCCTGGTGGGCGAGCAGCAGGTCGTGCATCTCCCAGAACGCGCCCTGCTCGCCCGCCGCCTCGGCGGCCTCGGCGGCGAGCTGCGCGTGCGGGTGGACGTCGGTGAGCGGCAGGTGCCGCCAGACGTACCGGACGTTGGCGAAGTCGGCCAGCAGCTCCCGGACCACCGGCTCGGCCTGCCCGCAGTAGGGGCACTCGAAGTCGCCGTACTCCACGACCGTCACCGGCGCGTCGATCGACCCGCGCATGTGGTCGCGCTCCGCATCGACCGGGAGTTTCAGGTCGACGATCCCCATGGCCATGCCGAGCAGCGCCCGCGCACGCCGGGTCGGCGAGAGTCGGGCGACGATGCGGAACAGCAGCCAGGTGAGGACGGACGCGCCCACCGTCGCGACGAGGATGCCGAGCTTCGCCTCGTCCAACGCCGGGCCGTGCAGGGCGTGGTTGGCGATCAGGAGCGCGACGGTGAACCCGACGCCGGAGACCGTGCCGACCCCCAGGACGGCGACCCAGCCGACCGGCGGCCGGAACCGGCCACCACTGAGCCGGGCCACCAGCCACGAGGTGGTCACGATGCCGACCGGCTTGCCGACGACGTACGCCGCCACCACGCCGAGCGTGACCGGCGAGGTCACGGCCCTGCCCAGCAGCTCGCCGTCGATCACGATCCCGGCGTTCGCCAGCGCGAACAGCGGCACGACCACATAGCTCGCCCACGGGTGGTACAGGCTCTGCAGACGCTCGTTCGGTGACAGCGCGGCGGTGAGCCCGGCCTGTGCCATCCGGGCGAGCTGCGGTGTGGGCTGCTCGCGGAAGAGGCGGAACTGGTCGCTCGCCCACTGCAGGTCCTTGCGGCCCGGGTCGTACGCGTAGGTGAGCAGCCCCATCAGCAGGCCCACCACGACCGGGTCGATGCCGGACTCCGACACCGCGAGCCACGCCGCCACCCCGAGCAGCGTGTAGAACCAGCCGTGCCGGATCTTCCGGACCCGCAGGAGCAGCACGACGGCGAAGATCCCGGCCGCGACGAGCAGCGCCGTCGGCGAGGAGTGCGACGGGTACGCGACAGCCAGCACCGCGATCGCCACCAGGTCGTCGACGACCGCGACCGTCAGCAGGAAGGCACGCAGCCGGTCCGAGAAGCGCGGCCCGAAGACGGCCAGCGCGCCGAGCGCCAGGGCCGTGTCCGTGGCCATCACCGCGCCCCAGCCCACCGCTGTGGGACGCCCGGCGTTGATCGCCAGGTAGATCCCGATCGGCAGCAGCATGCCGCCGAACCCGGCCAGCATCGGCAATGCCAACCGACGCCGCTCGCGCAGCTCGCCGATGTCGAACTCGCGGCGCAGCTCCAGGCCGGCGACCAGGAAGAAGAACGTCATGAGGCCGCTGTTGACCCAGGTACGCAGGTCGTGCGCGACGGGCCAGTCGCCGAGCCGGACCGACAGGGTGGTACGCCACACCGACTCGTACGACGACGGGTGCAGGTTGGCCCAGATCAGGGCCACCACGGCGGCGACCAGCACCACCCGCGCGCCACCGGTCTCGGTGCGCAGGAACGCACGCAGCGGAGCGTTGATCCGCCCCTGCCAGGCCGTCCGGGCGGACCACCCCCGGAGCGGATTGTTGCTCGTCACGGAGGCAATCTTCCTCGGCCTGACCGTCTCTCGGCGTGGATTCGCGATCGTCTCTCCTGACCGACCCAGCCCCGGGCATGCACGGAAAGCGACTGGTTGGTAACGTGTCGGTGATCTCGCTGGCGGTGGTCGGCGGTGGTCCCCTGGGGAGGGTCAGCATGTGGGCGGACGACGCTGCGCTCGACGCGGCGGGGCGCCGGCTCGACGAGTGGGAGTCGTCGCTCGCCGAACGGGCGGAACGGGCGAAGACGCTGTCGACGCGGATGCAGGAGTTGACCGGCACCGCCCACACCCCCGATCGGACGGTCCTGGTCACCGTCGACTCGGCTGGCCTGCTGGTCGACCTGTGGCTCGACGAGCGCACCCGGCAGCAACCCGCGGCACGCACCGCCCAGCAGGTCGTGGACACCACAAGAGCCGCGCGCACCGACCTGCTGCGGCAGGTCGCCGAAGTGACAGCGGAGTCCCTCGGCGACGACGCGGGCGCCCGGGCCATCATCGACTCCTACCGCGATCGGCTGAGCCACGATCAGGGGCCGAGCGATGCCCGGCGGTGACGGCATCCAGGTCGACCCGGACGACCTGACCGCCCACGCCGCACGCCTCGATCGCTGTGCCAGCAGCCTCGACAACGCCCAGCAGGCAGGCCAGCACGTCCGGTTGAGCACCGAGGCCTACGGGCAGCTCTGCGCGCTGATGCCGACACTGCTCGACGGCCTCCAGCGGACCCTGGTCGACGGCATCGGCGCCGCCGCCGCGTCGGTACGGGACACCGCCGGAAAGCTGCAAACCAGCGCGGACAGCTACCGACACACCGACGCCCACGCCAAGCGCCTGCTCGACGGGGTGCGACCGCAGCCGTGACGTCCAACCCGCTCGTCGCCGCCGCAGCGGACACCCCGCCCAGCGCCTGGGCGGGTGTATGGATCTGCGAGGACATCGAACTCATCGCCCAAGGCGTCCGCAGCGGCAGTTGGATCGACGGCAGCCTCGGTGTGGTGAGCGCCGGCCTCGACGCCCTCGCCTTCGTCTCCGACCCGGTCGGCGCCCTGCTCCAATATGGGATCGCCTGGCTCATCGAGCACGTCAAGCCGCTCAGTGAGGCGCTCGACTGGCTCGCCGGCGACCCGGCGCAGATCACCGCACACGCCCAGACCTGGCGCAACGTCGCCGTTTCGCTCCGCGAGGACGCCGCCGAGCTGACCCGCGCCGTCCGCGACGACGTCGCCGGCTGGGGCGGCAGCGCCGGCCCCGCCTACCGCGCCTGGGCCGCCGAACAACACCAGGCCATCACCGGTCTCGCCCAGGGCGCCGACACCATGGCCGCGATCACCGAAGGCGCCGCCGGCCTGGTGGCCGCCGTCCGACTCCTGGTCCGCGACGCCATCGCCACCTGCGTGTCCCGCCTCATCACGTACGCGGGTGAACTCCTCATCACCGGCGGACTGGCAACACCGCTGGTCGTGGAGCAGGTCACCACGCTGGTCGCGTCGTGGGGGGCGCGGATCGCCCGGTTGCTTCGCGCACTGCTGGCCAGCCTGCGACGGCTGATCCCGGAGGTGCGCCGACTCGGCGACCTCATCGACAAGCTCAAGCAGTCGCTCGGGCGACTCACCCGGCTCGGGCCTTCAGACCGGATGGGACAGCGACGTGACTGGGCCAACCCGAGAACCCGGCCGCTTTCGCCAGAACGGACCCCCGATTCCCACCTCTCCGCCGGCGACCCGGTCTACCACTCCGATCACTCGACGGGCGTCGGCTACGACGACTTGACGATGCGGAACTTTGACAAGGTGCGACCAATGGATGGGCACCATGACGTGATCGTGCACGGCACCGACCAGGGATACTTTCTCCCCGGCAAGGTTTCAGCAGACGGAGCGCACATGGACGGAAATGCCACCAACGCGGCTCAGATCGCCGCCGCGGTTCGGGAAAATCCCGCCTATGACGGCGGCCCCCTCCGCCTGGTCTCCTGCTATGCCGGCACCGTCAAGCCTGAGGTCAACGCGGTACCACTCGGTCAACAGGTCGCCGACGAACTCGGGGTCAGCGTGCTCGCGCCAACGGCTCGGGTAGGGACCCAGCGATGGGCCACAGAGCCCCAACCGCCAGTCGTCGAAGGCGGCGGCTCCTGGGAGGTTTTCGTACCACGAGCGAGAGGGCACCGATGAAGATTGTGGGGTTCTTTCGAGAACTAGGGCCGAACCAGATCGAAGTGTACGTGGAGAGCATCCACGGGCACGTCAACGCGAAGCCGCTGCCCGACGCCATCCAGGTCGAAGACTATCTACGCCATGGACATGGCCTCATCGACGTCATGGGCGCGGAGATCGACGTCCTCGGGAGCGGCCGACACCTTGTCGGGGGCGCATCCGTGCTGACGGATGGCGAGTGGTTGTGGCGCGACGACCTGCGCTTCTACCTGACCACATACCGCGTGCAGCTACCCACGGAATTCTTGGAGACAGTGCGGGGCAATGATTACCGCGTGCCCGATCTCCGAGGAGATCAGCTCCGGCTGGCCGGCGAGGAAGCATCACGGATCCTCGGATACCACTGACAGCGACTTCCCCCCTAAATGCAGATCCACAGCGACGCATGGGTGGTGACCATCTCGTTTCCGCCGAATGAAGGCTGACATGTTGGAGCTGTACGACGTGGTTAAGGTCCGAGAGGCCATTCCAGGGGAAAAGCTGCCTGCCGGAACAGTGGGCACGGTCGTTCACATTTTCAGCGATCCCCTGGCTGCGTACGAAGTCGAGTTCGCTGATGCCGATGGCCGTACCGTCGCCATGGTCACGCTCAGAGCCGACCAGGTGGTTCGCCGGGGCGAGTAGCCGTTCGAGCGGACCACCCCGGTGCGCATGTTGCCCGTCACGGAGGCAACTCCCCTTCTGGTCGCCGCCCGGTCCGGATTCGAGCACACTCCCCCGCCACCCGTTCGGCCCGTACTGCGGAGGCCGCCTTGGCGGATAGCCTTACGTTCACCAACTTCGATGTCCCGGTCTCTGGCTCGGCGTGGAGTGCGTGCACTGTGGACGGTGACGGAAGGAGACTCCATGCGCGGACGCAGATGGGCGACGCTGGCGGTGGCGGCGACGCTCGCACTCGGTGGACTGGTCGGAGCCGGCGCGGCCCCGGCAGCAGCCGACCCGCAGGGCGGCACGCTCCGCGGCGTCTACTCCGATGGCCAGTTCTGCAACAGCTACGGCAGCGAGGGTGCCCGCACCGGCCAGTGGAGCTGGTACTACTGCGAGTACCGCCAGTACGGTCCCAACGCACCCGGGTTCTACTTCCTCTGGACCTTCACGTACTAACTGTCGGTTCCGCCGCCGGCCCCGCTCGGCCGGCGGCGGCTCCCCTCACCGGCGCAAGCGGCGGGAGCAGCCGCCGTCGTGGCCGTCGCGCAGGAGGCAGCGTCGGCCGCCGGGCAGCCTCAGGTCGCAGAAGACCCGGTGACGCAGGAACTGCTGGTCCTCCTCGGAGACGGTGGTCTCCCCCGGGTCCACCATCGGCAGCACCAGCATCCAGCGGCCGATGACCCGGGCCAGACGTTGCGCAGCGGGCAGGTCGGCGGCCACGACGGGCAGGTGGATGACGTACCGCTGGCTCATCGGGGCTGGTCCTGCGTGGCCGGCCGGCGGTCCAGCTCGCCCTTGAGCCGGGCGGTCTCGCGGCGGCTCTGGGCGAGGGCCGCGTAGACGGCGGCCATGTCGACGGCGACCCGGTCGAGGAAGGCGTACACGTCGTCGGGGTCCAGACCGCGACGTCCGAGCAAGGCAGGCGCGAACCGGCGCTCACGCACCTGCCACGGCAACAGACTGGTGTACGCGCCGGAGCGATCGGCGTCACCACCGCTCGCCGCCCCCGGTCGCTCGTTCTTGGCGTTCATGTCTGCCTGCCTTCCTGACGCGGAGGGGCGAGGGAGTTCGGGGAAGCGCGGCGACCGTTCGGGGGGACCGGACGGCCGCCGCGCTGTCTTCAGCCTGCGACAGTCCGGAGCAGGAAAGCAACGTTCCAAGGCGCAATTTCGCCGTTGTGCATTGACTTTCTTTGCTGCAACCCGTAGGAGTTGCAGGAGCAGGTCACGCAGTGTTGCGCCATGGAACCAGGGAGTGTGCGAGTGCCCGACGACATTGGATCGACCGTGCCGCGCCGGCAGCTCGGTCGGCTGCTGCGCCAGTTCCGCAACGAGGCCGGGGTGACACTCGACGCCGCAGCCGAAGCGCTCGAATACAGCCGGCAGAAGATCTGGCGTCTTGAGTGCGGCCAAGGCTCGGTGCGGGTGCTCGACGTCAAGGCGATGTGCGAGCTGTACGGGGTATCGCCCGAGATGACCGAGGCGATGCGCGGACTGGCCGCCGAGACGAAGTCGAAGGGCTGGTGGCACGCGTACGGCGATGCGGTGCCGAACTGGTTCGAGCTGTACGTCGGCCTGGAATCCGCCGCAGCTCACCTTCGCCGCTACGACGAGTCGCTCATCCCTGGGATCCTTCAGACCAAGGAGTACGCTCGCGCGCTCTACCGCCTCGGCGGAATGCTGAACGAGGAGGAACGCGAGCGGGCGGTACAGGTCCGACTCCAACGGCAGGCATTGCTCGTTCGACGGTTGCCGGCAGCTCCCAGACTGGAGGCGGTGCTCTCCGAGGCGGTACTTCGGCGTGGCGTCGGCGGTTCATCGGTCATCACCGAGCAGCTCGCTCATCTCACCAAGCTGTCCGAGCTACCGAACGTCATCGTCAGGGTGCTGCCACTGGAAGCAGGCCCTCAGCCCGGCGCGGTTGCGGGATCCTTCGTGATCCTCGACTTCCCGACGACCAAGGGGGGCCGTGCCGCGCCGGAGCCGTCCGTGGTTTACAGCGAGTCGTTGACCGGGGCGCTGTACCTCGACAAGCCCGACGAGTTGGCGGCCTATCAGCGCGTCTGGCGAGGGCTGGATGCGCTGGCCCTCGGCGAGGCAGAATCGACTGACATGATCAAGCGGATCGCTGGGGAGATGCGGCATGACTGACCTGACCGGCGCCGTCTGGCGCAAGAGCACCCGCAGCGGCGACAACGGCGGCGACTGCGTCGAGGTCGCCACTAACATCCCTGGTGTCGTCGCCGTCCGCGACTCCAAGGACCAGGCCGCACCGGCTCTCATCTTCCACTCAACCGCTTGGTATGCCTTTATCGGCGCCGCCCGCAATAACACGCTGAGCCACTGAAGCCGAAGGCCTGTTGCGCAGGCAGAGCAAGTCCGGTGAGCTGGTACCCGAAGGTCCTCCCGGCTGACACGGACGTACGGCATTGGCCGTGAGGCGGGCCGGGATGACGATGTCGATCCTGCGGACCGGTGCGTCCGTCGTCGCCAGGATGCCGAGGGGACAGGAACAAAAGACCTGCACCTGGACGAAGGCATCCCGACGCTGGGGACCCATCACCGTAGGGCAAGGTGGAATTTAAGGCCTGGCGACCGGTCGAGCTGATGCGCCCGACAAGGAGTTAGCCAGAGCAGCAGTAGGACTAGCGGTCGTCCTGATCGGCGTCGCCTGCGTCCTGTGGATCGTCGTCCTCCTCGGCGAAAGCTTCGGGCGCCTCAACGCCCCCGGTCAACTGTCCCGCATCAACGTCCCGCTGCGCCTGCTTGCCCATGGCTTTCTCCACCAGCTCGAGCAGAGCCCGCCGACGCGCGAGGAAGAACGCATCGAAGTCGGCGGCCCGCAGTGCCTTGGTGTCGATCAGGTGGGCACCGATGATCGTGTCAAGCTCATCGGAGCTGACGGCGGCGGCGCTTTCGAGCTTCGGCACATAGGTTGCAGGCGAGGCTCCGCCGATGAAGCGGTTGGTCTTTCCCGCCAGCGGTGTCTTGTTGACGATGCTCTCCCTTAGGTTGCGTGAGATTTCGTTGTCATCGCACCACTTCTTCGGGAAGACATGGTGGATGTCAACGTCGAGAGCGACATACTGCGTGTGGTCGAACGTCTGGTGGTATCTCCAGTCCTTGGCGCCCCCGGCCATCAGGAGAGCGTGCAAGCCCTTGTACGCCGCAGACTGCCGCGTCCGCAGCGACAGGAGCCGGGACTCAGCGAAGGTCGCTCCCGACACAGTGCCCGGTTGCTGGACCCCAGTGTCCGACGACGTTACAGCCCGCGCCCACGCCGGAACCTGGTCCACGTCGCGTGCAAAGCGCGTCTCTGTAGCGCCTCCGTAGAGCTCGCCGAGAATGCCGCACCAGAACCACTGTCGCAGGCGGCTTCGGACACCGTGGATGGTCGCAGCCTCTCCAAGGATCACGCGGATCACCGCTAGAGGCACGAGTTGGGTCGGGTAGGGAATGTCGCGCGCACGGTGAATGTGTTCGTCTCGGAGGAACTGCGCAACCCACACGAGCGCCTCCCGCACCTGTTCAGCCCAGGCCAGGTATTGGCTGAGCTCAAGTCGCAGGACGTCCTCCTTCCGAGCGGAGGTGAACGACGCCCCATGCGCGGTGACGAGCAGGGTGACCGCTTGGAGGAAATCAGTGTTGCGGATGCCCTTCAAGACAGGATGGTCGGCAATGAGTTGCTCAGTGAGGTGCCAGTCGTCCTTCAAGCGGAAGTCGTCCCCGTGCTGCGCGAAGTAAGCGGCGTCGCCAGCGAAGGTCGCGGTCAGCAGCTCGAAGACGTTGAGGGGAAGCCCTCCGGTGTTGACCTTTTCGAAGACCGTGGCGACCGCTCCCTTGGTCGTCGATTTGTCCAATTCGATAGCAGGAATCTCGTAGCTCTGCATCGGTGTGAGAACCTCGCCCTGGAAGCGCTGGATGAGCGCTCGTCGCACCCTCGCATCACCCGCTTCTCCGGGGAAGTTCCACAACCAATCGAGTTGACCGGGCGAGTCGTAGATTAGGCGGAAGGGGAAGTAGCCGTGTTCGCGCTCCTTTTCCGGTGTGGACACATCGAGGCGGATATCCTTGCCGAAGTTGGTCCGCTCGATCCCGTCGCCTGGCAGGATCACCACCGCCTCGTCCCGACGAGCCGGGTCCTTCAAGGCTCGCTCAATGTCGATGTAAAAGCGCCGCTGAACCTGCTTCTTCCGGGCGTCCTCCGTGTCGACCACGCCTGAGCCGGTCAGTGACTGGTAGAGCGACGTCAGGCGTTGCTGCCCGTCAAGAAGTAGCAGGTCTGGATCTGCCTTACTAGCCTCGGCCCTTCGTTAAGGGCTGTCCACGGACTGGGCAGAAACGAAGAAGTGCCTTCTGATCAGGGAAGATAGGACTTGCTGAGGGTCCGATTTT
>NZ_JBEXIL010000073.1:0-24588 GCF_040608555.1 Micromonospora sp. NPDC005172
GCGTGGAAGTGCACGCTCTGTTATGACCGGTTGGGTGTGGGGATGACGCCGGCGTGTGCGCAGGCGTGTCCGACGGAGTCGATCCAGTACGGGCCTGTGGACGAGTTGCGGGAGCGGGCCGCCGAACGGGTGGCGACGTTGCACGAGCGGGGGGTGCCCGAGGCGCGGTTGTACGGGCACGACCCGCGCGACGGCGTGGGCGGGGATGGGGCGTTCTTCCTGCTGCTGGACGAACCCGAGGTGTACGGGTTGCCACCGGACCCGGTGGTGACCACCCGCGACCTGCCGAAGATGTGGAGAAGCGCCGGCCTCGCCGCGCTGACGATGGTCGCCGTCTCGGCGGTCGCCTTCCTCGGCAGGCGGCCATGACCCGCGAGCAGCTCACCGTGCCGCCAGCCGACTTCAGCTCCTACTACGGCAGGCCGATCCTCAAGGCGCCGGTGTGGAAGCGTGACATCGGCGGATACCTGTTCACCGGTGGCCTCGCGGCCGGAGGCGCCCTGATCGGCGCGGGAGCGCAGCTGACCGGACGTCCCGCCCTACGCCGCGTGGGCCGCTGGACGGCTCTCGGCGGCACCCTCGCCAGCGCGTACCTGCTGGTGCACGACCTCGGCCGGCCGGACCGGTTCCACCACATGCTCCGGGTAGCCAAGCTGACCTCGCCCATGTCGATCGGTACCTGGATCCTCACCGCGTTCGGGCCGGCCGCCGGTGTGGCCGCGGTCGCCGAACTCGCGCCACGGCTACCGCAGCACGGTGTGCTGGGCCTCGCCCGTCGGCTGGCGCTCCCCGTCGGTGACGTCGCCGGTCTCGCCGCGGCGGCCACGGCTCCGGCGCTGGCCACGTACACCGGGGTCCTGCTCGCCGACACCGCCGTACCGGCTTGGCACGACGCGTACCCCTTCATGCCGTTCGTCTTCGGCGGCAGCGCGCTCGCCGCGGCCGCCGGGGTGGGTCTCATCGCGGCGCCGGCCACCGAGACCGCCCCGCTGCGACGGCTCGCCGTCGCCGGCGCGGCCGTCAAGCTCATCGGCGGTCACCGGATGGAGCGGCTGCCGGTCACCGGCGAGCCCTACCGGAGCGGCCACAGCGGAGGCCTGGTCCGGGCGGGCAACGTGCTGCTCAGCGTCGGCGCGGTCGCCGCGCTGCTCTCTCGACGCAGCCGGGTCCTGTCGGTGCTCTCCGGCGCGGCCCTGGTGGCCTCGTCGGTGGCCACCCGGTTCGGGATCTTCGAGGCGGGCTCGGTGTCGGCGCGCGATCCGAGGTACACGGTCGTACCCCAGCGCGAACGCCTTGCCGGCAACGGCCCGGCGGCGGACGACGGACGAGGCTGACCGGCCCGGGCCGGGGCTG
Organism: Micromonospora sp. NPDC005172; assembly: GCF_040608555.1. NCBI lineage: Bacteria > Bacillati > Actinomycetota > Actinomycetes > Micromonosporales > Micromonosporaceae > Micromonospora > Micromonospora sp. NPDC005172. The sequence continues at coordinate 1,354 of NZ_JBEXIL010000073.1, forward strand.
TCTCAGCCGGTGAAGAGCTTCGCGGCCGTCATGACGGTCTCGACGATGCCGTAGCCGAGCAGCACCGCGACGAGCAGCCAGGACAGCCAGAGCCGCCCGGTCTGGCTGCCGACGTGCGCGGGTACCGGTGGGCTGCTCTGCGGGCCGAGGGCCACCGGCTCGGTGACGCTGGCCTTCGCCACGGGCGAGGTCGACCCCCGGTCGGGCTCGTGGAACCGATCGGGTACGGCGCGGACCAGCAGGTTCGCGACGAAGCCGATGGCGAGCACACCGACCATGGTGAACAGCGCGGGCCGGTACGCCGACGCGGTGAGCGTTCCGGGCTTGCCCTGCGTGTCGAGGATCCGGTTGACGATCAGCGGCCCGGCGACGCCCGCCGCCGACCAGGCGGTCAACAGTCGCCCGTGGACGGCGCCGACCTGGAAGGTGCCGAAGAGGTCCCGCAGGTACGCGGGCATGGTGGCGAACCCACCGCCGTAGAAGGAGATGATCAGGGCGGCGATCAGCACGAAGAGCGCCGTCGCGGCGTGCCCGGCCACGGCGAGCAGGGCGTAGAGGACCATGCCGACGCCGAGGTAGATCAGGTAGATCGGCTTGCGGCCGATCAGGTCCGACGTCGTCGACCAGACGAACCGGCCGGCCATGTTGAACAGCGACAGCACCCCCACGAAGCCGGCAGCCGCCGACACCGACACGGCGGTGGACCCGTTGTCCCGGAAGAAGTCCTGGATCATCGGGCTGGCCTGTTCCAGGATGCCGATGCCCGCCGTGACGTTGCAGAACAGCACGATCCACAGCAGCCAGAACGAGCGGGTCCGTACGGCGTTGGACGCGGACACGCTCGCCCTCGTCACCAGCGGCCGGCTCGCGACGCGAGCGGGGTCGAACCCGGCCGGCCGCCAGTCCGGCGGAGGAACCCGGACGTTGAACGGACCGAACATCATGATCACGAAGTAGCCGAGGCCGAACGTGACGAACAGCCCCACCAGGGCGGACCCCGAGGCCACCGCCGCCGGGTTGGACGGGTTGTAGTCGGCGTCGTAGAGCGACAGCAGTTGGCGCGCGAGCGGGCCGGCGATCAGAGCGCCACCGCCGAACCCCATGATCGCCAGGCCGGTGGCGAGACCCGGCCGGTCGGGGAACCATTTGATCAGGGTGGAGACGGGCGAGATGTAGCCGATGCCGAGCCCGATGCCGCCGATGACGCCGTACCCGAGGTAGAGCAGCCAGAGTTGTTGTGTGGCGATGCCGAGCGCCCCGACCAGGAAGCCCGTGGTCCAGAAGCAGGCGGAGACGAACATCGCCCGACGGGGGCCGTTGCGCTCCACCCATCGGCCGCCCACCGCCGCCGACGACCCCAGCATGACGATGGCGATGCTGAAGATCGCCCCGATCGCCGTCTGGCTCGTGCCGAAGTGCGCGATGAGGGAGTTCTTGTAGACGCTCGTCGCGTAGACCTGGCCGATGCACACGTGGACGGCCAACGCCGCGGTCGGGATGAGCCAGCGGCTGTATCCCGGGGGAGCGACGGTGTGTCGAGGGTCGAATACCGACAGCATGGGCTCCGCACCTCCTGCGGCTGAGCGGGCAGGCGGCGGGCGCGTCCGGCGTTCGCCGTTGATCGGCTGTCGTTCACGTTACGTGGTCGTCGGGGGCCGGTTCGTGATTACCGGAAAACGCGCTGGTCCGGGCGTTGGCGCTCGCCGGCACGTGGCCCGTGCTGACGATCTGCCCATCTCAGGCAGCAGTCAGGCGCGCCCGATCCGTGGGTCCTGCCGGTCGGTGAGTCGCAGCCCGACACCACGGACCACCTCGATCGCGGCACCGGTGCCGAGGTCCCGTAGCTTGCGCCGCAGCCGCTTCACCAGGGACTGCACGTCCGCCCTGCGCCCGCGTCCCTCGTCGTGCCAGACCGAGCGGTGCAGCTCGGCGTAGCTCCACACCCGCAGCGGCTCGGTGGTCAGGCAGATCAGCAGATCGTGCTCCAGCCGGGTGAGGGCGACCTCGCGCGTCCCGTACCGGGCGGTGGAGCGGGCCGAGTCGACGATCAGGACGGGACCGGGATCGGTGATGGGCTCCGGGCCCGGCGTCCGTCCGCTCGGCGACCCGGTCCGCTGCGCTGGCACCCCGATCAGCCGGCGCAGCTCGTCGAGGTCGGCCACCAGCAACAACGGCGCGATCCCGTCGAGCCGTTCGGCGAGCCGGATGCGCTCGCTGGGCGACGGCGTCACCGCGATGAGCAGCGGGAACTCCTCGTCGGCCGGGTCGACCCCGTCCCACGCCGCGTCGTCGGTCTCGGCCACCGCACCGCCTGCGAATCGAGGGGCTTCCCTGCCCAGTCATCGTCACGGTCCTGACAATGTTTGGCAAGCGCGCCACCGGCAGGGCAACCGGTAGCGACAAGTTGCTCACAGCAAGTTCTTGATCGTCCTTTCCTCTCGATCATAGTGTCCAGTCGGGCAACCGGCGTGACCCGCGCGGTGCATGGGGGAGGCATGAGGGGTCCGTTCGCTCGGTTCCGTCGAGCTGGATCTCGCGCACTTCTCACCATGGCCCACGTACACCCCTGGGTCGTTCTGAGGAAGGCGGCACCGATGTCCAGACGTCCACAATGGAGACGAACGGCCAGATCCCTGGTGAGTGCCAGCGCCGCGCTGGTCCTCGCCGCCACATGCCTGGCCAGCCTCGGCTCCGGGGCGCAGGCCGCGCCCGGCTCGACGAGCACCGCCACCGGCGACAAGATCCGGCCGGAGCTCGCCAAGCAGTTCCAGGCCAAGAGCGCAGGGGACTTCTGGATTCGGTTCAAGGACCGGGCGGACCTGAGCAAGGCCAGCGCCACCAAGGACTGGACGAAGCGCGGCGCGGCCGTGGCCCAGGCGTTGCGGGACAGCGCCGCCGGGAGCCAGGGCAAGATCCGCGCCGAGCTCGACAAGTCGGGTACGAAGTACCAGAGCTTCTGGGCCACCAACGCCATCAAGGTGAACAGCGGTTCGCTCGAGATGGCCCAGCAGTTCGCCGCCCACAGCGAGGTCGAGGGCCTCTACGCCCCGGTCGCCTACGAGCTGCCGAAGCTGACCAAGGGCACCGACGAGAAGACCGTCAACGCCGTCGAGTGGGGCGTTGCCAACATCAACGCCGACGACGTCTGGTCCCAGTACGGCATCACCGGCGAGGGCGTCACCATCGCGAGCATCGACAGTGGCGTCCAGTACGACCACCCCGCACTGGTGAACTCCTACCGCGGCAACAACGGCGACGGGACGTTCGACCACGACTACAACTGGTTCGACGCCGCCGGCACGTGCGACGGCGCGCCCTGTGACGACGACGGCCACGGTACGCACACCATGGGCACCATGGCCGGCTCCGCCGGCGCGAACCAGATCGGTGTCGCGCCCGGGGTCAAGTGGATCGCGGCGAACGGCTGCTGCCCCACCGACGAGGCGCTGATCGAGTCCGGCCAGTGGATGCTCGAACCGACCGACTCGAACGGTCAGAACCCGGACGCCAGCAAGCGGCCGAACATCATCAACAACTCCTGGGGCACCCGGCTGCCGTCCAACGAGCCCTTCATGGAGGACGTCACGCTGGCCTGGGCCGCCTCGGGCATCTTCGGGGTGTTCTCCAACGGCAACAGCGGGCCGGCGTGCCAGACCAGCGGCTCCCCGGGAAGCCTGGCCAGCAACTACTCGGCGGGCGCGTACGACGTCAACAACACCATCGCCAGCTTCTCGGCGCGCGGCGTCGGGCAGAACGGCGAGATCAAGCCCAACATCTCCGCGCCCGGCGTGAACGTCCGGTCGAGCGTTCCCGGCAACGGGTACGGCACCGCAAGCGGCACGTCGATGGCCGCCCCGCACCTCGTGGGCGCGATCGCCCTGCTCTACTCGGCGGCACCGTCGCTGGTGGGCGACGTCGACGCGACCCGCGCGCTGCTCAACGGCACCGCGATCGACAAGGCCGACGACCAGTGCGGCGGCACGGCCGCGGACAACAACGTCTGGGGTGAGGGCCGGCTGGACGCCCTCGCGCTGCTCAACGCCGCCCCGACCGGCGACGTCGGCACCCTGGCCGGCACGGTCACCGACGCGGCCACCGGCGCCCCGATCGCCGGCGCGATCCTGACGCTCACCGGCCCGACCTCGCGCGAGATCACCACCGGCGCCGACGGCACGTACTCGACCCTGGTGCCGATCGGCGACTACCAGGTCGTCGTGTCCGCGTTCGGGTACGGCAGCACGACCAGGACGGCGACGGTCACCAACCGGACGACCACGACCCTCGACGTCGCCCTGACGGCGGTGCCGCGCGTCAACGTCACCGGCTCGGTCACCGACGGCTCGGGTCATGGTTGGCCGCTGTACGCCAAGGTGACCGTGAGCGGTCCGGCGGGCGTGTACGACTACACGACGCCGTCGAACGGCCGCTACAGCATCACGTTGCCGGCGGGGCAGACGTACACCCTGACGTACGAGGTGCAGTACCCGGGCTACCAGAAGGTCACCAAGGAGGTCGTGGTCGGCACCCGCAACGTGACCGCGAACGTCGCGGTGCCGGTGGACACCACCAGGTGCACGACGGCCCCCGGCTACACGTTCGGCTCCGACGGCGAGTACGAGACCTTCGACGCGACGACCACTCCGGCCGGCTGGTCGGTGGTGGACAACGTGGGCAGCGGCCAGGTCTGGAAGTTCACCGACGACGGTGAACGGGGCAACCTGACCGGTGGCACCGGCAACTTCGCGATGATCGACAGTGACGCGTACGGCGCGGGCCGGAGCCAGGACACCTCCCTGGTCAGCCCGGTGGTCGACCTGACCGCCGTCAGCGCTCCGGTCATCCGATTCAACCAGGACTTCAACCAGCTCAACGACGACACCGCCGATGTCGACCTGAGCATCGACGGGGGCGCGACCTGGACGAACGTGCTCCGGCAGGAGACCGACGTCCGGGGTCCGAAGCTCACCGAGATCCCGATCCCGCAGGCGGCCGGCAAGTCGCAGGTCCAGGTGCGGTTCCACTACTACGACGCGACCTTCGAGTGGTGGTGGGAGGTCGACAACGTCCTGATCGGCAGCCAGGTCACCTGCGTGCCGCTCGACGGTGGCCTGGTCGTGGGCAACGTCCGCGACAAGAACGACAACAGCTACATCAACGGCGCCACCGTCACCAGCAACGACCGGCCGGCCGAGAAGGCGGTCACCGTGGCGACGCCGGACGACCCGGGCCTGCCCGACGGCTTCTACTGGATCTACTCGACGCTGACCGGTACCCACAAGTTCACCGCGACGGCCGGCAGCTACGTCAGCCAGAGCAAGCAGGTCGACGTCGAGCCGGACTGGGCGACGACCGCGAACTTCGTCCTCGCGGCCGGTCGTCTCTCGGTGACGCCCGCCGAGTTGAGCGCCACGCTCCAGATGCCCAGCGGCAAGACCACCAGGACGTTCACCGTGACCAACACCGGCGGCGCGCCGGTCGAGGTCGGCTTCGGTGAGCGGGACAACGGCTTCGAGTTGCTGCGGGCCGACGGCTCACGGGTGACCCGGCAGCAGGTTCTCGGGTCGACCGGCGCGCCCGAGCAGCGGGTGACCGCTCCGACGTCGGTCGCGGCCAAGGCCTCCGGCAAGGCGGCGACGGCGACCCCCGCCGCGGCCGGACCGCAGGCTGCGCCCTGGACGGACATCACCGACTACCCGGGCAACATCATGGACAACCGGGTGGTCACTCTGGACGGCAAGGTGTACTCGGTCGGTGGTGGCGACGGAACCGCCTCCACCGCGAAGAACTACGCGTACGACCCGGTCGCGCAGACCTGGACGGCCGCCGCCGACCTGCCCGGCGCCCGCAACGCGCTGACCGTCGGCGTGGTCGGCGGGAAGATCATCGCAACGGGCGGCTGGGGCGCCGAGGGCCCGGACGCCGCCACCTGGTCGTACGACCCGGGGGCCAACGCCTGGACCGAACTGGCCGACAACCCCGCCCCGCGGGCCGCCGCCGGGCAGGCGGTCGTCGACGGCAAGCTCTACGCCGTGGGCGGCTGCACGACCTCGGCGTGCCTGCCGATGTCGAACTCCGTGGTCCGGTACGACCCTGGCGCCGACACCTGGGAGACGCTCGCCAACTACCCGAAGTCGGTGGCCTTCGCCTCCTGCGGCGGGATCGACGGCGTCCTCTACTGCACCGGTGGCAACGACGGCACGGCGGCGCAGAAGGCCAGCTACTCCTACGACCCGGGCGCCAACACCTGGACCGCCATCGCGGACGCGCCGACCGACAACTGGGCCAGCTCGTACGCGGTGGCCAGCGGCAAGCTCCTGGTCGTGGGCGGGTCGCAGGGCGGTGCCATCACCAACGCCGGCTTCGCCTTCGACCCGGCCACCAGCTCGTGGTCGAACCTGCCGAACGCCAACACCGCCCGCTACCGGGGCGGCGCGGCGTGCGGCTTCTACAAGATCGGCGGCTCGTCGGGCAGCTTCAACGCGGCGCCGGACAGCGAGGCCCTGCCGGGCTTCGAGGGATGCGCCGAGGCGGCGGCCGACGTCAGCTGGATGACGATCGACAAGACGACGGCCACCCTGGCGCCGGGTGAGAAGGTCACGGTCACCGTCGGGTTGACGGCGAACGTGGACCAGCCGGGCATCTACTCGGCCGCGGTCACGATCAGGGAGAACACGCCCTACTCGGTGCCGCCGGTGCCGGTGACCATGACCGTGACGCCCCCGAAGACCTGGGGCAAGTTGATGGGTACGGTGACCGGGACCAGCTGTGCGGGTGCCACCGCACCGATCGCCGGCGCGGTGGTCCAGGTCGACTCGTGGGCGATGTCGTGGACGTTCACGACCGACGCCGCCGGCACGTACGCCTACTGGGTGGACCGCCGGAACAACCCGCTCACGATGATCGTCGCCAAGGACGGCTGGAAGCCCCAGACCCGTTCGACGAAGATCGACACCACCACGCCCGCGGTGGAGAACTTCACGCTGAAGCCCATCCGGTGCTGACGCCTGAGCGGTAACGCACCGAACCGGCCCGCCTGGTCCTCGACCGGGCGGGCCGGCCCGTTCGTGACGTGGGTGCGTTCAGATCGGGGTGAGTCGGAAGCCGACTCCACGGACCGCGTGGATCGTGGCCGTGGAGTCGAGCCGGGCGAGCTTGCGGCGTACCCGGCGGACGACCGAGTGGATGTCGGACCCGCGGCCGAGGTGCCGGTTGCCCCAGACCTCGAGGTGCAGCCGCTCGTACGTCCAGACCTGCCCGGGAGCGTCGACGAGACAGAGCAGCACGTCGTGTTCCAGCCGGGTCAGGTCGATCTCCTGGTCACGCCAGCGCAGCACCCGCCGGTCGGAGTCGACGCTCAGGTCGGGTGGCGGCTGCGAGAGTGGCGGCACCTCCGTGTGCACGGCCGGAACGGGCGGGGGTACGACCGGGGGCAACTCGCCCACCCCGAGGAACTCCCGTGCCTGCTCGACGTTCGAGACGATCAGGAAGGCGTCGCTCCCGCCGAGCAGCCGCGCCAACTGCCGGCGCTCGGCCGGCGAGGACGCGATGCCGATGACCAGCGAAGCGGCCGAAACCCCGTGCATTGCCCAACCCCTTCCGGTTCCCCACGAACACTCCGGATGGTTTTCGCACTGCCGAGACGAAGATCGATCGGCGTCCTGACCCTAGTGGCGGCTCGTCTCGGCCGGGTAAAACATAGTTGCATGTAAGCATGTGAATTGAAGTTCACGTCCGGACAGCTTGGCGACACGACCTGTGGGCGGGCGGTCGCGGGGGAGGATCGCCCCGTTTTTCCGGTACGCGCGGCGGTTGTGACAGAACCAAGACAATCCACGGACAGCGTCCGGATCTGGCGGGCCGAGCATGGTCGCCATGTCCCACGGATCGTCGTACCCCGTCGGTCGCTCGTCCTCCCCGACGCGAGCGCTGCCGCCCGTTCCCGCGTCGACGCTGGCCCACGACCGGCCCGCCGTGCCGCCGGCTGTCCGACTGCTCGCGGCGGCCGTCTGTTGTCTCCTCGCGTTGGGTCTGGTCGGCGTGGTGTTCGTGTGGACCCAGCCCGGTCAGTGGATCGACGGGCTGCTCCTGCCGCGCGCCGAGCGCGGCGGGGGATACGAGCAGTCCAGCGACCTGTTCGGTCCGGCCACTGTCGTCCTGCGGCACTTCGGCCGGCCGTCGTTGCTCGCCGTCCTGCTCGCCGCGGTGCTGGTGGTGGGTCTGCTCGGCCGCCGGCTGCTGCCCGGCGTCGTGGGTGTCGGCATGGTGCTCGGCGCGGTGCTGGCGGCCGGCGCGGCGAAGTCGGCGCTGCCCCGCCCGGAGTTCGCGGTCGCCGGTTCGACCACGCACAACAGCTTCCCCAGTGGTCACGTCGCTGTCGCGACGGCCCTGGCGCTGGCGTTCCTGCTGGTGGTGCCCGCTGCGGTCCGGCGGTGGCTGGTGCTGCCGGGCGCGGCGGGCGTCTCGGTGATCGGCGCGGCCACGATGATCGCGGGATGGCACCGCTTCAGCGACGTGCTCGGTGGGGTTCTGCTGAGCGTGGCGCTGTTCTGCCTGGCGGCGGCCGTGCTGGCGGCACGGCCCGGCGGGGCCGCGCGTCGCTTGCCTGCCGTGCCGGCGTCCGGCCGGGCCTGGCGCGTTGCCGCCGAGGGGGCGGTCGGGCTGCTCGTGCTGGTCTGGGTGGTTCGGGTGCTGGTGCCGGGTCTGGCAACCGCGCTGCGGTGGGGGCCGTTCGTGGCCATCCTCGCGGCGGCCGGGCTGACGATGCTGGCGGTGGGTGTGGCGGCGTTCCTGATCCGGTCGGTGGAGTTCGGCGGGCCGGCGCAGTCGTCAGATGACCGGACGTCCGGGCGCTGACCGGTCGAGAGCGGGCGCGGGACATCGACAAAAAGCGAGCAATTCTCATGATGGGATACTTGACGGCATGCCCCAGGTCCTGCTGATCGAAGATCACCAGACGGTCCGCGACGGACTGCAGTTGGCGCTCACCCGGCAGGGCCACACGGTGGACGCCGTGGCGACCGGTGAGCAGGGGCTGGAGCGGATGCGGGCGAGCGCCCCCGACGTGGTCGTCCTCGATCTCATGCTGCCGGGTATGGACGGCTTCGAGGTGTGCCGTCGCATCCGACAGCGTGGTGACCTGCCCATCATCATGCTCACCGCCCGCAACGACGACATGGACGTGGTGGCGGGTCTGGAGGCGGGCGCCGACGACTACGTGGTCAAACCGGTACAGGCCCGGGTGCTCGAGGCGCGCATCCGCGCGGTGCTGCGACGTACCGGCGGCGACTCGCGACGCCCCGGCCCGGAGCGGCCCGGGCTGCACCAGCACGGCGCCCTGACCATCGACCGTGCCGCCCTGGTGGTCAGCAAGGGCGGGGTGCCTGTCAGCCTGGCCCCGACGGAGCTGCGTCTGCTGCTCGAACTCGCGTACACGCCGGGTCAGGTGCTCAGCCGCCAGCAACTGCTGGAGGCCGTCTGGGAGCACGGATATCTCGGTGACTCGCGCCTGGTGGACGCCTGCGTCCAGCGGCTACGCGCCAAGATCGAGGACGAGCCGTCGACGCCGGTCTTCATCCAGACCGTACGCGGTTTCGGATACCGGTTCGGACCGCTGTGACCCCCTGGAACCGGGCCCGCGCCATGGCGTTGGGCCTCCGCACCCGCCTGCTCCTGGCGTTCGCCCTGCTGGGCGTGACCACCACGGCCGTGGTCGCCAGCGGCAGCTACTTCCAGGCCCGGACCGTCATCCTCCAGCAGGCGCAGGACGCGGCGGTGGCCTCGCTGACCGACCAGCTCACGAAGGTGTATCCGATCCTCGGCCTGCCGCCCAGCCCGGAGGAGCTGAACGTGTTGGCCCAACGGCTCTCCGACCGGGACAGCTACGCCCTGGTCCACTACCGGGACCGGTGGGCGTCGGGGGTCGACGGCAGGGAACCGCTCACCCCCGAGCTGCGCAAGGAGGTGGCGGGCGGTCAGATCGCCTGGCAGCGCGTCGACCGTGGCGGACATCCCGTGCTGCTCATCGGCACGCAGCTGCGGATCGAGCGGTCCGACGGCACGTCCGTGGAGTCCGGAGTGGAGGTCTACTCGGTGCGCAGCCTCGCCTCCGAGCAGCGGAGCATCGACCGGCTCGCCACGCTGGCGTGGGTGACCGGCGGGCTCTCCCTGATCCTCGCCGTCCTGCTCGCCCTGCTGGCCGCCCGGGGCGTGCTGCGGCCGGTGCGCGAACTGGGTCGCGCGGCACGCCGGCTCGGTGAGGGTGACCTGTCCACCCGACTGACCGTCCGGGGCGTCGACGAGCTCGCCGACGTCACCCGCACCTTCAACGACACCGCCGCGACCATCGAACGCCAGGTCGGTGAGCTGCGGCGGATGGAGGCCGACGCGCGGCGCTTCGTGGCCGACGTGTCCCACGAACTCCGGACGCCGCTGGCCGCCATGACGGCCGTCACCGACGTCCTGGACGAGGAGGCGGACCGGCTGCCCGGGGACGCCGGCCAGGCCGCCCGGCTGGTCAGCCAGGAGACGCAGAGCCTCACCCAACTGGTCAACGACCTCATCGAGGTCAGCAGGTTCGACTCCGGCACCGCCCGGCTCGCCCTCGACGACGTCGACGTCGCCGCGGCTGTCACCGCGACGCTGCGGCTGCGGGGCTGGACCGATCGGGTACGGACCGAGCTGCCGCCCGGTGTCGTCGCCCGGCTCGATCCCCGCCGGCTGGACGTCATCGTCGCCAACCTGGTCGGCAACGCCTTCCGGCACGGCGCCCAGCCGGTGTCCGTACGTCTGCGCGCCGAACCGGAGTGGTTCACGATCGTGGTCGCCGACGAGGGGCCGGGGCTGGACCCGCAGGTGCTTCCACACGTGTTCGACCGCTTCTACAAGGCCGACACCGCCCGGACCCGCTCCGAGGGCAGCGGCCTGGGTCTCGCCATCGCGTGGGAGAACGCGCGCCTGCACCGGCACGGCGGGCAGTCGGGGAGCCTCGTGGCGAGCAACGCGTCGCGAGGTGGAGCCGTGTTCACACTCCGCCTGCCCCGGATGGCGGCCGAGACCACCGCCGCCGGAGGCGTACGGTGATCGGTCGTCGCGTGGCGCGGGCGCTCGTCGCGGGCGGCCTCCTGCTCACCCTGTTCACGGCCGGCTGCGGGGTCCGGCCCAGCGGCGTCATCACCGGCCGCTCCGCGGTGAGCGGCCCGTCCGGCGGTGGGGGCGTCTACCTGATCTCGGACGGCGAGCTGGCGCTGGTGCTGCGACCGGCCAAGGGCGCGCCGCCGTTACCGGCCGAGACACTCGCGCTGCTCGCGGCCGGCCCCACCGACACCGAGCGGAGCGCGGGGTTCACCAGCGAGGTGCCGACCGACCTCGCTCCGACAACGGTGACGTCGAGCGTCGACGAGCCCGGCATCACGGTGAAGACGCCGACTCCCGTGCTGCCGCTGTCCACCCTCGCGGCCAACCAGATCATCTGCACCGTGGCGTTCGCCGATTCGGCGGTCAGTCCCGCCCCGGTCACCCTCGTCGGCCCGGACGGCACCCGGCCGCCCTGGTCCTGCCCGCTCGAGTGACCGGGGCGACTGTCGCTCACACCAGGTCGACCGCCCGTCCCGGCCGGGGCAGGCCTCGGGAGAGAGCCTGAGCCCGGTAGGCGAGCGCGCCGGAGACCAGGATGTCGAGCAGGGCGGGAAACTCGATGCCGGCCCGCTGCCAGATCTGCGGGAACTGCGACGCGGCGGTGAAACCGGGGAAGGTGTTGACCTCGTTCACGATGGGCTCCGCACCCTCGTGGGCGAGAAAGAAGTCGACCCGCAGCAGTCCCCGGCAGTCGAGGGCGTCGAAGGCACGGATCGCCCGGTCCTGGAGCACCTCGGTGGTGGCCGGGTCGAGTCGGGCCGGGATCTGGAAGACGGCGCCACCGTCGTACTTCGCGTCGTAGTCGAAGAAGCCCGCGCCGCTGACCCGGATCTCCAGGGGCGGCCCGGCCTGCACCCGGCCGTCGGGGTGCTGCAGGACGGCGACGTCGATCTCCCGGCCGTGCGCCCCCTGCTCGACGAGCACCTTCGGATCGACCTTCCGTGCCTGCGCGAGCGCGTCCGGCAGAGCCGACCATTCCGTCACCCGGACCACGCCCAGGCTGGAACCGGCCCGCGCCGGCTTGACGAAGACCGGCAGGCCCAGTCGTCGCTGGTCGGCCGGCGACAGGGTCTCCCCGGGCCGCAGCGTCACACCCGGGCTGACCCGCAGGCCCTCCGCGGCCAGGAGCCGCTTGGTGACGCCTTTGTCCATGCCCGCCGCGCTGGCGAAGACGCCGTTGCCGACGTACGGCACGCCCAGCCACTCCAGCAGTGACGAGACCGTGCCGTCCTCGCCGTACGGGCCGTGCAGGGCCGGGAACACCACGTCCTGGGCGCGTAGCACCCGCAGCGCCTGCGGCAGGCTGGTGGGACGACCGTCGACGTGCCATCCGCCGTCGACGCCGATGAGCACCTCGGTGACCTGGTACCGCTCGCGGTCCAGCCCGGCCAGGATGCTCTCCCCCGAGCGCCGTGACACCTCGTGCTCGCCGCTTCGTCCGCCGTACAGCACTGCCAGTCGCGTAGTCATGCGACGTCCGCCCTTTCGTGGAGATGGTCGCGGCCCACCCGCGCCCCGATTCCGGTCAAGATCTCGTGTGGGTTGGTGCCGGCCCAGCGCGCCCACTCGGTGACTCTCGGCGCGTCGTCGTCGCGTCCCGCGCCGATGACGACGACCGGATCGCCGATGCCGACCGCCAGGTCACCGGCGTCGACGACGCACTGGTCCATGGCGATGCGCCCGACGACCGGGCAGCGTCGACCGCCGAGCCACACCTCGGCCCGGCCCTCGGTGGCCCGGGGCAGCCCGTCGGCGTACCCGAGTGGCAGCAGCGCCAGCGTCGTCGGTGCGGCTGTCACGTGCTCCGGCCCGTACGAGACGCCCGTGCCGGCCGCCACCCGCTTCACGTTGACCACCGTGGTGCGCAGCGTCAGTGCCGCGCGCAGCCCGAACTCGCCCGGACCGACCGCGCCGAACGGGTCGACGCCGTAGAGGGCCAGCCCGATCCGGCAGAGGTCGAAGTGGGTCCGGGGCGCCGACAGCGCCGCCGCCGAGTTGGCCAGGTGCACGAGGTCGGGGTCGAGGCCCGCGGTCCGGGCGACGTGCAGCGCCTCGGTGAAGGTCCGCACCTGACGGGCCAGCGTGGGAGTGCCCGGTACGTCCGCGTCGACCAGGTGGGACCACACGCCGCGTACCCGGAGCGCGCCCTGCACCTCGTACTTACGGGCCCAGGCCACCAGGTCGGGCCAGTCGTCGCGGCCGGCGCCGTTGCGGCTCAGGCCGGTGTCGGCCTTGAGCTGCGCCGTCGCGGGCAGGCCGAGGCGCAGGGCCGCGTCGACGAGCGCGTGCAGGTGGGTGGTCGTCGAGACGCCCACGTCGACGCCCGCGACGATCAGCTCGGCGAAGTCGTCGTCCGGTCGGTGCAGCCAGCTCAACGTCGGCGCGGTGATCCCCGCCGCGCGCAGCTCCAACGCCTCGGCCGCCGAGGTCACGCCCAACCAGGTGGCCCCGGCGCGCAGCGCGGCCCGCGCGACGGGCACTGCGCCGTGGCCGAACGCGTTCGCCTTCACCACCGCCATCAGGTCGGTGCCGGTGACCGCGGCGACCGTGCGGACGTTCTCGGCGATCGCCCCGAGGTCGACCACCGCTCCGCCCAACGCGCTCATCGGTCGGCCGCCGGGCGACGGGGGCCGGGGAGCGCGAACAACCAGCGGGCGTGCGCCGCCAGCAGCAGCCGGTGTACGGCCAGGCTCAGACCGGTGACGAGCGCGGTCAGCGCGATCGGGTAGCCCAGCACGACGAGGCCCTGAGCGCCCGCGCCCAGCCCGGAGACCCGGGCGGCCAGGAGGCGGTGCAGCAGCGCCACCAGCGGCATGTGGATGACGTAGACGGGCAGCGTGGTGCGCCCGAGCGCGGCCAGCCGGTCGCCGAGGGCGGGCCACCGGACCAGTCGGGCGGCGGCGGTGACACCGAAGGCCACCGCCACGACGGAGACCGCCGGCCAGACGCCGAACCACCGCTGTGCGCCCGCGGCCGCCATCGCGGCGAGCGCCACGGCGTACGACCCGCCGGTCAGCGCCAGCCGACGCCCGGTGGCCGTGGCGGCCCAGCGCTGGATGTGGGGCCGCAGATACAGGCCGGCGAGGAAGAAGATCAGGTTCTGGTAGAGGCCGGCGCGGTTGCCCGCCGTGGCCAGCAGGCCGGCGGCGGCGACTGCGGACAACGCCGCGGCGGGTACGCCCACCAGCAGCTTCGGCAGCCGACGCGTCGCCTTGGCGAGCGTGAAGTAGAGCGCCAGGGCGTACAGGTACCAGAGGTTGGAGGGCGTGATGGTGAGCTGCGCCAACAGGCCGAGGGCGGACGTGGCCCGGTCGGTCGGGAAGTCCGGCGTCAGGGCGAGGACCGCCGTGTGGACCAGGAGCCAGAGGGCGTACAGGTAGAGGAACCCGGCGATGCGACTCCGGGCGACGGTCCGCCACGGCCGGTGCACGGCGTTCGCCGCGAAGAGGCCGGAGATGGTGAAGAAGAGCGGCATCCGCAGCGGCAGGAACTGCTCGCCCAGCGTGCCCCACAGGCCCGGCACGGGTACGCCGACGTGCCAGTCGATGCGCAGGTAGTCCTTCAGGACGACGTGCCAGGCGACGACGAGGAGGATGCAGACACCCTTAGCGGCGTCGGCCCACTGCACACGCTGCGGTCCGCCGGTGTCGGCCTGCCGCCGGTGACGCAACCGGACGCGCGCGTCGGGGTCGTACCCGCCCGGTCGTGGCTCGGTGAGAGACAGCTCTTGGATCACTCAGCAGAAGGTGCCAGCGGGATATCCGCTCCCGATCCTCGAATTGTCATGAACCGGTAATGGACTCCGCCCGCTCGTCGTACGGGGACCACCACCATCGTGCCGACGACGCGTTGGGAACCCGGGAAGCGCTACTAGGCTCGATCGCGGAGGTGCCGAACATGAAGCTCGGTCTGCACTACTGGAACTTTTCGACTCCGGCCGATCCGGCGGCCATCGCGCCGACCCTCGCCGAGGCGGCGACCATCGCCGAACAGGCCGGAGTGGCCTCGTTCACGGTCATGGACCACTTCTTCCAGATGGAGGCGCTGGCGCCGGCCGAGGAGCCGATGCTGGAGGCGTACACCACGCTGGGTTACGTCGCGGCGCAGACCCGCCGGATGACGCTCGGTGTGCTGGTCACCGGTGTGATGTACCGCTATCCGGGGCTGCTGGCCAAGACCGTGACGACCCTCGACGTGCTCTCCGGCGGCCGGGCCCGGCTCGGCATCGGGGCGTCCTGGTACGAGCGGGAGCAGCGGGGACTCGGCGTGCCCGTGGTGCCGGTCGCCGAGCGGTTCGAGCGACTGGAGGAGACGCTGCGGATCTGCAAGCAGATGTGGAGTGACGACGACGGGCCGTTCGACGGGCGGCATTACCAGCTCACGGAGACGATCAACTCGCCCCAGCCGCTGCGCCGTCCGCACCCGCCCATCATGATCGGCGGCAGCGGCGAGAAGAAGACACTGCTGCTGGTCGCCCGGTACGCCGACGCCTGCAACCTGTTCGGCACGGGCGCCGAGGGGATCGCGCACAAGCTGGACGTGCTGCGCGGGCACTGCGCCGCCGAGGGCCGCGACTACGACAGCATCACCAAGACCGTGTTGGCCTCCAAGCCGCCGCTGGAGGATCTCGACGCGTTCCTCGCCGAGGTGTCCGACTATGCCGCGCTCGGCGTCAGCGAGGTGCAGGTCACGCCGGACCGGCACCCCGTGGAGTTCGCCCGGCGGCTCGGCGACGAGGTGCTGCCGCGGCTGGCCGACATCGGCTGACGTGGGCGCGGCCGACCACGCTGAACGCGCAAGGCCGATTCGACGACGAGGGCCGCCCACCCGCGGAAGCGGGGGACGGCCCTCGTCCATGTCGGGTCAGCCCACCGAGGCGGGGAACCTCTCCCACACCCGGTGCGCGGCCATCAACCGCTGCACCCCGGTCAGCGCCTCGGCACCCGAGTCGGCGGCCACGATGCCGGGTGTGCCCGCCACCCCGGCCTGCTCCAGCACGGTGACGCCGGCGCCCCACGCGCCGATCGCCTTGGCGTGCCGCCAGCACTCCTCGACCAGGAGCAGCACGCGGGGGTCGACGGTCGCCGCGTCCGGTCGTCCGGCCTTGGCGTCGCGGGCGGGCAGCGCGTCGGGCGCGGGCACCGGTGCCCCGGCCAGCAGGAGCGCGTCGAACTCGACCGAGCGGCCGGTGGCGAAGGTCCGCTGGACGGGCAGGTCGCCCACCATGCCTCCGTGCGGGGCGATCAGCAGTGGCACCATCCCGGCCTCGAACACCGCCCGGCGGACCCCGTCGACGTCGTCCAGGTCACCGTCGGGGTCGACGACGATCCCGACCGTCCGGCCGTCGGCCGGCCACTCCCCGCCGACCTGGGACAGCGCCGGGCTCGGGGCGACGTCCGCCAGCGGCACCGTCGGCTGCGGCGCGGGCAGGCCCAGGCCGGTGGCCACCTGCTCGCAGAGCACCGGGTCGATGTTGGCGAGGGACTGGAGCTGCCGTTCCTTGATCGCCTGGTGGTAGCACTTGCCCAGCTCGAAGGTGTACGCCCGGATGATGTGCTCCCGCTCCACGGGCGACATGCTCAGCCAGAACAGCCGTACCTGGCTGTAGTGGTCGTCGAAGGACGCGGGGTTCGCGCGGACCTTGGGCGCCTGCGCCACCGTCACCGGTACGTCGACGAAGGCGTGCTCGGCGTCGCCGGCCGGGAAGGGGTTGCCGCCGTCGAGCGAGTTCGGCCGGTACGGCGCCACTCCGGCGTGCACGGCCTGCTGGTGGAAGCCGTCACGCAGCATGTCGTTGACCGCCGCGTGGGGACGGTTGATCGGGATCTGCGTGAAGTTCGGGCCGCCCAGGCGGGTGAGCTGCGTGTCGACGTACGAGAAGAGCCGGCCCTGCAACAGCGGGTCGTTCGTGACGTCGATGCCCGGGGGGAGGTGGCCGAGGTGGAAGGCGACCTGCTCGGTCTCGGCGAAGAAGTTCGTCGGCGTCCGGTTGAGGACCAGCCGGCCGATCGGTTGCACCTCCGCCAGTTCCTCCGGGACGATCTTCGTGGCGTCCAGTAGGTCGATGCCGGCGAAGGTCTCCTCGGGAGTGTCGGGGAAGACCTGGATGCCGAGTTCCCACTCGGGGAACGCGCCGGCCTCGATCGCGTCGTAGAGGTCGCGGCGGTGGAAGTCGGGGTCCATCCCGCCGAGCAGCTGCGCCTCCTCCCAGGTCAGGGAGTGCACGCCGAGCTTCGGCTTCCAGTGGAACTTGACCAGCGTCGTCTCGCCGGCCTCGTTGACCAGGCGGAAGGTGTGCACACCGAAGCCCTCCATGGTCCGGTACGAGCGCGGGATGCCCCGGTCGGACATGTTCCAGATGGTGTGGTGCTGCGCCTCGGTGTGCAGCGAGACGAAGTCCCAGAAGGTGTCGTGCGCGCTCTGGGCCTGCGGGATCTCCCGATCGGGGTGCGGCTTGGCGGCGTGGATGATGTCGGGGAACTTGATGGCGTCCTGGATGAAGAAGACCGGCATGTTGTTGCCGACCAGGTCGAAGGTGCCCTCGTCGGTGTAGAACTTGGTCGCGAATCCCCGGGTGTCCCGGACGGTGTCGGCCGAGCCGCGCGATCCCAGGACCGTGGAGAACCGGACGAAGACCTCCGTCTCCCGGCCCTTCTTGAGGAAGCCGGCCCTGGTGACCGCCTCGGCGGTGCCGTAGGCCGTGAAGACGCCGTGCGCGCCCGCGCCCCGCGCGTGTACGACGCGCTCGGGGATGCGCTCGTGGTCGAAGTGCGTGATCTTCTCGCGCAGGTGGTGGTCCTGAAGGAGGACCGGTCCCCGGGGTCCGGCCTTGAGCGAGTGGTCGGTGTCGCGTAGCCGCGCCCCGTTCGCCGTCGTCAGGTACGCGCCCTGCTGGCCGTTCGCGGTCGTCGGCGCGCCGGTCTCGACGCCGGTCGGCGTCCGGGTCTGCGGCGCGCCCTGCTCCGTCTTGGGCGGTAGCGGGTCGTGGGGCGAGGTCGGTTCCTCGATGCTCGGCGGTGCGCTGCCGGGTGCGCCCGGCACGTCCGGCGTGAGGGCGTCGGCGATCTTCTCGGAGGCGGTCTTGACGACGTTCTTGACCGCCTCGGCGGGCTTGCTGGAATCCACTGGGCGAACCTCTCCCTGGAGCGTTTGAGCAGGCCCATGCACCCCTACCCCTGGCCAGAGGGTCGAAACGCGCAAATAATCCGATCCTTCGTCGGGACTGGTGATTTCACCGATGCGCCGATGGACCCGGGCGACCAAGACTGATGAGCGTCGATATCGCTCGACTCTAGGGAGTGCCCGACGTGTCGTCACCAACCACCACCCGTCCCCGTTCCCTGCCCGCCCGAGCCGCCCGGCTCGCGCTGGCCGCCACCCTGCTCGCCACCGGCGTCCTCGTCGGACCGACGGGCGCCGCGCAGGCGGCCGGCCCGTACGAGCGCGGCCCCGCCCCGACCACGGCGATCCTGGAGGCCAGCCGCGGCCCCTTCGCCACCGCCTCGCAGAGCGTGTCCTCGCTGAGCGTCACCGGCTTCGGCGGCGGGGTCATCTACTACCCGACCAGCACCAGCGAGGGCACGTTCGGTGCCGTCGCCATCTCGCCCGGCTACACCGCCGCCTGGTCCAGCATCAGCTGGCTGGGTCCACGGATCGCCTCGCACGGCTTCGTGGTGATCGGCATCGAGACCAACACCCGGCTGGACCAGCCGGACAGCCGTGGCCGGCAGTTGCTCGCCGCGCTGGACTACCTCACTGAGCGCAGCTCGGTGCGGAGCCGGATCGACAGTAGCCGGCTCGCGGTGGCCGGCCACTCCATGGGTGGCGGAGGAACCCTGGAGGCGGCCTCGTCGCGGCCGTCGTTGCAGGCCGCGGTGCCCCTCGCGCCCTGGAACACGGACAAGAGCTGGTCCGAGCTGCGCGTCCCGACACTGATCATCGGCGGCGAGAGCGACACCGTCGCCCCGGTCGCCACGCACTCGGTGCCCTTCTACAACAGCATCCCGTCGTCGGCCGAGAAGGCGTACCTCGAGTTGAACGGCGCGAGCCACTTCTTCCCGCAGACGGTGAACACGCCGACCGCCCGGCAGATGGTGGCCTGGCTGAAGCGGTTCGTCGACGACGACACCCGCTACGAGCAGTTCCTCTGCCCGGGGCCGAGTGGTTCGCAGATCGAGGAGTACCGCAACACCTGCCCCAGCTCCTGACTGGGCGCGTGAACCGGGACGGCCGCCGTCGGGCGGCCGTCCCGCTCGCGTTGCCGCATCGAAGGGTCTTGACGCGATAACCGAGAAACGTACACTGCGAGTGTAAATAACACCCGCCACGGCAGAGGGATGGGTGCATGGAGCGCGGCCTCGAACTGCACGACATCGGCGTCCGTTTCGGCGGCCTCACCGCCCTCGACGACGTCTCGCTCCGGGTGCCACCCAACCGGGTGGTGGGCGTCATCGGGCCCAACGGCGCGGGCAAGACCACACTGTTCAACGTGATCTGCGGTTTCGTTCCGCCGCACACGGGTTCGCTGACCCTCGACGGCCGGCCGCTGCGACCCCGACCACACCGGCTGACCAGGCTCGGCATCGCCCGGACCCTGCAGGGGACCGGGCTCTTCGCCGGCCTCAGCGTCGTGGAGAACGTGATGACCGGCGCGTCGCACACCGCCCGTGCGGGGTTCGGGGCCGCACTGCTCGGGTTGCCCCGCAGCGACCGCGACGAGCACCGACTCCGTCGGCACGCCCTGGACATCCTCGACGGTCTGGGCATCGCCGAGCACGCCGGGGCGGCGCCGGGCACGCTGCCCTTCGCCGTACGCCAGCGGGTCGCCCTGGCCCGCGCGCTCGCCGCGCGACCCCGGCTGCTGCTGCTCGACGAACCCGCCGGTGGCCTCGGCGCCGACGACATCGCCGACCTCGCGGAGCTGGTGCGGCAGCTCCCTCGCCGCGACACCGACCCGTGCGCCGTGCTGCTCGTCGAGCACCACATGGACCTGGTGATGGCCGTCTGCGACGAGATCGTGGTCCTCGACTTCGGTCGGGTGATCGCCACCGGGACGCCGGCCGAGATCCGCGACGACGCGGCGGTCACCGAGGCGTATCTGGGCGCCCTCGTCGAGGAGGCCGCGCCGTGAGCGCGCCGGACCTGCTCGTGGTCCGGGGGCTGGTGGCCGGTTACGGCGCCGCGCCGGTGTTGCGGGCCGTCGACCTCACCGTGCCGGCCGGCACCATCGCCGCCGTGGTCGGCGCCAACGGCGCCGGCAAGACGACGCTGCTGCGGGCGCTCTCCGGCATGATCCGTCCGAGCGCCGGCCAGGTCGTCCTCGCGGGCGAGGACCTGCGGGGTACGCCGGTGGAGCAGCTCGTGCGGCGCGGCATGGCCCACGTCCCGGAGGGCCGGGGTGTGATCAGCGAGCTGACGGTCGACGAGAACCTGCGGCTCGGCGGGCTGTGGCGGCGTGACCGGGCGGACGCGCGCCGCGCCCTCGACGAGGTCTACGAGCTGTTCGAGCCCCTGGCGCGGCGTCGCCGGCACCTCGGTCACCAGCTCTCCGGAGGGGAGCGGCAGATGCTCGCGCTCGGCCGGGCCCTGGTCGGCCGGCCACGTCTGCTGCTGTTGGACGAACCGTCGCTCGGCCTGGCGCCCCGGGTGGTCGCCCGGATCATGGCGCTGCTGCGGCAGCTCCGCGACCGGACCGGCCTGACGGTGCTGCTGGTCGAGCAGAACGTGCGCAGTGCCCTCGCCGTCGCCGACCAGGGCGTCGTGATGTCCCTCGGTCAGGTGGTGATCGCCGCTCCGACGGAGACG
Source organism: Micromonospora sp. NPDC005172 (assembly GCF_040608555.1). NCBI lineage: Bacteria > Bacillati > Actinomycetota > Actinomycetes > Micromonosporales > Micromonosporaceae > Micromonospora > Micromonospora sp. NPDC005172. The sequence continues at coordinate 22,291 of NZ_JBEXIL010000073.1, forward strand.
CTGCGTGACGACGTCGACCTGCGCCACGCGTACCTCGGTTTCTGACCACCACCGGTGTCCCCTCTGAAGGGAGGACAGTTGGACCGCTTCGTCTTCCTCACCGTCGACGGCCTGTCCCGGGGCGCGGTGTACGCCGCGTTCGCGCTCGCGTTGGTGCTCATCTGGCGGGCGGCGCGAGTCGTGAACTTCGCCCAGGGGGCCATGGCCGTCGCCGCCGCCTACGTCGCGTACTCGGTGACCGCCGCGACCGGCTTCTTCTGGCTCGGTTTCGTCGTCGCGATCGTCGCCGGCCTGCTGCTCGGCGCGCTGGTGGACCGGGTCGTGATGCGGCACGTCGACCACGCCTCGCCGCTCAATCCGGTCATCGTCGCGCTCGGCCTGGTGCTGCTGATCCAGGCAGTGCTCGGCATGGTGTACGGCAACGAGTTCCGCCCCGCCGACGTCCCGTTCAGTCGGTCCGCCCTGAGCGTGGGCGGGGTCGCCGTGCTGTCGCCGTACGACCTGTTCGTCTTCGCCACGATCGCGGTGGTGGTCAGCGGGCTGGCCTGGATGTTCGCCCGTACCGCGATCGGGTTGCGGATGCGCGCTGCGGCGTTCGCGCCGGAGGTGTCCCGTCTGCTCGGGGTGAACGTCGGTGGCATGTTGACGCTCGGCTGGGCGCTCGCCTCCGGGGTGGGCGCGCTCGCCGCGATGCTGGTCATCCCGACCGAGCTGGGCCTGCACCCGCACGCCATGGACCTGGTGTTCGTCTCGGCGTTCACCGCAGCGGTGGTCGGCGGCCTGGACAGTCCACCGGGCGCGGTCGTCGGCGGCCTCGTGGTGGGGCTGCTGCTGTCCTACGTGAGCGGGTACGCCGGCAGTGACCTCACCCCGCTGGCGGTGCTCGTGCTGCTGCTGGCGGTACTGCTGGTACGGCCCGGCGGCCTGTTCGCCCCGGTCACGGCGAGGCGGGTGTGAGCGCGACCCGGGCGGCCGTGCCGCCGAAACACCGGCCGGCCGACACCGGCGACCGACCGGTCGAGTCCCGACGCGGCTCCACGCTGCTGCGACACCTCGCGGTCGCGCTCGCCGTGGGGTTGCTACTGGTCGCGGTCAGCTATGCCGTCGAGCCGTTCCGCAACTTCCAGCTCGCCACGATCGCGGCGTACCTGTGCGCCACCGCCGGGTTGACCGTCCTCACCGGACTCAACGGCCAGCTCTCGCTGGGGCACGGGGCACTGATGGCGACCGGGGCGTACACGGTGGCGCTGTGCCAGAACGCGTTCGCCGACCGGGGGTTGACCGGCGGTTGGCTGTTGCCGGTGTCGCTGCTCGCGGCGGTACTGGGCACGGTCGCGGTCGGCGCGGTGGTCGGTGTGGCGGCGGCCCGCCTGCGCGGCCCCTACCTGGCCGGGGTGACGCTCGCCGTGGCCGTCGTCGTGCCGGCGCTGGCCGTCACCTTCGACGGTGTCCTGGGCGGCGAGCAGGGGCTGTCGGTGCCGGTGGAGCCGCCGCCGCTGGCGCTCGGCCCCTACTTCCCCTACGAGCGGTGGCAGCTCTGGATCTCGGCGGCCGCCACGTTGCTGGCGCTGCTCCTGCTGGCGAACCTTGTCCGCAGCCGGTACGGGCGGACCTTCCGGGCCGTCCGCGACGACGAGGTGGCGGCCCGACTCGCCGGCATCCACGTGGCCCGTACGCAGGTTCTCGCATTCGTGGTCAGCGCCGCCACCGCCGGGCTCGGCGGTGGTCTGCTCGCGGTGCTGTCGCAGAGCGTCTCGCCCGGGGCGTTCTCACTGACGCTGTCCCTGTTCCTGCTGATGGCCGTGGTGATCGGCGGTCTCGGTAGTCTCGCCGGCGCGCTCTGGGGGGCCGTGCTGCTGGTCGCCCTGCCCGATCTCACCCATTCCGTCACCGAGCTGCTCACCCTGTCGCCGGGGGTGGCGCAGCGACTGGAGGGCAACCTCCCGCTGGCGATCTTCGGAGTCACGCTGATCGTCGTGATGATCGCCGCGCCCGGCGGTGTGCAGGGCCTGTTGGCCCGCCTCGGCCGGGCGCTGCTGGCCCGCTGGCCGGCTCGGCGTTCCTGAACTGTTCCCGGTCCGGCCTCTCGCCGGGCGCCTCACCACCACACCGTTCCGCAGAACCAGACCGAGAAAGGTCGGTGTTTCCCATGCACCCTACGGCGCGACGCGGTCTCGCGATCGCCACCACCATCGCCCTGCTCGCCGCCGTCGCCGCCTGTGGCGGCGACGACCGCCCCACCACCGCCGGAAGCTGCCTGCCCGGAGTGCACCACCCCCAAAAAGTCGGCGGCACCCA
>NZ_JBEXIL010000074.1:0-24584 GCF_040608555.1 Micromonospora sp. NPDC005172
CCAAGGAGGCCGGCAACATGGTCGACCTCGACTCCGACCCGACCAAGCTCATCGAGATCGTAGAGATCGGCAAGCAGTTGCTGATCACCCGGGGACGTACGTGTCGTGCAGGCGCTCGCCGAGACGCACGGTGAGCGCGGCGAGCAGCGCATCGGCGCGCTCAGGTGCGGCCAGATGGTGTACGCCGAGGTCGACCTCGTCGTCGCCGGCCGCCTCGACGGCCAGGTCCACGAGTCGGGCCACTCCCCGACTGGCGGTACGCACCTTCTCGCGCAGCACGATCGTCCCGTCCGGCATGTGCATGATCGGCTTGACCGAGAGGGCGGTGCCGAACAGCGCCTCGGCGGCGTTGATCCGGCCGCCCCGGCGGAGGAACTCCAGCGTGTCGACGTAGAACCAGACGGTGGTCCGGGCGACGGCGGCGAGCGCCGCGTCGCGTACGCCGGCCAGGTCCGCTCCGGCGTGGGCGGCGGTGGCGGCGGCGATGGCCGGAAAGCCGAGCCCCATGCCGGTCGAGCGGCTGTCGACGACCTCGACCCGGCCGTCGACGTCGACGGCGGCGAGCCGGGCCGCCTCGACGGTGCCGGACAGGCCGGCGGACAGGTGCACCGAGACGATGCCGTCGGCGCCGTCGTCCAGGAGGCGGCGGTACGTCCGGGCGAACTGCTCGGGCGCGGGGCGGGAGGTGCTGGCCGACACCCGCCGCTCGCCCAGTGCGCGGGTGGCGTCGGCGGGCTGCGTCTCCACTCCCTCCAGCCCCTCCGCGCCGTTGAGCACGACGGTCAGCGGGACGACGGTCAGCCGGTGCCGCCGCACCAGCTCGGGCGGGAGGTAGGCGGTGGAGTCGGTGACGACCGCGACGGGCATGCCCGGCACGCTAGCCGATCACGACCCGGTGCGCCGAGGTGCGCGGGTCGGTCGCGCGCTCAGACCGCGTCGACGACGGCAGGCGCGGTGACGAGCCCGACGTTGTGACCGCGGAGCTGCCAACCTCGAACGTCGTCGTGCTGCAGTTCCGTCCAGTGGCAGTTGGCCAGCGAGCCGATGGTGCGCAGCACGTCGGCGGGCCAGCCGAGCAGGTGACCGATGCCCTGGCGGGAGCCACCGCCGTGGGTGGCGATGACCACGGTCCCGCCGGGGGTCGCGTCGGCCGCCGCCAGGAGTGCGGCGGCCACCCGCTCACCGAGGTCGTGCAGCGGCTCCAGATCCGCCCCCGGGGCCGGGTCGCCGGCCCGCCAACGGGCGTACTCGGCGGGGAAACGCTCGGCCACCTCGGTGAGGTGCAGGCCCTGCCACTGGCCGAAGTGCCGCTCGCGCAGCCGCGCGTCGGTGCGTACCGGCAGCCCGGTCAACGCGGCCAGCGCGCCGGCGGTGTCCGCGGCGCGGCTCAGGTCGCTGGACACGATGGCATCGGGTCGCAGCGACGCGAGCAGCGGCGCGGCGGCGCGGGCCTGGTCGCGGCCCAGGTCGTTGAGGGGTACGTCGGTCTGCCCCTGGACGCGGTTGGCGGCGTTCCAGTCGGTGTTGCCGTGCCGCCAGACGATCAGCCGGGTCATTCGGCCGCGGCGGACCCGCTGGCGTCGGCCTCGACCAGGTCGCGGTCGACGAACGGGATGGTGGGGCAGTCCTTCCAGAGGCGGTCGAGCCCGTAGAACTCGCGCTCCTCGGTGTGCTGGACGTGCACCACGATGTCGACGTAGTCGAGCAGCACCCAACGGCCGCCGCGCTCGCCTTCGCGCCGGATCGGCTTGGCCTTCTCCGGAAGCTCCAGCAGGCGCTCCTCGATGGCGTCGACGATGGCGAGCACCTGACGCTCGTTCGGGGCGGCGGCGAGCAGGAACGCGTCGGTGATGGCGAGCTGGTCGCCGACGTCGATGATCGCGATGTCCTGCGCCTTCTTGTCGGCGGCTGCCTGGGCGGCGGCGATCGCCAGCTCGTGCGCGCGTTCGGAAACTGTCACCGTTCTCCTTCGATCAGGCGTGCGATCCTCCAAGCGTCTCACACCCGGCGAGGTCCCGACCCGTCAGTTCTGGTCGGTTAGGCGCACGAAACGGCGTATACCGGGCGCAATCAGGGCTGATAGAGGCGTCGCTTGGCGATGTACTGCACCACACCGTCGGGCACCAGATACCAGACGGGTTCACCCCGGGCGACCCGGGCGCGGCAGTCCGTCGACGAGATGGACATCGCCGGCACCTGGACCAGGCTGACCGTGTCCGCCGGGAGGTGCTTGTCGGTAAGCGCGAAACCGGGCCGGGTCACGCCGATGAAGTGCGCCAGCTCGAAGATCTCGTCCAGGTCCTTCCAGGACAGGATGCGTTGCAGCGCGTCCGCGCCGGTGATGAAGAAGAGCTGGACCTTGGGACCGTACTCGGCCTGGAGGTCGCGCAACGTGTCGACCGTGTACGTCGGTCCGCTGCGGTCGATGTCGACGCGGCTGACCTGGAAGCGGGGGTTGGAGGCGGTGGCGATGACCGTCATGAGGTACCGGTCCTCGGCGGGACTGACCGGCTCGTCAGCCTTCTGCCACGGCTGCCCGGTCGGGACGAAGACCACCTCGTCCAGGCCGAACCGGTCCGCGACCTCGCTGGCCGCGACGAGGTGCCCGTGGTGGATCGGGTCGAAGGTGCCACCCATGATCCCGATCCGCCGGATATCTTCCTCCACCCCGTGATCGTAGGCCGGCCGTGCGCGCCGGTCCTGGCGGCCCGAGGGCTGGTGACGCGAATACTCGTATGCGTATACTCGTCCACGAGTATTTGGGAGGTGCGTCATGCCGAAGCGACGCAAGGTCGGCAACCTGCTGGCACTGGCCGTGCTCTCCGCCCTCGTCCAGCGGCCCATGCACCCCTACGAGATGGCCAGCACGCTGCGCGCCTGGGGCAAGGACCAGGACATGGAGTTCAAGTGGGGCTCCTTCTACACGGTGATCCGCAACCTGGACAAACACCGGTTGATCGCCGCCGTGGAGAGCGTGCGCGAGGGCCGACGACCGGAACGCACCGTCTACCGGATCACGGACGCGGGACGGGCCGAGCTGGTCGACTGGGCGCGCGAGCTGGTCGGCACGCCGATGTCGGAGCATCCCCGCTTCCGGGCCGGCCTCTCGGTGCTCGCCGCACTGCATCCCGACGAGGCCACCGACCTCCTCCGGCAGCGGCTCGAACGGCTGGACGACGCGCTCCGGCGCGACCGCGAGACGCTCGACGCCCACCTGCGGGAGATCCCGCGACTGTTCCTGGTGGAGACCGAGTACGACCTGGCTATCCGGGACGCCGAAGCGGCCTGGCTGCGGGCCCTGCTCGCGGAGCTCACCTCGGGCAGCTACCCGGGGCTGGACACCTGGCGGGCCTTCCACGAGACCGGCGAGATGCCGGCCGAGCTGATCGAGCTGGCCGAAAGGACCAGCAGCGACCCCGACAGCGCCGACTGACAAGACAGCTCCGGCGGGGTGCGCCAACACCCCGCCGGAGCCCTACCTCGAACCGGCACCTGAGCAGGCACCCGGCCCGACGCGGCAACCACGAGGATAACCGGGTCCCCTCCCAGGTCGGTTCGTACGCACCCACGCGACGACCCAGGGAGAGACAGCATGACAACGGTACGAACCGCGATCGTCATCGGCGGCGGCATCGCCGGGCCGGTGACAGCCCTTGCGCTACGCCGCGCCGGCATCACCGTCACCGTCGCCGAGGCGTACCCGGAGACCGCCGGCGGGGTGGGCGGCATCGGCGGCACCCTCGCGCTCGCGCCCAACGGCGTGGCCGCCCTGCGGGCGGTCGGCGCGGACGAGGCGGTGACCGCGATCGCCACCGGAATCCACCGCAGCGTCATGGCCGTCGGCTCCCGGCGCATCGACCTGCCGATGCTGGCCGGGGTGCCGCCGCTGCGCGTGGTGCACCGGGCCGAGCTGCACCGGCTGCTGCACGACCGGGCTGTCGCCGAGGGCGTCACCTTCGCGTACGGCAAGCGACTGGTCGGCGTCGAGGAGACCGACGGCGGCGTCACCGCCCGTTTCGAGGACGGCAGCACGGCCAGCGCCGACGTCCTGGTCGGCGCGGACGGCATCCGGTCCACGGTCCGTGGCCTCATCGACCCGGCCGCGCCCGGCCCCCGGTTCACCGGGCTGCTCGGCTTCGAGGCGGTCGCCCGGCACGAGGTGGACGCCGAGCCGGGCACCATGACGTTCGCCTTCGGGCGGCGGGGCTACTACCTGTACTGGCCCGAGCCGGGTGGCGGCACCCGCTGGGGTGCCAACCTTCCGGGGCAGCGGCCGATGAGCATCGTCGAGGCCCGTGCGGTGCCGGCGCGGCAGTGGCTGGACACGTTGCGAGCCACCTACGGCGACGACGACCCGGGTCGGGAGCTGATGGCCACCAGCGCCGCCGAGGATCTCCAGGTGGGCGGCGCGTTGCAGATCATGCCGCCCGTGCCGCACTGGCACCGGGGCCGCATGGTGCTGGTCGGTGACGCCGCGCACGCGCCGTCGAACAGCTCCGGGCAGGGCGCTTCGCTCGCCATCGAGAGCGCGGTGCAGCTCGCCCGCTGCCTGCGGGACCTCCCCGACGTGACGTCGGCCTTCGAGGCGTACGTGCGGCTGCGTCGCACCCGGGTCGAGAAGGTCGCCGCCCGTGCGGCTCGGATCAACCACACGAAGGCACCCGGGCCGGTCGCCCGGACGCTGATGCCGCTGCTGATGCCGCTGCTCGTGCGGACGGCGATGGACCCGGAACGGACCATCGCCCACGAGCAGCGCTACACCATCGACTTCGACGCCCCGGTCACGGCGGAACCCGCCCTGCGCTGAACGCGGGGGCGCGGGGTGGCCGCCAGGCCACCTCGCGCCCGACCGGCGGGAGCGGCCTCAGGCCGCGGCGGCGGCCACCGCCGTCCGGGCAACGAGCGCCCGCCGCAGGTCGTCGTCGGCGTCGGTGACCACCCGCCGCAGGCCCGGCGTGAGGTCGTCGCGGGCCAGCAGCGCCACGGCCGCCTCCCGGGTCGGCTGCGCCACGGCGTAGTGGGGAAACGCGAGCTTCGCCACCCGGTCGGCCGTCCAGGGGGTACGCCGACGAGCGGCGGCCGGCATCTCGGTGAAGTATCTCTCGACGTACACGGTGGTCAGGTCGGCCTGCTCGGGCTGCCAGAACCCCTCCGCCGTCGCCTCCAGCAGCCGGTTGGACAGCTCGCTGTCGCGCACGATGATCTCCCATGCCGCCTCTTTCGCGGCCGGGTCGGGCAGCGCGGCCCGGCAACGGGCGGCCCGTTCCGCGCCGGCCGAGCTGACGTCGACACTCGTCTCGGCGGCGATCTCCTCCGCGCCCGCCGCGCCCAGCACCACGAGCCGGCGCAGCACGGCCCAGCGCAGCTCCGCGTCGACCTTCAGCCCGGTCGGTACGTCCCGGCCGGCGAGCCAACCGACGAGCAGGTCACTGTCGGTCGTCGCGGAGATCCAGCCCCGCGCGGCGGCGAGCTGCAACGACTCCCCCGCCGGCGCCCCGTCGAGCAGGCGCCGGCACGCTCCGGCGACTCGTGCCAGCGCCGCCGAACGAGCCAGCGGGTCGAGGTAGCGGTCCACCAGCGACCGGCTGAGGGTCAGCACGTCCTCCGCGATGATCACCTCGGTCTCGGCGGGCAGCGCCGCGACCATCAGGTCGACCAGACCACCCACCGGCCGTTCACCGTCGGTCACCGCGTCCAGGGCCTCGCCCCAGAGCACCGCCCGCGTGAGCGAATCGGCCAGCCCCGGCAGGACCAGCGCGACGGCCTCCACCGACGCCGGGTCGAGGCGAACCTTGGCGAACGTCAGGTCACCGTCGTTGGGCAGCAGCAACTGCGCCGCCGGCTCGCCGGCCAACGCGCCGAGCACGGTACGGCCGCCGTCGACCGCCGGGTCGAGATCCACCTCGTCGCGCCGCACGGTGCCGTCCGCCGCGTACCGGCCCACGCCGATGCGGTGGGGACGCAGCACCGGGTACGACTCGGGGGCGGTCTGCACCACGGCGACCTCGGTGTAGCGGCCGTCGGCGTCGACGCCGACCTCGGCACGCAACGTGTTGACCTGCGGCCGGCGTAGCCACAGCTCGGCCCAACCGGACAGGTCCCGACCGCTGGCGGTGCTCAGGCTGGCGAGCAGGTCGGCGAGGGTGGCGTTGCCGAACCGGTGCGCGGCGAAGTGCGCGTTGAGGCCTGCCAGGAACGCCTCGTCGCCGAGCCACGCGACAAGTTGCCGTAGCACGGCGGCGCCCTTGGCGTACGAGATGCCGTCGAAGTTGAGCAGGCCCTCGTCGGCGTCGGCCACCTCCGGCGGCGCGACGGGATGGGTGGAGGGGCGCTGGTCGGCCGCGTACCCCCAGGCCTTGCGGCGCATGGCGAACGTGGTCCACGACTGGCCGAAGCGGGTCGCCTCGGCGGTTACCCGAGTGCCCAGGTACTCCGCGAAGGACTCGTTGAGCCACAGGTCGTCCCACCAGCGCATGGTGACCAGGTCACCGAACCACATGTGCGCCATCTCGTGCGCGATCGTGGTGGCCCGTTGCTCGCGCTGGGTGTCGGTGACCGCCGAGCGGAACACGTAGTCGTCGCGCAAGGTGACGATGCCCGGATTTTCCATCGCGCCGGCGTTGAACTCGGGCACGAACGCCTGGTCGTACTTGCCGAACGGGTAACGCTCCGCGAAGAGCTGGTGGAACCGGTCGAGGCACTGCCCGGTGATGGTGAAGATCTCCTCGGCGTCGGCGTCCAGGTGCTCGGCCAGCGACCGGCGACAGTAGATCGCCATCGGCACACCGTCGTGCTCGGCCCGCCGCACGTGGTACGGCCCCGCGATCAGGGAGAAGAAGTACGTGGACAGTGGCGCGCTCGGGGCGAACTCCCAACGCCCCGGGGCCGGATTGGCGGCCACCTCGGCGTTGCTGGAGACCGTCCAGCCCGCCGGCGCGGTGACCGAGAGGGTGAACGGCGCCTTGAGGTCGGGCTGGTCGAACGCGGCGAAGATGCGCTGGACGTTGTCGAGGAACGTCACCGCGTAGAGGTAGGTCTCGCCGTCGGCCGGGTCGACGAAGCGGTGCATCCCCTCCCCGGCGTTGGAGTACGCCATCTCCGCCTCGACGACGAGGGTGTTCGTCGTGTCGAGATCAGCCAGCGGCAACCGGTTGTCGCTCAGCGTGGCGGGGTCGACGGGACGGTCGTTGAGGCGTACCGCGAGGAGGTTGGCGGGCTTGACCTCGGCGAAGGTGGCGGTGCCGGCGGTCGCCCGGAACCGGATCTCGACGCGGGACCGGAACAGGTCGCCGTCGCCGGTCAGGTCGAGGTCCACCTGATAGGACTCGACAGTAATCGCCGCGCCACGCGCGGTCGCCTCTACACGGGTCAGGCTCGGCATCCGCTTATCCTGCCCGATGGGGATCGGCGAGCGGTCCCCACCTGACCCCCGGCAGTGGAGGAAAGAAGCATGGCGCAGCACCCCAAGGGCGATTTCGACCTCTCCCGTGCGGTCTGGCAACGGGCCGAGGGGGACGCCTCCGAGAGCGCCGTCGAGGTCGCCTTCGTGGACGACCTGATCGGGATGCGCAACTCCGCCGAGCCGGAGGGCCCGGTGCTGGTCTTCACCCAGGCGGAGTGGGACGCGTTCGTCGCCGGCGCGCAGGACGGCGAGTTCGACCTGGACTGACCCGACGCCGCTCGTCGCCCGTGCCGGCCCTTCGATGTCGAGGACGCCGGCTCGGGCGACGTGCGATGACCGCCCGGTCGGGTGGACGCGCCGGGCCGGACCCTTGACGCCACGCCGAGCACGGCGCGGCTCCTCAGTCGCACTGGTCACCGTCACCCCAGCCGAGACCGCCAGGCCCGGGCGCGTGGTGGAAGCCGGGGTGGTCGGCGACGTCGACGCAGCGCTCGCCGTCCGGGCCGACCGCACCGCAGAACAGCCGCGCGGCCCGTTGCCAGGCGTCGGCCGGCGACAGGGCCGCCGCGCCGAGCGCCACCTCCGGGCGGAGCAGGCTCAACGCCTCCGCGTACGCCACTGCCTGCTCACGGGCGTCGGCCGTGCCCGGCGCGGTGAAGCCCAGGTGCACGGTGAAGAACCGGCGCGGTCGTGTCGACCGACCGGGCGGCCCGAGCAGTGGCCGCGTGGCACGGGCCGGACCCGGCGCCTCGACCGCCCGTCGCTGCCGCCAGCGTGGTGACCTGTTGTCGTGCATCTCGTCCTCCCCGTGGTCGTGGCCGTCGGCCCACCCGGGGTCGCGCCAGCCGACCCGCGATGCCGGCTGGCGGCGGCCCCACCGGCTAGCCAACCAGGTTCCGTCGCCCGTGGGAGGGGCCAGCGGACGCGCTGTCGACGCGGGGATTGCGCGACGGCCACGAGGGTAGACGGGCCACGGCGGCGACGCCGGCCGCCGCCGGAACCACCAGGGGGGCCCGATGGCGACCATGCCGGCCGACCGCAGCCCGGACAGCACCCTCGCGCTGCTGCGCGCCGGCTACCGGTTCATCGGTGAGCGCTGCGACCGCCACGGCAGCGACGCCTTCTCGACCCGCATCCTGCTCGCGCCGACCATCTGCCTGCGGGGTCGACCGGCCGCGATGCTGTTCTACGACGAGGAGCGCTTCCGCCGCGAGAGCGCCATGCCGCTGCGGGTGCAGCGGACGCTCACCGGCCGGGGCGGCGTGCAGGGACTGGACGGCGCGGAGCACACCGACCGCAAGGCGATGCTCATGTCGATCATGACACCGACCTCGATCGCGCAGCTCGGGCACCTCTTCGACGCCGAGTGGCAGGCGCGGATTCCCGCCTGGGAGGCGACCGGCGCGGTGCGGCTCTACGACGAGCTGGGCCGGTTGCTGACCCGGGTGGTCTGCGCCTGGGCCGGGGTGCCGCTGGCCACGTCCCAGGTCGACCGCCGCGCCGTCCAGCTGCACGCCATGATCGAGGGCCCGGCGGTCGTCGGCCCACGGCACTGGCGGGGCCTGCTCGCCCGCCGTCGCGCCGAACGCTGGATCGGCGACCTCGTCGAGCAAACCCGCGTCGGCATCCACCCGGCCCCGGCCGGCAGCCCGCTGCGGGTCATCGCCGAGCACCGCGACGCGCACGGGACGCTGCTCCCCCGTCGGGTCGCCGCCGTCGAACTGCTCAACCTGCTGCGCCCCACTGTCGCCGTGGACCGGTACGTCGTCTTCGCCGCGCTCGCCCTGCGCGACCATCCCGGCTGGCGGCAGCGGGTCCACGGCGACGACGCGGCCACCGAACAGTTCGTCCAGGAGGTGCGCCGCTACTACCCGTTCTTCCCGATGGCCGCGGCCCGGGTCCGGCGCTCCTTCGACTGGGAGGGCCACCACTTTCCGCAGGGCCGGCGGGTCCTGCTCGACCTCTACGGCACGAACCACCACCCGGCACTCTGGCCCGAACCGGAGCTGTTCCGCCCCGAGCGGTTCGCCAACCGCCGCGTGGACCCGTTCGAGCTGATCGCGCAGGGCGGCGGCGACCACACCGGGCACCGCTGCGCCGGCGAGTGGATCACGATCGACCTGATGAAGCGGGCCGTCACCCATTTGACCAGCGACATGCGCTACGACGTACCGCCGCAGGATCTGCGCCTGGACCTGCATCGCATGCCCGCGTTGCCACCCAGCGGCATGACCCTCACCAACATCCGCCGCGTCTGACCCGATCCCACCGGTGGGCGCGACTGTCGAGGCTTCGTCCGGGTTTGGACGGCCGCCCGGCGGGCAGGTGCAGCGGCGTCCCGTCCACCGCACGCCGCACACCGCCTGCACAGGAGACGCCGATGCCCTCTCCCGCCACCGGTGACGCCCGGCGGGGCGGGCCGGTCGACACCGGCACACAACCGACCGCCACGCTCTCGACGGTCCTGCCGATGGCGTACGTCCTGCCGCTGCGCTGGCACGCCGACACCGGCCTGGACGAGCTGACCGGCTACCTGCGCCGGCTGAGCGGTCTCGTCGAGGTGCTCGTGGTGGACGGGTCACCCCCGGAGCTGTTCGCCCGGCACGCGGCGGCCTGGCGCGGGCTGGTCCGGCACCTGCGACCCGACCCCGCCGGACGGGGACTCAACGGCAAGGTGGTGGGGGTGCACACCGGGGTCGGCGCGGCGCGCCACGAACACGTGGTGATCGCCGACGACGACGTCCGGTACGACGAGGCCGGGCTCCACGCGGTGCACCGGCTACTGGACCGGTTCGACCTGGTCCGGCCGCAGAACTACTTCGATCCCCTGCCCTGGCACGCCTGGTGGGACACCGGCCGGACGCTGCTCAACCGGGCGCTCGGGAACGACTACCCCGGCACCCTCGCCGTACGCCGCAGCACGTTCCTCGCCATGGGCGGGTACGACCCGGACGTGCTCTTCGAGAACCTGGAGCTGATCCGCACCGTCCGCACGTACGGCGGGATCGAGGCCGCGCCACCCTGGCTGTACGTCCGCCGACTGCCGCCCGACGCGGCGCACTTTCGGGGCCAGCGGGTCCGCCAGGCGTACGACGATCTGGCCCAGCCGGCCCGTCTGCTGACCGCGCTCGCGGTCCTGCCCGCGCTGACGGCGGTGGTCGCGTCCCGCCAGCCCCGGCTGCTGCTCGGCACGACGGTCATCGTCGTCGTGGCCCTGGCCGAGGCGGGTCGCCGCCGCGCCGCCGGGGCTGCCGTCTTCCCACCGAGCACCTCGCTGGCCGCCCCGCTCTGGCTGCTGGAGCGCGGTATCTGTAGCTGGCTGGCGCTCACCCAGCGCCTGCTGTTCGGCGGCGTCCGCTATGGCGAAACCAGAATCCCGAGAGCAGCCCACCTCCAGCTCCCCGCGATCTTGCACTTTCTGCGGGGGCAGAAGCCCCACAAGTCGACATAACCACAGCAGAAACTGCAAGATCGCGGGGAGATACGACGACGGCTCGCGCCACCGGGGTGGTCACGAGCCGTCGTCGGTGTCGGTGGTCGTCAGGAACCGACCTGCTGGCGGGCCTGCTGGGCCTGGTCCTTGACGTCCTGGGCGGCCGACTTCCCGTCGTCCTTGACCGCGTGCACGGCGTCCTGGGCGGTGGACCGTACCGAGTCGGCGGCGTGCTGGGCCGGCTCGCGCAGCTCGTCCTTGAGCTCGCTGGCCACCTCGCCCAGCTTTTCCTTGACGACACCGCTGTGCTCGCTGACCTTCTCCTTGACCTGCGCGGCGGCCTGCTGCTCCCGGCGGGAGGCCGGGATCAGCGAGGAGGCCAGCCAGCCCACGCCGAAGGCGATCAGGCCGGCGGCGAGGGGGTTGCCCTGCGACTTCTCCCGGATCACCCGGGGCGCGCTGTGGGCGGCGTCGCCGACGGAGGAGGCCGCCGAGTGCGCGGCGTCGCTGACGCTGGACGCCGCCGACGAGGCGCGGTCACCAACCGACTGGGCGGCGTGACCGGTGCCGTGGCCGAGGTCAGACGCGGTTCCCATGACCTTGTCCCTCACATTCTGCAGCGCGGAACGGGCCCGCTGCTTGCGGTCGTCGACGATGCGGCTCGGGCTGACCTTGTACGCCAGCGCGTCCACATCGGAGCTGAGGCTGTTGCGGGTGGCTTCGATCTCCCGGCGGATCTGGTCGGGATCGGTGCTCATCGGGTGACTCCCTCCGGGTGGGGCTTGAGCGCGTCGGGGATCCGCTGCACGCTGTCGTTGGTCTGCTTGAGCCCGCGTACGTGCTGGGCGTTCTTCTTGGCCGCCGAGTAGAGGACGGCGGCGACCACGGCCCAGACCACGGCCACGATCAGCGCGGCGAGACCGGAGTCCATGACGTTGTCCAGGAACTGCCAGATCGCGATGGACACGAAGAGGGCCACCATGTAGCCGCCGAATCCGGCGCCGCCGAAGAGGCCCGCCGCCTTGCCGGCCTTCTTGCCCTCCTGACGGATCTCGGCCTTCGCCAGCTCGACCTCCTGGCGCATCAGCGTCGACAGGTCGGTGGTGACCTGACGCATCAGGTCACCGAGCGAGCTGCCTTTCACCTCGGCCGCGGTGTGCGGGGCACCCGCGTCCGGGTGGTAACCGGAGTCCAGGCCGGACCCCTGCGTCGGCATGGTCATGCCGCCGCCTCCCTTCGGATGACTCGGCGCCTCACGGGCGGGGGCTGCCGCTGGACGGCACGCCCGGCAGCGGGTCGGTCTGGGTCACCGGCGGCAGCGGCTGACCGGTGCTGGCCGGCTCGCTGTAGCCGCTCGGAGTCGGGTCGGCGTAACCGCCCGAGGTCGGCTCGGTGTACGTGCCCGGGGTCGGGTCGAGGTAGCCACCGGCCGGGGTCACGTCCGGGGTCGTACGGGGCGCCGGCGGCGGCGTGGGGATCACCGCGGTGCGCTCCGGGTCGTACGCCCCCGCGCCGCGGTAGCCCGCGGAACCGTTGCCGGAGTCGTCACCGGCGGCGGAGATGCCCCGGGTCAGGCGACCGGCCAGCACGCCCAGCACCGCCGCGCCGACCAGGAAGGTGCCCGGGTTGCGCCGCGCGTAGTCGCGTACCTCGTTGATCAGGTCGCCGGGCTGGCGCTCCTCGAGCCAGCCGGCCACACCGTGCACCCGGTCGGCGGCCTGGCGGGCCAGCTCGCTCACCGGGCCGGCCTGGCCGCCCTGCTCGGCCATCGAGCGCATCTCGTCGGCGATCGACCGCAGGCCGCCCGCCGCCCGGCGCTGCTGCTCACCGGTCTGGCTGGCGAGCTGGCTGCGGGCCTCGCCGTAGAGGTTGCGGGCCTGCCGGGCGGCCTCGCGGCCGACCTCGGCGCCCTGCTCCTTCGCGGTCTGGGCGACCGCGCCACCGGCGTGTGCCGCCTCGGAGCCGACGTGGCGAGCCTGCTCGCGGACGCCGCCGCCGTTGGTGGACTCCTGCCCGTACGTGGAAGACGTGGGTGACAGATCGTAAGTCATGATTTCCCTTCCGCTCGGAAAGTCGTCGCGGTTGTGCTGGGGGGTCGCGGCCGT
Source organism: Micromonospora sp. NPDC005172 (assembly GCF_040608555.1). Lineage (NCBI taxonomy): Bacteria > Bacillati > Actinomycetota > Actinomycetes > Micromonosporales > Micromonosporaceae > Micromonospora > Micromonospora sp. NPDC005172. Next base: position 12,941 of record NZ_JBEXIL010000074.1, read on the forward strand.
GTCGCCGTGGCCGCTGACAACTCACCTACCCTGCGTTTTGGCTTCCATACCTGTTCATGCATTTCTCTGCGCGGCCGCCGGTGACGACTTCAAAATGGAGGATCGTCGGGCTGCGTCACGTCGCCGCTGCGGACAGTGCGGTTCGCGGGACCGGCAGATCCACCGGAGGGGGCAGGGATGGCACGAGACGCGCGGGGTGGCCGACCTGCCACGCCCCGACCCCGGGTGCAGGTGGCGGCGCTGGTCGTGGCCGGGATCTTCCTGCTGATCGGCATCCTCGGCTACATCCCCGGCATCACCACCGACTACGGCGAGCTGACCTTCGCCGGGCACCACTCGGACGCCAAACTGCTCGGCGTGTTCCAGGTGTCGATCCTGCACAACGCGGTGCACCTGCTGTTCGGGCTGGTGGGCCTGGCGCTGGCCCGCAGCGTCGCCGGCGCCCGACTATTCCTGGCTGGCGGCGGCGCGATCTACCTGGCCCTCTGGCTGTACGGGCTGGCCATCGAGGCGGTCGATGAGGACGGCGGCGCGAACATCCTGCCGGTCAACGACGCCGACAACTGGCTGCACCTCGCCCTCGGCTTCGGCATGCTCGCGCTCGGGCTGCTGCTGTCCAACGCGGCGGGCACCGGCGGACGCCTGGACAGCCCGATCGACAGGCCCTGAGCTGCCGATTCACACGTTTGACATGAGGCGGTCTTCGAGAATTGGGAGTCCGAGTTCCTCCAGATGGGCGGGTAGGTGCTGCTCACCGCCTATCTGGTGCAGCGGGGCTCGGCCGAGTCGAAGCCGGTGGACCAGACCGACCGACCCGAGGACGACGAGCGCCGGGCCGCCGCCCAGTCGCCGTGGCCGGTACGCGCCGGTGGGCTTCCACTGGTGGTCTACCGCAACAGCCTGTCCCTCGCGCTGCTGCTGATCTTCGCCGGTTCGTTCGTCGGTCACCTGCTCGGTGGCACGGCCGCGTACAACGAGGAGCAGGCGTTGCAGAGCGGCGCGCCGCCGATCAGCGTGCGCACGCCGAGACCGGCGCCTGAGGGCCACCGGGAGGCGTCAGGCCGCGACCGGGAGCCGCTTGGCGAAGCAGACGCTGTACGGGTTGCCGACGTACTCGCCGTACACCGGGATCGGTTCGTAGCCGCACGACGTGTACAGCCCGATGGCCGCCGGCAGGTACGTGCCGGTCTCCAGGCGGACCACCGAGTGCCCCTGCCGGAACGCGCACTCCTCCAGGGCGGCGAGCAGTTGACGGGCGATGCCCCTTCCCCGGTACGCCGGTCGGACGTACATCCGCTTGACCTCGCCGGTGACGGCGTCGAGCGACTGGAGCCCACCACAGGCGACCGCCCGACCGTTCACCACCACCGCCAGATAGCAGATGTCATCGTGGGTGAGGGTGACCTGCCCGTCCAACCCGCCGTCGGCCTCGCGCAGCTCACGCTGCTGTGCGAGGGTCAGGGCGGCGATCTCGGGATCGGTGGCGGGTCGCGACTCGATCAGCATCACCCGACGCTAGGCGGGGAGGATTTCGCGCAGGTTTCCAGCAGTCGACCCGATCACGGAGCGCAACCGGCTACTCGGCGTCGTCCTCGTCCTCGATGTCCTCGACGTCGTCGTCGGACGAGTCCGCGCCCACCTCGTCCGCCGAGCGCACCCGGCGGGCCTTGCGGGCTGCCAGCCGCTCCGCGGCCGAGGACCGGTTCGACTTGTCCTCCAGGCGTAGGTCGGTGCCCCGGTTGCCGGGCACGAACTCGACGCCCGCGTACAGCGTCGGCTGCCAGTCGAACTCGCGCGCACCGATCCGGACCAGGTCACCGGGCTCAGCGCCGGCCTTGGCGAGCTTGTCCTCCACGCCGAGCCGGGCCAGCCGGTCGGCGAGGTAACCAACCGCCTCGTCGTTGTCGAAGTTCGTCTGCTTGACCCACCGCTCCGGGCTTACACCGCGCACCGTGAACGAGCCGTCGGCCTCGGCGGTGATGGTGAAGCCGGCGTCGTCCACGGCCATCGGACGGATCACGATCCGGGTCGGCTCGGCCGGCGGGGCCGCCTTACGCTCCGCCTCGACCAGCTCGGCCATGGCGTACGTCAGCTCCTTGAGCCCCTCCCGGGTGGCCGCGGAGACCTCGAACACCCGGTAACCGCGCTCCTCGAGGTCCGGGCGGACGATCTCGGCGAGGTCCCGGCCGTCCGGCACGTCGACCTTGTTGACGGCCACCAGCCGTGGGCGGTCGGTCAGGCCGCCGTACTGGCTCAGCTCGGCCTCGATGGCGTCGATGTCGGCGACCGGGTCACGGCCGGGCTCCAGCGTGGCCGAGTCGATGACGTGCACCAGCACCGCGCAGCGCTCGATGTGCCGCAGGAACTCCAGGCCCAGGCCCTTGCCGGTGGCCGCGCCCGGGATCAGGCCCGGCACGTCGGCGACGGTGAAGGTGTGGTTGTCCATCCGGACCACACCGAGGTTGGGCACGAGAGTGGTGAACGGGTAGTCGGCGATCTTCGGCTTCGCGGCGGAGATCACCGAGATCAGCGACGACTTACCCGCCGACGGGAAGCCCACCAGGCCCACGTCGGCGACGCTCTTCAGCTCCAGCACGATGTCCAGCTGGTCGCCGGGCTCGCCCAACTCGGCGAAGCCCGGAGCCTTGCGCTTGGCGTTGGCCAACGACGCGTTGCCGCGCCCGCCGCGCCCGCCGCGGGCCACCTCGAAGGTGGTGCCCGCGCCGACCATGTCGGCGAGCACGGTGCCGTCGGTGGTCTGGACCACGGTGCCGTTGGGCACCTTCAGCACCAGGTTGTGGCCGTTGGCCCCGTCCCGGTTCGACCCGGCGCCGCCCTTGCCGTTGTCGGCCTTGACGTGCGGGTGGAAGTGGAAGTCGAGCAGCGTGGTCACCTGCGGGTCGACGACCAGCGACACGCTGCCGCCGTGCCCGCCGTTGCCACCGTCCGGCCCGCCGAAGGGCTTGAACTTCTCGCGGTGGATGGAGACACAACCGTGCCCACCATCACCGGCCTGCAGATGCAGGACGACCCGGTCAACGAACGTCGCCACGGCGTCAATCCTTCCAGCGAGGGTCGACCCCGCACTTCGAAAAAGCGAAGCGGGCCGGGACCCGGAGGTCCGCGGCCCGCCCAGCGAAGAGAACTACTGCTGCGGAACGATGCTGACGGTCTTGCGACCGCGCTTGGTGCCGAACAGGACCGCACCGGCCGACAGCGCGAACAGCGTGTCGTCGCCGCCACGGCCGACCAGGTCACCGGGGTGGAACTTGGTGCCACGCTGCCGGATGAGGATCTCACCGGCGCTGACGACCTGACCACCGAAGCGCTTCACGCCGAGTCGCTGGGCCGCGGAATCGCGACCGTTACGCGAGCTGGACGCACCCTTTTTGTGAGCCATTGGAGGACGACCTACTTCCCGCTGGAGATGCCGGTCACCTTGACCTGGGTCAACGGCTGGCGGTGACCCTGGCGCTTGTGGTAGCCGGTCTTGTTCTTGAACTTGTGGATCCGGATCTTCGGGCCCTTGGTGTGCGCGGCGATCTCGCCGGACACCGCGACCTCGGCAAGCTTCGCCGCGTCGGTCACCAGGTCGTCACCGTCGACGAGGAGCACCGCGGTGAGCTTCACCGCGTCACCGGGGGCACCGGTGAGCTTCTCGACCTCGATCACGTCGCCCTCGGCGACCTTGTACTGCTTGCCGCCGGTCTTGACGATCGCGTACATCGGAGGCGGACTCCCTGTCGTTGAGGCTGCTGGCGGTCGTCCCCGCGGCGGCTCGCCGGGTAGCAGTGCACGGCGGCGCGGGCACGCGGGAACTCGGCACACGAAAGGTGGGCCGCAGGCAAGAGTACGCCATTGCCGGCGTGGACCCCAAACCGGCCCGCCCTGGTCAACCGGCGCAGAGCTGATCGAGGCGCTGTTGGAGCCGGTCCAGCTCGGTCTCGTCGATCGACTCGACGTCGACGCCGAGCGCGGCGACCTCCGTGCCAAGGTCACTGAGCAGCGTCTTGAGCTGCGCGTCGGCCGCCCGTGTCCCCTGCTCTCGCAGCGCGGCCCGCCAGCCGGTCAGAGCCGCCTGTGCCCCGTCGCGGGCCGCGCCGGCCGTGACGGTGTCGCCCGCGCCCACCGCCGCGAGCATGCGGCCCACCTCCGCCACGTACTCCCGGACGGCGGTGGCGCCGGCCCGCTGCGCCTCCGCGCAGACCTGGGCGTCGCCGCCCAGCACAGCGCCACCCACCGGCGTACCGGTCGATCCTCCGGACCCCGCGGCCGACGCCGACGGGTCGGAACCGCCGGTCACGCCGACCGGGCCCGCGTCACCGGGCCGGCCGTCCGAGCAGCCCCCTCCGGCGACGAGCACGGCCACCAGCAGGGTACGAGCGAGCAGGCGACGCATCTTCTTCTCCTGACCGGGCCGACCACTACCGGGTCGGGGGTGACCGGAGCGGCGAGGTCCCTCCCCCGACACATTGCCGGAAAAGGGACCTCGTCAAACACCAGGCCGGTCAGCCGTCAGAGACGGCGGGCCGATCAGCCGTCAGAGACGGCGGGCCGATCAGCCGTCAGGGGCGGGTCCGCCGACGGGTGCCACCCCGGCGGGAGCGGCGACGTCCGGCACCACCCTCGGTGGCCTCCTCGTCGCCGTCGGCGTCGACGTCGGCGAGAGCGTCCGGGTCGTCCGCTGCGGCCAGTCGGACCGACTCACCCCGCTGACTGTCGGACACCGCCGGAGCGGCCTCCGTCTCCGTCTCGTAGCGGGACAGGTCGTACCCCATGGTGTCCTGGTAGTCGGCGTCCGGTTCGGCGCGGGTGTCGGTGTCGACGACCTCGACCACCGCGCGCTCGGCCGGGGCGCTCTTGCGCGCCCGGCGACGGGAGGACGGCGTGCCGTTCTCCCCAGCCGGAGCGGCCGGCGCGGCCGGAGCGGCCGGAGCCGACGACGCCACCGCCTTGACCTTCTCCGCGGCCCCGCCGTTGCGCGGCTTTTCCGATACCGGCTCGGTGTGCATGATGACGCCCCGGCCCTTGCAGCACTCGCAGGTCTCGCTGAACGCCTCCAGCAGGCCCGCGCCGATCCGCTTACGGGTCATCTGCACCAGACCGAGTGACGTGATCTCGGTCACCTGGTGCTTGGTGCGGTCCCGACCCAGGCACTCGGTGAGTCGACGCAGCACCAGCTCCCGGTTCGACTCGAGCACCATGTCGATGAAGTCGATCACCACGATACCGCCGATGTCCCGCAGCCGGAGCTGGCGGACGATCTCCTCCGCCGCCTCCAGGTTGTTGCGGGTGACCGTCTCCTCCAGGTTGCCGCCGGAGCCGATGTACTTGCCGGTGTTCACGTCGACGACCGTCATGGCCTCGGTCTTGTCGATCACCAGCGAGCCACCGGAGGGCAGGAACACCTTGCGGTCCAGGCCCTTGATGATCTGCTCGTCGATCCGGTACTCGGCGAACACGTCGTTCGTGCCGACGTGCCGACGAACACGGTCGACCAGGTCCGGGGAGACGTGCGACAGGTACGACTCGACCATGCCGTACGACTGCTCGCCCTCGATCACGAGCTCGCGGAAGTCCTCGTTGAACAGGTCCCGGACCACCCGGATGACCAGGTCGGGCTCCTCGTAGAGCAGCACCGGAGCGCCGCCCTCGGCGGCCTTGGCCTGGATGTCCTCCCACTGCGCCTGCAACCGCTTGACGTCGCGGGCCAGCTCGTCCTCGCTGGCGCCCTCGGCGGCCGTACGGACGATCACGCCCGCGCCGTCCGGGACCAGCTTCTTGAGCACGTCGCGGAGCCGCTTGCGCTCGATGTCCGGCAGCTTCCGGCTGATACCGGACGCGTTGCCGTTGGGCACGTAGACCAGGTGCCGACCGGAGAGAGCGATGTGACTGGTGAGTCGCGCGCCCTTGTGCCCGATCGGGTCCTTGGTGACCTGGACCAGGACCGAGTCACCGGAGCGCAGCGCCTGTTCGATCGAGCGGGCACGCCCCTCCAGCCCGGAGGTGTCCCAGTTGACCTCGCCGGCGTAGAGCACCGCGTTGCGGCCCCGGCCGACGTCGACGAACGCCGCCTCCATGCTGGGCAGCACGTTCTGCACCTTGCCCAGGTAGACGTTGCCGGCCATGGTGCCCGAGGAGTTGCGGGTGACATAGTGCTCGACCAGCACGCCGTCCTCCAGGACCGCGATCTGGGTGCGGTCGCCGCGCTGCCGGACCGCCATCACCCGGTCCACCGCCTCCCGGCGGGCCAGGAACTCCGACTCGCTGAGGATCGGCGGGCGCGTACGCCGCTGCTCCCGGCCGTCCCGCCGACGCTGACGCTTGGCCTCCAGCCGGGTCGAGCCCGACACACCCTGGACCTCGTCGACGGTCTTGCGGGGCTCGCGGATCTTGACGACGGTCGGCACGCCGTCGTCGGCGGCACCCTCGGTGTCACCCGCACCCCGGCGGCGACGGCGACGGCGACGACGGGTCATCCCGTCCCCGCCCTCGGACTCCTCGTCCTCGTCACCCTCGGCCTCGGCGGTCTCTTCCTCCTCGGCCTGCGCCGCCTCGTCGGACTCCTCGTCCTCGGCGTCGTCGGCACCGCCCTTGCCCCGGCCACGGCCACGGCGACCCCGGCGGCGGCGACGGCGTGCGGCGGCGCTGTCCTCGTCGTCCTCGTCCGCCTCGGTGGCCTCCTCGACCTCCTCGGTCGGCTCCTCCTCGGCCTCGATGACCTCGACCGGCTCCACCGGCTCCACGTCACGGCGAGCGCGCCGACGTCGACGGGACGGCTCGGCCTCGACGACCGGTTCCTCGGCGATCGGAGTGGGCTCCACCGGACCGACCACCGGCACGGCGTCCGGCTGCGGCGCCATGAACAGCACGGTGGGCGCGGAGAGCGCGGCGCGCCGGCGGCGGGTCTTCGGCGGCGCGGCCTCGACGGCCTCGGCGGGCTCGACCGGCTCGTCGACGACGTTGGCCACGGCGACACCGGGCTCCACGTCGCCGAACGCCTGCTCGGTGGTCGGGCCGGTCGGGGTCTGCTCCTCGTCCAGCTCGGCTTCCGCCTCGCGCAGGTCGGACTCGGCCGGCGTCTCGGCGGCAGGCTCGTCGGCCGGGGCGGGCTCAGGCTCGGTGACGGCGGCGGGCTCGGGCTCCGCCGACGCGGCGGGCTCGGTGACGGCGGTGGGCTCGGGCTCGGTGACGGCGGGCGTCGCCTTCTTGCGCCGGGTGCGGGTCACCTTGACCGGCGGGACGACCTCGGGCGAGGCCAGCTCGGCGCTGGCCGCGACCAGCGGCTCCTCGGCGGTCGTCTCGACGGGAGCGGCCTTGCGACGGCGTCGGGGAGCCTTCGGGGCGACGTCCAGGTCGCCGGAGATCGGGGCGAAGACCTCCGCCTGCGGCGACTCGACGGCGCCGACTCCACCGGTGGACGCCTCGACGGGCGCCTCGGCCTGCTCCGGCTGGTTGAGCGGTGCGGCCCGTCGCCGGGTGGCCCGCGCCCGTCGCGGCGGCGCTGCGGGCTCGACGCTCTCGGCAGCGGGCTGTTCCGTGCCCGCCGCCGAAGGAGTGCCGGCGGTGCCGTCGGTGGTGCTGCTCTGCTCAGCGGTGTCGCCGGCCGGCTGCGAACCGGTCCGTTCGCCGCCCTCGGGCTCGTTCTCGAGCATGGACGTTCTCCAGTTCTGGCTGCCCCGGGCGCGGGTGAGCGCTGCCACGCAGGGTCGCCGCAAAAGTGTTTCCGCCGGACGCGCGTGGTGCGCGACCGCCGAAGTCTGCCGACAAGAGCCCTGACCGTCGGTCAGTGCCCAACGATGGCTGCCCCGTCGCGGTCCGCATCCAACGGATCCACGATCGCTCCCTGCGCGGTCAGCGTGCCCTGAGCCAGCCGGGTCACCCTCGGCGAGACCGGCGGCTCCAGGTCGGCCACCACGCGGAGGCCGGAAAGGACGTCATCGGGCCGTACGGACGGGGTGACCTGCCGCACGACCAGTTCGAGTATCGCACACGGTACGGCCGGCACCCCGGAAGGTGCCGGCGTCGGGGCCAGGACATCGATGGACATGACGGCCGCGCGAGCGTCGAAAGTCCGTCGCCCCTGCTTGGTCATCCGCTCGACCAGAACGTCGTCGGCGGCGGTGAAGGCGTCCACGGCCGCCCGCAGCGTCGTCGCGTCGACCTCGGGCAGCTCGATGCGCCAGTGCGAGGCCTCGATGCGGTCGGCCAGACTGCCACCTTCGGCGATCACCACCTCCAGCACGTCCAGCCCCGGCGAGAGCGCCGCGTCGAGCGCGGCGCGCAGCGCCTCCGGTTCGACCGCCGCCTGGAGGCCGATCTCCAGGTACTCCGCCTCGCTCGCCACCCCGGTAGGAGCGGCGCTGGCGTAGGAGATCTTCGGGTGCGGGGTGAAGCCCTGGGAGAAGGCGATCGGAACGGCGGCACGGCGCAGCGCGCGCTCGAAGGCCCGGGCGAAGTCCCGGTGCGAGGTGAACCGCAGCGGGCCGCGCTTGGCGTACCGGATGCGGGCGCGCTGCACGACCGGCGCCTGCCCACCCTCCGGCTGGTTTCTCTTACTGATCGTCTCGCTCCTCGAAACTCAGCACCGCCCCCCGGGGTCGGGTCAAGAGGCGGGGGTCTTCAGGGGGGTGATCGGCGTCAGGGGCAGAAGTTTCTTGCCGGTCGGGCCGATCTGGATCTCCGTGTCCATCGAGGGGCACACGCCGCAGTCGAAGCACGGCGTCCACCGGCAGTCGTCCTGCTCGAACTCGCTGAGCGAATCCTGCCAGTCCTGCCAGAGCCAGTCCTTGTCGAGGCCCGAGTCCAGGTGGTCCCAGGGCAGGACCTCCAGCCCGTCGCGCTGCCGGGTGGTGTACCAGTCGAGGTCCACCCCGAACGCGGGCAGCGTCTCGGCCGCCGCGTCCACCCAGCGCTGGTACGAGAAGTGCTCGCTCCAGCCGTCGAACCGGCCGCCGTTCTCCCAGACCTTGCGGATCACCGAGCCGACCCGACGGTCACCCCGGGAGAGCAGGCCCTCGATCAGCGACGGCTCTCCGTCGTGGTAGCGGTAGCCGATCGCCCGGCCCAGCGAACGGTCGCTGTTGATGGCCTGCTTGAGGATCTTGAGTCGGTGGTCGATGACCTCCGGACGCTCCATGGCGGCCCACTGGAACGGGGTGTGCGGCTTCGGCACGAACCCGCCGATCGAGACCGTGCAGCGGATGTCCTTGGAGCCCGTGGCCGCCCGACCAGCCTTGATCACCTCATGGGCCATCTGGGCGATCTCGAGGACGTCGTCGTCGGTCTCGGTGGGCAGGCCGCACATGAAGTAGAGCTTCACCTGCCGCCAGCCGTTGCTGTACGCGGTAACGACCGTCCGGATCAGGTCTTCCTTCGACACCATCTTGTTGATGACCTTGCGGATCCGCTCCGACCCGCCCTCCGGGGCGAAGGTCAGGCCGGTACGCCGCCCGTTGCGGGACAGCTCCTGGGCGAGGTCGATGTTGAAGGCGTCCACCCGGGTCGACGGCAGCGACAGCGACACGTTGGTGCCCTCGTACTGCTGGGCGAGGCCCGAGCACATGTCGCCGATCTCGGAGTGGTCCGCCGAGGAGAGCGACAGCAGGCCCACCTCGGAGAAGCCGGAGAACTCCAGGCCCTCGCGCACCATCTGCCCGACGGTGGTGATCGACCGCTCCCGCACCGGACGGGTGATCATGCCGGCCTGGCAGAAGCGGCAGCCCCGGGTGCAGCCCCGGAAGATCTCGACCGCGTACCGCTCGTGGACCGTCTCGGCCAGCGGCACGAGGGGCTTCTTCGGGTACGGCCAGGCGTCCAGGTCCATCGTCGTGCGCTTGTGCACCCGGAACGGCACGTCTGCCCGGTTCGGCACGACCCGCTGGATCCGCCCGTCCGGGAGGTAGTCCACGTCGTAGAAGCGCGGCACGTAGACGCTCTCGGTACGGGCCAGCCGCAGCAGCAGCTCGTCGCGGCCACCCGGAGAGCCCTCGGCCTTCCACTCCCGGACGATCGCGGTGATCTCCAGGACGGCCTCCTCGCCGTCGCCGAGAACCGCGGCGTCGATGAAGTCCGCGATCGGCTCCGGGTTGAACGCGGCGTGCCCGCCGGCCACGATCACCGGGTCGGCGTCGGTGCGGTCGGCGGCCAGCAGCGGAATGCCGGCCAGGTCGATCGCCGTGAGCATGTTGGTGTAGCCGAGTTCGGTGGAGAAGGAGATGCCGAACACGTCGAACCCGCGCACCGGCCGGTGCGCGTCGACGGTGAACTGCGGCACGCCGTGCGTGCGCATCAGGCTCTCCAGGTCGGGCCAGACGGCGTACGTCCGCTCGGCGAGGGTGTCGGGCAGCTCGTTGAGCACCTCGTAGAGGATCTGCACACCCTGGTTGGGCAGGCCCACCTCGTACGCGTCGGGATACATCAGCGCCCAGCGCACCGTCGCGGCGTGCCAGTCCTTGACCACCGCGCCCAGCTCACCGCCGACGTACTGGATCGGCTTGGAGATCTGCGGGAGCAACGGCTCGAGCCGGGGCCAGACCGACGGCTCCAGGTCGCGGCCCGGCGTCGGACGCGACGAACCGGAGTCGTCGCTCGAATTGGTCGCGGCCGCGCGCGGCGTCATGGACGGGGCACTCATGATGCCCAAGGGTACGCGTCCGCCCGACGGTGACCGCGCGCACGGCACGATGCGGCCCGGTCGGTGACCCTGGTCCGACGCCGTCGCCCCGGTGCCCGGGCGGCGGTGGTGGCGGCACGGTACTAACCTCGGACCGGCGCGAGAGGAGATTGCCGCGATGCCGGAGCCCCAGCCGGGAGCACGGCCGGACGACGGGCGCACCCCGGGCCCCGAACCGGACGACGCCTCGGCGGTCGCCGACGAGTCGACCTCCCCACCCGTACCACCGGACCAGCCCGCCGCCCCCGACCAGCCGGCACCCCCGGCCGACCCCACCGCGGCGACCCCGCCGGAGCCCGGCACCACGCCGGACCCGACCAGGCCGGAGCCCGACGTCACGCCGGACCCGACCAAGGTGGAGTCCCACGCGACGCCTGAGCCGACGACCCAGGAGCCCACGCCCGAGCCCGAGGCCACGGCGCAGGAGCGCGCGGGCGACAGCCCCGACTCCCCCGGCGCGCCGCCCGCGCCCCGATGGAGTGGGTCCGCAGCGGTGCCGCCCCCGCTGCCGCGCCGTCGCGCCTGGGGCGAGTCGGCCGAGCCGACCCCACCGCCGCCCCTGCCCGAGCAGGCGCCCGAGCATCGCGCCCCTGTCGATCCGTGGGCCGGGGTGGACACCGGCGGCTGGGACCTGCCCTCCGCCGAACTGCCTCCGCTGCCGCCGACGCTGGACTACCCGGTTCCGCCGGTCACCCGGCAGTGGTCCGTGCCGCCCGTGCCGCCGGTCGGGACGCACCCGGTGTCACCGCCACCGGCCCACCAGCCGCCACACGTCTATCAACCGCCGCACGGCCACCAACCGCCGCACGTCCACCAACCGCCGACCGCCCACCAACCGCCGACCGCCTACCCGCCGCCGACCGCCTACCCGCCGCCACAGGCCCGACCCGCCCGGGCGGCTCGACCCACCGCCGCCCGACCCGCCGCGCCGGTCCGCCCGGCACCGCCGGCCCGGGTGCCGAAGCAGCG
>NZ_JBEXIL010000075.1:0-24087 GCF_040608555.1 Micromonospora sp. NPDC005172
CTGCGCACTGTCGAGCCGTCGCCCGACGGCGGCCTGTGGCTCACGACCACGACCACCGGTGACAAGGACAGCATCCCGAACAACAGCAACGAAAAGATCCTGCACGTCACCCTCGGCAGCTGATCCGTTGTGCCCCCGCCGACCCGTCGGCGGGGGCACAACGGCATCCGCCGACGCCACCCCGGCCCGCTCAGCGGGGGCGGTACTCGACCTCGGGGCGGCCGGGGGTGCCGTAGCGGGGGGTGCGGACGGCCCGGTCGATCGTCACCAGGTACTCCAGGTAGCGACGGGCGGTCACCCGGGAGATCCCGGTCGCCGCGCTCACCTCGGTCGCCGACAACCCCGCCTCCGGGCCGGCGCCGTCGGCCAGCGCCGCGCGTACCCGGGTGAGGGTCTGGGCGTCGAGCCCCTTGGGCAGGCTGTGTCCGGCGGTGCCCCGCAGGGTGGCGAACATCCGGTCCACGTCGTGCTGGGCGGCCACCTCGCCGTCGGCGAGCGCCTGGGCGCGGTAGTCCGCGTAGCGTTCCAGCTTGTCGCGGAACGCCGCGAACGTGAACGGTTTGAGCAGGTAGTGGGTCACCCCGAGGGACACCGCGGTGCGCACCACCGCGAGGTCCCGCGCGGAGGTCACCGCGAGCACGTCGACGCTGCTGCCGGCCGCGCGCAGCGCCCGACAGACGTCCAGGCCGTGCAGGTCGGGGAGCCGAAAATCCAGGAGTACGAGGTCCACGTCGCCGCCGTCGTTGGCGCGCAGGGCCGCCATCGCCGCCCGTGCGGTGTGTGCCACCCCGACCACCGCGAACCCGGGGACCCGCCCGGTGTACGCGGCGTGCGCCTCGGCCAGCAGCGGCTCGTCCTCGACGACCAGTACCCGGATGTCGGTCATCGCGTGCCGCCGAGCGGTAGTCGGACCGTGAACAGGCTGCCGCCGTCGTCCGAGCGGGTCACCTCGGCGCTGCCGCCGTGGCGGCGCACGACCTGCCCGATCAGCGCCAGACCGAGGCCCCGCCCGGTGCTCTTGGTGGACCAGCCGCGTCGGAACGCGTCCGCCACCCGGTCCTTCGCCAGTCCTGGGCCGCTGTCGGCGACCCGGACCACCAACTCGTCGTCGACAGCGCCGACGAAGACCCGCACGGTACGCGGCGGGGGCGTACCGGCGACCGCCTCCAGGGCGTTGTCGACGAGGTTGCCGACGACGGTGAGCAGGTCGTTCGTCGGCAGCGGGCTGTCGTCGAGGCGGCAGTCCGGCTCGATCACCAGGTCCACGCCGCGCTCGCCGGCCTGTGCGGACTTGCCGAGCAGCAGCGCGGCGAGGGCCGGCTCGGTGACCGCGTCGACCACCCGGTCGGTGAGCTGCTGGGCGAGGGTCAGGTCGCGGGTGCCGAGCCGGACCGCCTCGTCGGCGCGGCCCAGCTCCACAAGCGTGAGCACGGTGTGCAGACGGTTGGCCGACTCGTGGGTCTGCGCCTGCAACGCCTCGGTCAGCGCGCGGACCGAGTCCAGCTCGCTGGCGAGGGCTCGCAGCTCGGTCTGGTCGCGCAGGGTCAGCACGGTGCCGAGCGCCGAGCCCTCGAAGCGGGCGGTTCGCTGGTTGGCCACCAGCACCCGGTCACCGGCCAGCATGGGTTCGTCGAGGGCGTCGCGGCCGGAGCCGAGCAGCTCGGCCACCGCGGGTGGCAGGTCCACGCCGGCGACCGGCTGGTCGATGACCGGCTCGTCCGCGTCCAGCCCGAGCAGCCGTCGGCCCTCGTCGTTGATCAGGGCCACCCGCCGGTCGGTTGTCAGCACGACGAGACCCTCGCGCACCGAGTGCAGGACCGCGTCGTAGTACTCGTACATCCGGGTCATCTGCGTCGGTCCGAGGCCGTGGGTCTGGCGGCGCAGGCGTCGGCTGAGCAGCCACGAACCGGTTGCGGCGAGCGCGAGCGCCGGCGCGGCGACGCCGAGGAGCACGGGAAGCTGGCGCAGCAGCTTGCGGTTGATCGCCCGGGTGGTGATGCCCACCGAGACCAGACCGATGATGCGCTGCTGCTCGTCGTACACCGGAACGACCGCGCGCACCGACTCGCCGAGCGTCCCGACGTTGGTGGTGGTGAACGGATGGCCCGCCAGGGCGGGCCCGATCTCGCCGACGAACGGCTCGCCGATCTGCCTCCGGGTGGGATGGGAGAAGCGGGTGCGGTCGGGGGCCATCACGACCACGAAGTCGGTGCCCGTGGCGTGCCGGGTCGACTCGGCGTAAGGCTGGAGGGTGCGGGCGGGGTCGGCGGTCGTGAGGGCGGCGCGGACGTCGGGGGAGTTGGCCACGGTCTGCGCCACCGCGAGCACCTCCTCCTGCGCGGCCTGGCGGGAGTCCGTGCGGGCCAGCCAGACGGCACCCGCCGCGCCGGCCAGCACGAGCAGCGTGACCACCACCGCCTGGAGCGCGAAGAGCTGCCCGGCGATGCTCCACTGGCGTCGGGCCACCTCCAACACCTCCCTGAGGTTTTCGCGGTGAACAGAATGACCGCAAGGCTGTCAACGGGTGAGACGCGCTTCACATTGTCGACATGGACACCACCGCACCCACCACCACTGCGGAGCCGCCGGCCCGCCGGGACCGTACCCGCTTTTTGTATCTGGCCGTCATCGCGGCCGTGCTCGCCGGCATCGTGGTCGGCCTGGTCGCTCCCGATTTCGGCAAGGAACTCAAGCCGATCGGCACCGGCTTCGTCAACCTGATCAAGATGATGATCAGCCCGGTCATCTTCTGCACCATCGTGCTCGGGGTCGGGTCGGTCCGGCAGGCCGCGAAGGTCGGCAAGGTCGGCGGCCTCGCCCTCGGCTACTTCCTCACCATGTCGACGGTCGCGCTCGCCATCGGCCTGGTCGTCGGCAACCTCATCCACCCCGGCTCCGGCCTGAACCTGGGCCCGGACCTCGCGGGCGCGGGCAAGGCCGCCGCCGGTGGCGAGGCCGCCGGTACGACGGAGTTCCTGCTCGGGATCATCCCGACCACGATGCTCTCCGCGCTCACCGAGGGCGAGGTGCTCCAGACGCTGCTGGTGGCGCTGCTCGTCGGCTTCGCCGTGCAGGCGATGGGTCGGCGTGGTGAACCGGTGCTCGGCGCGATCGCCGTCATCCAGCGGGTGGTGTTCAAGGTTCTTGCCATGATCATGTGGTTGGCGCCGATCGGCGCGTTCGGGGCCATGGCCGCCGTGGTCGGCGCGACCGGCATGGACGCCCTCAAGAGCCTCGCCCAGATCATGCTCGGCTTCTACGCCACCTGTCTGATCTTCGTGCTGGTGGTCCTGGGCGCGCTGCTCTGGTTCATCGCCCGGATCTCGATCTTCTCGCTGCTGCGGTACCTGGGCCGGGAGTTCCTGCTGATCCTGTCGACGTCGTCGTCGGAGTCGGCGCTGCCCCGGCTGATCGCCAAGATGGAGCACTTCGGCGTCAGCAAGCCGGTCGTCGGCATCACGGTGCCGACCGGCTACTCGTTCAACCTGGACGGCACGGCCATCTACCTGACGATGGCGTCGCTGTTCATCGCCGACGCGCTGGGCAATCCGCTCTCCATCGGCGAGCAGGTGTCGCTGCTGCTGTTCATGATCATCGCGTCGAAGGGTGCGGCGGGCGTGACCGGGGCCGGCATCGCCACGCTGGCCGGTGGCCTCCAGTCGCACCGTCCGGACCTCGTCGACGGGGTAGGGCTGATCGTCGGCATCGACCGGTTCATGTCGGAGGCCCGCGCGCTGACGAACTTCGCCGGCAACGCGGTGGCGACCGTGCTGGTGGGCACCTGGACCGGCGAGTTCGACCGGGAACGGGCGACCGCGGTGCTGCGCGGCGACGACCCGTTCGACGAGGCCACCATGCTCGACGACCACGACGACGAGCCGGCGCGGCGTCGGTCCGACGACGGGAAGGTGACCACCCCGGCCTGAGTCCGGGTCGGCGGCGAGATCGGGGTGTCCGTGTTCCAGGGAGCCCCGCCGTCGCCGCACTCGTTTCGATCACCATGAGTCCGTAGCGGGGTGGCGAGCCCTGCGCATTGACAGCCGCATATTTCGTTCATGCGTGGTGGTAATGTCACTCTAGGCGACGATAGTGAAATTGCGTCAAGGTGACATGTTTGGTTACGCGCCGACAATATTTGTGACTTACCTAACCGTTTTCTTCTCTATTGCGTCACGAATTGGGTGCGTAAACAGCGCCCGGTATCTTCCCTGAGTGCCTGACGCCTCTCGACAGTTGATTGCCGACCGTTACCGGCTGGTCCGTCCACTCGGCCAGGGTGGGATGGGCCGCGTGTGGCTCGCCCGGGACGAGATGCTCCACCGGGACGTCGCCATCAAGGAGCTGGTGGCGTCGCCCGGTCTGCCGGACGGCGAGCGCCGGGAGATGCGGGAACGGTCTATGCGCGAGGCGCGGGCGGTCGCCCGGCTGGGCCACGTCAACGTGGTACGGGTCTTCGACGTCCTGCACTCGGGCGACGACCCGTGGATCGTCATGGAACTGGTCCCGTCCCGGTCCCTGCAGGAGGTGCTCACGGCCGAGGGGTCGATGTCGGCGTCCCGTGCCGCGAGGATCGGGTTGGGCGTGCTGGCCGCGTTGCGCGCCGCGCACCGGGCCGGCGTTCTGCACCGGGACGTCAAGCCGGCCAATGTGCTGCTCGCCCACGACGGCAGAGTGGTGTTGACCGACTTCGGCCTGGCAACGCTCCCCGGCGACCCACGGATGACCCAGACCGGGATGGTGCTCGGCTCGCCGGCGTTCCTCGCCCCGGAGCGAGCCACCGACGGTACGGTGGGCCCAGCCGCGGACCTCTGGTCGCTCGGTGCCACCCTCTATGCGGCGGTCGAGGGTCGCACCCCCTACCAGCGGTCGTCATCGATCGCCACACTGGCGGCGCTCGTGACCGAGCCGCCGCCGCAAGCCCAGCGGGCCGGTCAGCTGACCCCACTGCTTGAAGGGCTACTGCGCCGGGAGCCGAACCAGCGGATCAGTGGCGAGGAGGCTGAGCGGCTGCTCCGCCAGGCCGTCAACCTGAGCGAGCAGGACGCTCCGGAGGGCAGCAACGTCGACGACCCGGTCGCTGCGGGGAATGGCGACGGCGACGGTTCGATCGCCGGGGCGGACGACATCCGTAGGGCGCTCCGGCCGGAGATCGTGCCCGGGCTGGTCACCGCCGAAGTCAGCCCGCCCGCGCCGGGAGGTGCTACCGACGTGCCCTTATCGACGGGAGGGCGCATGCGTCGGGCCCGGCTGAGCGGCGCACTGGCCGCCGGCCTACTGCTGGTGGTGCTGGTGACCGCGACGGTGCTCAACGGTGGGCTGCGCGGCGACGTGAGCGACAAGTCGGCTGCGGCACCGACCGCGAACCCGTCGGCGAGCGGCTTGTCGGAGATCAGGGCGCTGCCGCCTGCGGGTTGGCACTACTACCACGATGATCCCCGCTTTATCCTGCCGTTGCCGGACGGCTGGCAGGCACAGCGTGACGGTGGGCGGGTCGAGTTCCGTGAGCCGGACGGCAGGCGGCTGCTCGTCGTCGACGAACTCCGGCCCATCCCCGGGGACCTTCCTGGCGACCTGCGGACGAGGGAAGCGGCCGAACGCGAGCGGTACGCCGACTACCGGCAGGTGCGGCTCACTGCGCTACGTCTTCAGGTGCGGGCCGCAGAATGGGAGTGGACGTACACCGACGAGGACGGCACGCCGATGCGGGCGGTGAGTCGGGCGTTCGTCGCCCAGAACGGGCACGGCTATTCGATCCGCTGGACCACCCCGGCCGCCGAATGGTCCGCGAGCACGGACCTCTATGCGCTCATCACGGATGGCTTTGGAGGCTTGCCGGTGGTGGGCGTCCCCCGGTCTGGACCCGCCGTGGGGCCGTCCTCGGCCGCGTCCGGGAAGTCCGCGCCGGAAAGCGGCCCCGGCGCGGCGGTCGCAAGAGATCCGGCCCAGCAGTCGGCGGCCCCGTCGCAGGGCGCCACTGACCCAGGGAAGCAGATCCTCGGGTTCGCGAGCAGTCGTTGCATCGAGATTCCGGGCGGCAACGCCACGGCTGGTGTCCGACTGCAGATCGGGGACTGTAGCCGGACGGCGAAGCAGCTGTGGACTTTTCCCGGTGACGGTACGGTCCGCTCGATGGGCAAGTGCCTGGACGTCGCCGGTGGCTCCACCGCGGAGGGCGCCGCCGTTCAACTGGCTGACTGCTCTGGCGCCAGTTCGCAGAGGTTCAACCTGAACAAGGCCCACGACCTGGTCAACATCCAAACGGCCAAGTGCGTTGACGTGCTCGACGCGAACATGGACAACGGTGCCCGGCTGCAGATCTGGCAGTGCAATGGCAAAGCCAACCAGAAATGGCGGACCAGTTGAGCGCCCACGCCGTCGGCGACGGATCGGTTCTGCCCCGCTGTCGGTGACGGAGGTTTCAGTTGACCAGCGTGCATCGAAATGCGGTCCATTATAGAGCGACAACTTTATTTTTGGTTTATTCCCAGCTGGGGGCCCGTTCTCGGCCGCGATCGAGGGAAACTGTTGACAGGCGGCTTTCCCGAATCGAATAATTTCCCTGCCTTGCTGCGAGCCGCACTTGGCATCCCACTGTGCTCGACTGTTGATACCTAGTCTTTCCGGAAGGGGAGGATCGGTAGATGACCAACTACCGCAGTTCACCGCAGCTTTCAAGGCGGGGTGTTCTTGCGTCGGCGGGTGCCGGTGCGGCGGCGGCGCTGCTGGGCGCCGCTGGTCGGCCGGGGGCCGCCGAAGCAGCCTTGCCCGGTCGTGCCGGGACGCGGGTCGTGGTGATCGGCGGTGGGATCGCCGGGGTCGCCGCTGCTTGGCTGATGGATGGGTATTGCAATGTGACGCTGCTGGAGGCGGCGTCCACGCTGGGCGGTCACAACGCCACCGTCCAGCTCGACGTCGATGGCCGTCAGGTGGCCGTCGATCTCGGTGCGCAGTTCTTCGGGTCAGCCTCACACCCGATCTATCACAAACTCGTGACGTCGGTTCTGCAGTTGCCGACCGTACCGAACGCCTTGTACAACACCGTCGCGCAGTATGGGGTGCCCACCCCGGTGATGGTCTCACCCTCGGCCGGGCGTCCGATCACCGACGTGCTGCCCTACCTGCCCGGGCTGCAGGCTATTGGCGCGGTCATGGCCGGGGCAAAGGACCTGGAGACTCGCCAAGACTGGGATACCACCGTCGGCGAGTTCGTCGAGGCATTGGCCATCGATGAAACTCTGAAACAGAGCCTTGTCTATCCGTTTGTGGCGTCCGTGAATGGCGCTTCGATCCCCCAGGCCAAGGCTTTCTCGGCGCGCGCCGCGTTGGCGCTCGGAGTTCGGCCGCTTGTCGGCGACGGTGCCGAGCAACGGACGGAGTACGTCAACGCAAGGGACGGTCTGCAAGCTGTCATCGCGGCTCTCGCCGGTGAGTTCACCACCGTGACCGCGCTGACCAACTCGGCTGCCACTGGGCTTTCTCGGAACGGTGCGCTGTACCGGGTCGTCGATGCCGCAGGTCGAGTGCACGTCGCGGAGCACGTGGTGCTGGCGCTACCACCGGAGCCGGCGACGACGCTGGTCGCTCAACTACCCGGTGCCGATCCGCTCGTTCGAGCCTACCGTCGCTTCGGGTACATGCCGGCGCGGATCGTCGTGCATCGGGACCCCGTTTACATGCCGGCTGCGTCCACGGACTGGTCGTCGTTCAACATCCTGCGAGACGGCGACCACGCAGAGGCGTCGATCGCCTTCCAGCAACTGCGCGGCGACGTCACCCTCTACAAGAGTTGGGCCCTGAACCGCCGGCAGGAGCCGGAGCAACTGCTGGCGGAGACGACCTTCCGCCACCCCGTGATCACGCCGGACTTCATCCGGGCGCAGTCCGTGCTGCACAGCAGAAACGGCTGCGATGGGCTCTGGTTCGCTGGCAGTCACGTTCTCGACGTGGACAGCCAGGAGAGCGCCCTCGTCACCGCTATCCGGGTGGCCGCCAAGCTGTCTCCGCTCTCACCGAACCGCCGCCGGCTGGGCACGTTGCCGCCGTCACCGGTGATCCCCTGACCATCCGCCGAACCTCGCGTCCTGGCCGGGCAGTATGACCCTGAGGGGCTGCGGCGCGTGCGTGGCCGCGGCCCCTCAACGCGACAACCCTCTCCGGAGGCCACTCCGAGTGCCACGAATCGCCTGCCGTCGTGGATCTGGAGCATCCGGTACGACGACCAGGCTGGCCCTCGCGGTCAGCTCGTCGCCACGACGGCCGTCGCACGAAACTCCTGCGGGCGACCACGACCCGCCGATTGATCTCCCTGGCATCGTCACCGATGTCCCGGACGTGGAGTTCGCAGTAGTGGTGCCACGCGTCTGGCGCACCCACGCCGCGGACCGTGCGTCGGTCCGGTCAGGGGATGACAGGTAGGCCGCTGTGGTAGAGGTGCTCGAACTGACGGTGAACCCAAAGGATGCGGCCGTCGGGGCGGACGACCTTGCGGAGGTCGGCGATGGTGACGTCCTGGGCGCGCAACGCGACGTGCAGCGTCCGGAGGGTGGCGCCCTCGGCGATGATCGGTGACGTCGGTGCGCCCGGGATCCGCTCCGCCAGACCGGCGCTGTGGTCGCCGGCGGTGAGCTGGTTCGCGGCCTCCGCAGCGGCGTTCAACGTCTCGTTCGCCATCGCGACCTGCTCCTCGACGGCTTTCCACTGATCGTCGTTGAACTCGAGTTTGAGTTCGGCCATACCCACGCCGAGCAGAGGCTTGAGGAGCATGGTGGTGGCCCTCAGCAGCGGCACGGCCCGGACCCACCACTCGCGTGAGACGTCGATGGTGTAGACGCCGGCGTCGCGCCGACCGGGCTCGAGGACGTGGACGGGCTGGAGCGAGTGTTCGCAGTACAACGTCAGCCGCATCCGGATGGACGTCCACTGCGGATTGCGCAGGGACGCCCCGACGGGAGTGAGGGTGAACAGCCGGGGGCCGTCCGCGGCCTCGTCGTTGAGTTGCCACATCAACGCGGTCAGCTGTGCGTTCACGCTCGCGAGGTTGGCCTTGACGGTGTCGCTGAGGTCGGTGAGCCGCTTACTGAGCACGCGGACATGGCTGTCCACCAGCGCCACGCCGTCCTGTAGGAGGGCCAGCGCGTCGTCGCTGGCGCGCGAACCGCCCAACAGCGAGTCGATGGCGGGAAAGGCGTCGCACCCGGAGATGGGGCACTGCGCGACGGTCTGGCCGTGCGCGTCGCGCAACTTGATGAGCTTGTCGACGTCGAACAGGCCCGCGCCCGGCGCGGCCAGACCGCAGTCGTCACGGCAGCCGACGAGGGCGACGGTGGTCAGGCCGGGCCAGAACCGCTCGATGCAGTAGCGGATCTCGTCGGTGACCTGTCGCAGGTAGGTGACGGCGTCCGGGCCGCGCACCTGGACCTGGACACCGACATCGGTACGCACCGTGAGAAGTGCGCGGGCACCGTACCGGCTCTGCAGGACCATGCCCTGCTGCCAGTGCAGGCCCTGCAGGGAGTCGGGCTCCGTGTAGCGCTGGTGATGCAGGCGGACGATGAGGCGGTACATCAGGGAGTCGGGAATGACCACGCGGCCCGCCGGCCCCTCCGAGATGCGGC
The DNA here is from genome assembly GCF_040608555.1 of Micromonospora sp. NPDC005172. Classification (NCBI taxonomy): domain Bacteria; kingdom Bacillati; phylum Actinomycetota; class Actinomycetes; order Micromonosporales; family Micromonosporaceae; genus Micromonospora; species Micromonospora sp. NPDC005172. The sequence continues at coordinate 9,615 of NZ_JBEXIL010000075.1, forward strand.
ACACCTCCAGGTACTCGCGGTCGCCGGGGCGGAAGTCGACCCACGCCCTGCGCAGGTCCGGCTGTGCGACGGGAACGAGTTGCGCGATGAGGCTCACCGGCTGGGGAGAGGCGTCGAGGGAGACCTGGTACGTCAGCTCGAAGCGCCCCATGAGCGCCAGGAACAGTCGCTGCTGTTCCCTCGTGTAGACCGTGCCGTCGGGCGCCTGCGCGGCGCTCCACAGCCTCCCGAGCGTGCGGTGTTCGACGAGACCGAGGGCGTCGACGGCGTCCCGGCTGTCGAGGACGGCGGCGATCGCGACGTTGAGCCAGTCCGGTTGGAGGATCACGAACGCGGCCAGTGCGTCGTCGTCCGCGTAGTAGATCCACTTACCCAGGTGGTGGGCATTGCTGGCCAGTGTGCGGGCCTGGAAGGCGTTCAGTCCCTGCGCGGCGGCCGCCGCCTCGTAGCCGTGGTAGTCGATCACCTGCTGGCCACCGGCGCTGACCGCCTCGATCGTCCGCTGCCAGCTCGCCGGGTAGTTACGGTGCACGTGCGGGAGCGTGCCAGCGGCCACGGCGATCGCCTCCCGTAGCGCCTCCAGCCGGTCGTCCGGGACGGCACTGTCGACCTCGTGGAAACCGACGATCAGATCGCCGAAGCGCTGCCGCAGGTGTTGTCCGTCGATGGAGTCCGCCCGCGAGGACGGGCCGCCGTGGGACGCGACCACGAGGACCCGGGCGTCCGGTGCCCGGTGCGCGATCATGGCGATCCAGGATTCCACCATGCCGGCCACGACACCCGGACGTGGTTTCCAGACGACGACGTAGACCGCTGCGGCGCTGAAGAACACCTGGTGGGCCGGCTGGTACGCCTGTTGGCCGCCGAAATCCCACCCGTTCAGGGTGATCTCGCGGCCGGCGTGGCTGACCACCAGCGGTTTGATGTCCATGCCCTGCGTCTGGTGGCGATCTCGCCAGGGTTCGCCTCGCAACGCGCCGAGCAGGGAACTCTTCCCGGCCTCGCCGGCACCCACGAACAGGAGCTTGGCCTCGGAGATCGAGATCCCGTCGGTGCCGACGTCCCGCAGGAACGCCAGCAGCGCTTCCGTGCCCTCCATCTCGGCGGCCAGCACCTCGGGCGCGAGCGGATTACCGCTCACGACGAGGGTCTGCAGCTTGGCGAGCCCGCCGATCGCGTCCGGCAGAGCCGTGAGCCGGTTGCCGTCCAGGTACAGCTCGACAAGGGAGGTCCAGTGCGCGACGGCGTCCGGCAGGGCCGTGAGCTGGTTGCCTTCGAGGGTCAGGTGGGTGAGCGAGGTCCAGGTGGCGACGGCGTCGGGCAGGGTGGTGAGCCGATTGCCGTCCAGGTGCAGCACGGTGAGGGAGGTCCAGTGCGCGACGGCGTCGGGCAGGGCGGTGAGCTGGTTGTCGGCCAGCCGCAGCGCGGTGAGGGAGGTCCAGGAGGCGGACGCGGCGGGCAGGGTGGTGAGGTGGTTGCCGTCCAGGCCCAGCGCGGTGAGGGAGGTCCAGTGCGCCACGGCGTCGGGCAGGGCCGTGAGCCGGTTGCCGGCCAGCCGCAGCACGACGAGGGAGGTCCAGCCGGCGACGGCCTCGGGCAGGGCGGTGAGCCGGTTGCGGTCCAGGCCCAGCGCGGTGAGGGAGGTCCAGGCGGCCACGGCGTCCGGTAACCCGCTGAGCCTGTTGTCACTCAGGTCGAGGGATCTGAGGGAGGTCCAGGCGGCGACGGCGTCCGGCAGGGTGTCCAGGGTGTTGTCGGACAGATCGAGGACTGTCACGTGAGCGAGAGCCGGACTGTCGCGGAGCAGCTCGGCCAGGTCGCCACTGGTGAGGCCGAGACCGCCGAGCTTGACATGCCCGTCGGTGGCGGCAGCTATGCGGTGCCGGGCCTCGACAATCGCACCGTCGTCCATGTCGAAAAGCGTAGTCCCTTGTGCACAATCGGTATCCACGGCCACGTCTGCCGGCGCCACCGCCTCCGCGCCGCGCCGTCTCCGGCCACGGCCGGGCAGACCCACCGACAGGCCGCCGATCGCCGATTGGCCGTCGCTCACCTGCGGTAACCCGCCTAGCGTCGGTGCCATGGAGATCGCGCAGGCGCAGCAGTTGTGGAAGCCGGAGCCCGGCTGGTTGAACACCGCCTCCTACGGGCTGCCGCCCGAGCCGGCCTGGACGGCGTTGCAGGACTCCCTCGCCCAGTGGCGGGTCGGCAGCACGTCCTGGGAGGGCTGGGGAGAGTCGGTGCAGCGGGCCCGGACGGCGTTCGCCGGCCTGATCGGGGTGCCCGACGCCGACGTGGCCGTCGGGGCGACGGTCTCCCAGATGCTCGCGCCGGTGGCGGCGTCCCTGCCGGCCGGCGCCACCGTTGTCGTTCCGGAGATCGAGTTCACCTCGAACCTGTTCCCCTGGCTGGTGCAGCAGGAGCGGGGCGTGACGGTCCGCACGGTGCCGGCGGACCGGCTGGCCGACGCGGTCGACGCCGACACGGACGTGGTCGCGTTCAGCCTGGTGCAGTCGTCCGACGGCGCCGTCGCCGCGTACGACGAGATCGTGGCCGCGGCCCAGGCGCACGGCGCGCTGGTGGTGGTGGACGCGACCCAGGCGTGCGGGTGGCTGCCGTTCGACGGCAGCCGGGCCGACGTGGTGGCCGTGGGCGGCTACAAGTGGCTGATGAACCCGCGCGGCACCGCGTACGCCTATCTCGCCCCCGCGCTGCGCGAGCGCCTGCGCCCCGACGCGGCCGGCTGGTACGCGGGCGGCGACCCGCACGCCTCCTACTACGGGCCGCCGCTACGGCTGGCCGACGACGCCCGCCGGTTCGACATCTCACCGGCCTGGTTCAGCTGGGTGGGCGCCGCCCCCGCCATGGAACTGGTCGCCGAGATCGGCGTGCCGGCGATCCAGACGCACGACGTGGCGCTGGCCAACCGGTTCCTGACCGGCCTGGGCCGGCAGCCGGGGGACAGCGCCATCGTCGCCGTCGACGTGCCGGACGCCCAGCAGCGCCTCGCGGCGGCCGGCATCCGCGCGGCGGTCCGGGCCGGCCGGGTCCGCGCCTCGTTCCACCTCTACTCGACCGAGGCGGACGTGGACGCCGCCCTGGAGGCGCTGGCGGGGTGACGCGGCTCAGGCCAGGTGACCGCCGATCTTCGTGTACCCGCGCAGCAGGTCACGGGAGATGATCAGCCGCTGCATCTCGTCGGTGCCCTCGAAGATGCGGTAGAGCCGGACCTGCCGGTACCAGCGCTCGATGGGCAGCTCCCGGGTGTAGCCCATGCCGCCGTGGATCTGGAGCACCCGGTCGACGACCCGGTTGACCATTCCGGCGCCGTAGAGCTTGCCCATCGACGACGCGTGCCGGGGGTCGAGGCCCTGATCGACGGTCCACGCCGAGCGCAGCACCAGCCAGCGGGCCGCCTCCAACTCGGTCTCCGAGTCGGCGATCATCCACTGGATGGCCTGGTTGGTGCCGATCTTCGCGCCGAACGTCTCCCGGGTGTTGGCGTACTCGATGGCCATCTGCAACACCCGCTCGGCGATGCCGATGGCGTGCGACGGGATGGTGTACCGGCCCTTGCCGATCCACTCCATGCCGAGGGTGAAGCCCTGCCCGATCTCGCCGAGGATGTTGCGGTGCGGCACGCGTACGCCGTCGAAGATCAGTGACGCCGGCCCGCCCTCGCCCATGGTCTGGATGAACTCGGAGCGCCAGCCCATCGCCCGGTCCACCAGGAACGCGGTCGCGCCGCCGTTGCGGGCGCCCTTCTCCCGGTCGGTCACCGCGACGACGATGGCGAAGTCGGCGTCGTGACCGCCGGTGATGAAGGTCTTCTCGCCGTCGAGGATCCAGTCGTCGCCGTCGCGGCGGGCGGAGAGCCGGATGTTGGCGGCGTCCGAGCCGGCCCCCGGCTCGGTGATCGCGAAGCAGGAACGGCGCTCGCCCTCGATCGTCGGGATGAGGAACTCCCGCTTCTGCTCCTCGGTCGCGTGGAACAGGATGTTGTCGGCCTCGCCGCCGAAGCGGAACGGCACGAACGTGTGGCCCAGCTCCGTCCAGATCAGTGACTGGAGGACGGCCGGCAGGTTCATCCCGCCGTACTCCTCGGGGGTCGCGAGGCCCCAGAAGCCGAACTTGCGCGCCTTGAGTTGCAGCTCGCGTACCTCGGAGTGGTCCAGGCTCGGCTGGTGCGCCCGCTCCCGGCGGAGAACCTCCGTTTCCAGCGGCATCACCTCGCGTTGGATGAACGACCGGGCGGTGTCCCGCACCGCCCGCTCCTCGTCGGTGAGCGAAAAGTCCACGATCGTCCTCCTGGCGTCGGCGTGGCCGGTCACCATTAAACTAGCGGTGTAAGTTTTGATGCGTCCAGACCCCATCGCCCAGACCGACGAGGAGCGCAGTGCCCCGACCCCGCCAGCCCCGGCTCACCCGGCAGCTGATCGTCGAGACAGCCACCGCGCTGATCGACGCCGAGGGCCTGCCCGCCTTCTCCACCCGCCGGCTCGCCGCCGCGCTCGGAGTGCAGGGGCCCTCGCTCTACAACCACTTCGCCACCAAGGACGAGATCCTCGACGCGGTCGCCGACGGGGTCACCGGCACCGTCGACACCAGCGGATTCGTCAGCCGGGACTGGGTCGCCGCTTCGCGTGACTGGGCGTGGTCGTACCGGCGGGCGCTCACCGCGCACCCGAACATCGTGCCGTACCTGGCGCAGGGCCCGGGTCGACGACCGGCCGCCCTCGCCATGGCGGACGCGGTCTACGGTGGCCTCGTCCGCGCCGGCTGGCCGCCGGCCCGGGCCACCCACATCGGCGCGGCGCTGCGCTACTTCGTGGCCGGGTCGGCGCTCGGCTCGTTCGCCCGCGGGTTCGTCGAGGACCCCGAGCTGTACGCCGCGCACTATCCGCACCTGCGCCAGGCGCACCGGCTCGCCGAGCACCAGCAGAGCGTGGACGAGGGTGCCTTCGCTCTCGGCCTGGACGCGCTGCTGCACGGCCTGGTCGCCGAGTACGACCGCACCGTCGGCCCCCTCGGCACTGTGGAGTCTGGCCAGCCCAGCGGGTAGCGTCCAAACTCCCAGCGCTAGTTTAGCCGCCACCGCCCGCCGCACATCCCACCACCGATCCCGGTCGCCATCGCCCGTCGCCCACCCTCGAAGGGACGCCATGGACCTCGCCGCCCCGCCGTCACCGCTGCCCGACCTCCTGCGCCTCCGGCGCCACGTGCACATCGGCGGCGACTGGACGCCTCCCGCCGGCACCGACGTGATCGAGGTGGAGAGCCCGAGCACCGGCGACATCGTCGGGCAGGTGCCCGCCGGTACGGCGGCCGACGTGGACGCCGCCGTCGCCGCCGCCCGCGCCGCCTTCGCGGGCTGGGCGGCCACCGCGCCCGCCGAACGCTCCGCTCACCTCGACCGGCTGTACACGGCCCTCGCCGCCCGCGCCGACGACCTCGCCCACGCCATCGCCGTGGAGCAGGGCTCGCCGCTCAAGCTCGCCACCCGCGTGCAGGTCGGACTCCCGCTGACCGTGCTGCGCGACCACGTGGCGCTCGCCGCCCGCCCACCGGTCGAGGAGACCATCGGCAACTCCCTCGTCGTCCGCGAGCCGATCGGCGTGGTGGGCGCGATCACCCCCTGGAACTACCCCCTGCACCAGGTGATGGCGAAGGTGGCGCCCGCGCTCGCCGCCGGATGCACGGTCGTGCTCAAGCCCAGCGAGCTGACCCCGCTGACCGCGTACCTGCTCTTCGACGCGGTCAGCGAGGCCGGCCTGCCGCCGGGTGTGCTCAACCTGGTGCCCGGCACCGGCGCGGTCGTCGGTGAGGCCCTGGCCGGACACCCCGACGTCGACCTCGTCTCGTTCACCGGCAGCACCGCCACCGGCACCCGGATCATGCGCAGCGCCGCCGACCGGATCGCCCGCGTCGCGCTGGAGCTGGGCGGCAAGTCCGCCAACGTGATCCTCGGTGACGCCGACCTGGCCGCCGCGGTCAAGGTGGGCGTGGGCAACGCCCTGCTCAACTCCGGTCAGACCTGCACGGCGTGGACCAGGATGCTGGTGCACCGCGACCGGTACGACGAGGCGCTCGACCTGATCGCGAAAGCGGTGGCCGGCTACCGGCTCGGCGACCCGTTCGACCCGACCACCCGGCTCGGCCCGCTGGTCTCCGCCGCCCAGGCCAAGCGGGTACGCGGTCACGTCGACCGGGCGCTCGCCGACGGCGCGCGGCTGGTCGTCGGTGGCCCGGACGCCCCGGTCCCGGCGCGCGGTCACTTCGTCGCCCCGACCGTCTTCGCCGACGTGCACCCGGACAGCGCGCTCGCCCAGGAGGAGGTCTTCGGTCCCGTCCTCGCCGTCATCCCCTTCGACGACACCGACGAGGCCGTGGCCATCGCCAACAACTCGCGCTACGGGCTGGCCGGCGCGGTCTGGTCCGCCGACACCGAGGCGGCGCTCGCGGTGGCGCGACGCCTGCGAACCGGGGCCGTCGACATCAACGGCGCGCCGTTCAACCCGCTCGCCCCCTTCGGCGGCTACAAGCAGTCCGGCCTCGGCCGGGAGTTGGGCACGCACGGGCTCGCCGAGTTCTGCGAGCTGAAGGCGATCCAGCGATGACCGGTCCCGAGCTGTCCCCGGCCGCGCCGGGAGGTGTCGAGTCGGCGTCCGCGCCGGTCGTCGTTCGCGCGCTGGTCGCGCGCGGGCCCGGCGCCGAGCTTCGGGTCGAGCGGGTACGTCTGCCCGCCCCCGGCCCCGGCGAGGTGCGGGTGACGATCCGGGCGGCCGGTGTCTGCCACTCCGACCTGTCCATGGTCAACGGCACCATCGCCGCGAGGTTTCCGCTGGTCCTCGGGCACGAGGCGACCGGGGTGGTGGCCGAGGTCGGGCCGGGCAGCCGGCTCGCGATCGGCACACCGGTGGTGCTGAACTGGGCGCCGGCCTGCCGGGCCTGCTGGTGGTGTCAACGCGGCGAGCCGTGGCTCTGCGCCGACACGACGGCCCCGACCGTGCCGCGTGGCGAGACTGAGGACGGGGTCCCGCTGCACCTGACGCTCGGTCTCGGCGCGCTCGCCGAGGCGGTGGTGGTGCCGGAGAGCGCTGTCGTCCCGATCCCCGCCGGGTTGCCGCCCGAGCAGGCCGCGCTGCTCGGCTGCGCGGTGCTCACCGGCCTCGGCGCGGTCCGGACCACCGCCCGGGTCGCGCCCGGTGAGTCGGTAGCTGTCGTCGGGCTCGGCGGGGTCGGCCTGGCCGTGCTGGCCGCGGCCCGCCGGGCCGGTGCCACGACGATCCTGGCCATCGACGTCGCCGAGGCGAAACGGGACCTGGCCCTCGCGGCCGGGGCGACCGACTTCCTGCTCTCCGACGACCGGCTCTCCAAGGAGGTACGGGCGCGCACCGAGAGCCGTGGCGTCGACCACGCCTTCGAGTGCGTCGGTCGGGCCGCCACCATCCGGGCGGCCTGGCGACTCACCCGTCGTGGGGGCGGGGTCACCGTGGTCGGCATGGGCGCCAAGGACGACATGGTCAGCCTCGGCGCGCTCGACATCTTCCACTCCGCCCGTACGCTGCGCTCCTCGGTGTACGGCTCGTCCGACCCGGACCGGGAGGTGCCGGTGCTGGCCGGCGAGCTGGCCGACGGCACGCTGGACCTGGGTGTGCTGGTCAGCGGCACGATGTCGCTGGACGAGGCGCCGGTCGCGTTCGACCGCTTGGCGCGGGGAGAGGGCGCCCGCTGGGTCGTCACGCTGGACTGACTCGTGGTGTGATCACGATGTCGACCCTGAGGAGGAGAACTGTGGGGCGCAGCGCGATCATCTTCCACGGGACCGGTGGTAGCCCGGACGTCGCCTGGTACCGCTGGTTGGCGGGGCGGCTGGAGGCCCGGGGTTACGGGGTCGAGGTGCCGCATCTCCCGGGCATCAACGTCGAGCCGATCGCGACGTTCCTGCCGACGGTGCTGGCCGGGCGCCACGTCGACGAGAACACCGTTCTGGTGGGCCACTCCGGCGGCGCGGCACTGCTCCTGGCGCTGCTGGAGCATGTCGAGGTGACCGTGGCCCAGGCGGTCCTGGTCGCCGGCTACTGCACCCGGCCCAACACCAGCGAGGAACCGGTTCTGCAGGAGCGCTACGACTGGGAAGCGATCCGGTCGCACGTGCGGGACATCTACTTCGTCAACTCGCGTGAGGACCCGTACGGCTGCGACGACCGGCAGGGACGGGCGATGTTCGAGCGGCTCGGCGGCACCCAGATCGTGCGGGACGACGGCCACTTCGGCGACTACGACCAGCCGTACGAGCGGTTCGAGCTGCTCGACCGACTCATCCCCTGACGCTTGTCACATCCGCGCCCGCAGCACGTCGACCTCGCAGCCGGGCGCCGACGGGTCGAAGCCGTGCTCGGTCAGCCAACGGATCACCACCAGGCTGCGCCACGACCACCACGCCCGGATCACGTCGAGGTCCACGTCGTCCCCGTAGCCGGCGACGACGTCGCCGAGGTGCTCCTCGTGCCCGAGAGTCAGAATGGCGAGGTCGAACAGGGCGTCGCCCCGGCTCGCCTCGGACCAGTCGAGCACGCCGGTGATCTCGTCACCGTCGACGAACACGTGGTCCGCCTGGAGGTCGCCGTGGGTGAACACCGGTGTCCACGGTCGGAGCGCCGTCTCGGCGATGTGACGGTTGCGGGTGACCAGGTCGGTGGGGAGAGCGCCGTTCGCGACGAGCCATGCGCACTCACGGTCGAGCCGCGTGGCCAGTTCGTCGAGGCTGCGACCGGGCCAGGGCGGCAGCGGCGCGTCGTGCAGCGTCCGTACGGCGGCGCCCGCCGCGGCCCACGCCGTCGCCGGCGCGGTCGACGGTTCACCGAGGCGGCCGAGCGCCCGCCCGCGTAGGGCGGCGAGCGCGAGCACGGGCGGGTTGCGCCACAGGACCTCCGGGGTCGGCACGGGTGCCAGCGCCATCGCCGCCACCTCGACGTCCACGTGATCCGGATCGGCGTCGATCTTGAGGAACATGTCGCCGACGCGCACGGTCGCCCGCTCCTGGTGGGCGACGACGACCTCGATCTCCGGCACGTCGGCCATTCTCGCGGGATCGACCGCCGAGTCCCCACTGGTTTTCGCGCCGGAGTCGTTGCAGCGGTGGAATGCCTAGCACTACTATGCATCGTACTTCTAGGTAAGAGCGGGAGGTTCCGTGAAGGTCGCCAAGGACCTGGTCGCGGCGTCGGCGACGCCGATGGTGCTCGGCATCCTGACCGAGGGTGAGAGCTACGGGTACGCCATCCTGCGGCGGATAAACGAGTTGTCCGGAGGTGAGCTGGACTGGACCGAGGGGCTGCTCTATCCGCTGCTGCACCGGCTCGAGCGTCTCGCCTTCGTGGAGTCGAGCTGGCAGGCGGTCGCCAGCGAGCGCAGGCGCAAGTACTACCGCATCACCGACCGGGGCCGGGCCGAGTTGGCCGAGCAGCGCCGACAGTGGGACACGGTCGTGGGCGCGCTCAAGGAGGTCTGGCACGACCGGATGCCCCTGCCCGCGCGTCCGCTGGAGGGTCTCGCGTGACGGCGTACGACGGTCCGCGGGAGTTGGAGGCGCAGGTCGCGCAGTGGCGTCAGTACGTGCTGCGGCGCGGGACGCTGAGCCCGGCCGACGTCGACGAGCTCGAAGATCACCTGCGCGGCTCGGTCGACGCGCTCGTCGCGGCGGGTCTCAGCTCCGACGAGGCGTTCCTGGTCGCGGTCAAGCGGATGGGCAGCCTCGACGAACTGTCTCGGGAGTTCGCCCGGGAACATTCGGAACGGCTGTGGAAGCAGCTCGTGCTGACCGGTGACTCCGGCGACCCGGCCGCCGGTGCGCGCTCCCGCCGGGACCTCTGGATCATGTTCAGCGCGGCGGTCGGCGCGGTGGCCTCGGTCAAGGTGCCCGCGCTGTTCGGGCTGACCTTCGACGACGACGGATCGTTCTACACGCGTAACGTCACCCTGTTCGCGCTGCCCTGGCTGGCGGCGTTCCTCGCCTGGCGTCGGCGAGCGCGGCCGGTGGTGATCGCGGTGCTGGTGGCGTTGTTCGCCCTCGGCGCGGTGGCGGCCAACGTCTACCCCCTGGCGGGCGACTCGCAGTCCATTGTCGTCACCAGCGTCCACCTGCCGATCGCGCTGTGGCTCGTGGTGGGTCTGGCCTACGTCGCGGACGACTGGCGTTCCACACGTCGACGCATGGACTTCATCCGCTTCACCGGCGAGTGGTTCATCTACTTCGTGCTGATGGCCCTTGGCGGCGGAGTGCTCGCCGCGTTCCTGTTCGCCACCTTCCGGGCCATCGGGATCCTCCCGGAGGCGTTCGTCTCGCAGTGGCTCCTGCCCTGCGGCGCGGCGGCCGCGGTCGTGGTGGCCGGGTGGCTCGTCGAGGCCAAGCAGAGTGTCGTCGAGAACATCGCGCCGGTCCTCACGCGGCTGTTCACCCCGCTGTTCACGGCCGCGCTCCTCGCCTTCCTCGTCGCCGTCGTGTGGACCAGTCACGGCATCGACGTCGAGCGCGAGGCGCTGATCCTGTTCGACCTGCTGCTGGTCGTGGTGTTGGGGCTGCTGCTCTACTCGCTCTCGGCTCGCGATCCGCTTGCCCCGCCCGGCGCGTTCGACAAGCTCCAACTCGCGCTCGTGGTCAGCGCGCTGGCCATCGACGTACTGGTGCTCTTCGAGATCACCGGACGCATCACCGACGACTACGGCGGCACGCCCAACCGGGCGGCGGCGCTCGGTGAGAACGTGGTCCTGCTGGTCAACCTCGCGTGGTCGGCCTGGCTCCTGCTGAGCTTCGTCCGTCGGCGGACACCGTTCGCGGCGCTCGAACGCTGGCAGACCGGTTACCTGCCGGTGTACGCCGTCTGGGCCTGGATCGTGGTCCTCGTCTTCCCGCCGCTGTTCCACTACGCCTAGCCGAGCAGGTCCGGTCACCGCGGCCGGGGGCGGTTGCGGTGCTGAGCGGTATACCGCAGAGGAATATTCCTCTGAGGTATACCGCTCCTGGGCACATTCGCCTGGCCGGCCCGGCGGCCGCGTCACTTACCGGTGACGATGCCGGGGTTGATGCACAGGCCCGGGTTGGCGCCGTTCTTCTCGGCGATCTCCAGGCAGCGGGTCACCTTGTCGACCTTCGCGTTGGTCTCGGTGATCTGCTTGGAGATCTCGGCGTTCTTGCGGTCCTGCTCCAGGTTGCGGGTCTGCGCCAGCTTGTCCTGGAACGCCTTGATGTTGCCCTCGGTCTTGTCGTCGTGGTTGACCCGCGTGATGGTCACCGACAGGATGTCGACGTCGGTGGCGAGGCGGTTCTCGCCGCTGGTCTTGATGTTCGCCGCGAACGGCTTGAGGTCCACGTTCAGGTCACCGGTCCGCGCGTCGATCTTCTCCAACGGGTTGTACGCGGCGAACGCGTCGTTGACCGCGCTGTCGAGCTGCACGCCCACCCGCTGTCCCCGGAAGCTGTCGAAGTCGCCCTTGTAGTCCATGAACTGCTTGGGCGCGTTCTCCGGCTTGACCTGCCACTCGATGAGCACCTCGACGCAGGCGTCGGCGAGTGTCCCCGTGCGTACCCGGACGCAGTTGTCGCCGCCGATGTGGTCGTACTTCTGTCGGCCCGCGTCCCACTCGCCGACCTTCTGCCAGGGGGCCACCCACTTCAGGCCGGAGCCGGTCACCTCGCCGGTGGGCTTGCCGAAGCTGGTCACGATGCCGACCGAGCGGATGGGCACCGAGTGGGCGCTGGAGGCGAGGCCGACCAGCAGGGTGAGGGCGACGAAGCCGAGTGCGGCGAGGGCGGCCACCCGCTTGAGTGACCGCGCGGGGGCGACGAGTGCCAGGACGGCGCAGACGGCCAGGGCGACGGCGAAGACGATCGCCATGGTGAAGCCGACAGGCATGGGATGGAGGGCCTTCCGCTGGGCTGTGTGGATCATCAATCTAGGAGGTCGGGTCAAGTCGGGCCGCGCCGGTAAATTCCGCGCCGGGCGCATCCGCCGCGCCCACTCGCGGCGAACCCCGGGTAGAGAACACCTATCCGGGGGTACGCCTGTGCTGACCGATCCGATGCCGGCCGACGCCGTGCAGACCGCGCTCAAGCGGGTCTCGCTGGCGGCCGAGGACCTGGACGGTAACCGTGTCGCCTCGCTGATGCTGGAGCTGGCCGCCGAGTGGGGCGTGCCGGCGCTCTGGGAGCAGGTCTGCCAGCCACTGCTGGCGCGCCTGCCGGGGCGCGACGCCGCCGAGATCGCCGTGGAACACGCCCTGTCCGAGGGCGTCCGGGTGGGGCTGGACGTCCACCGCCGGCAACCCGGGCGGTCCCTGCCGACCGGTGGGGTGCTGCTCGCCGGCGCCGACCGGGAGGCGCACTCGCTCGGCCTGCACGCCCTTGCCGCAGCCCTGCGGGAGCGGGGGCGCGGCTGCCTGCACCTGGGGTCCGCGCTGCCGTGGCCCGCGCTGACGAGCGCCGTGCGCCGGGCGCGTCCGTACACCGTCGTGCTGTGGTCGCAGACGCCGGTGACCGGCCGCGCGTACCGTCTGGTGCGCTTCGCCCGGGATTTTTCCCACCTGCGGGTGTACGGCGCCGGACCGGGCTGGATCGAACCCCTCGCCGCGCCCGCAGGCCACCTGGGCGCGCTGCCGGCAGCCGTCGACGTCTGCCTGGCCGAGCCGGAGCCGGCGGAGTGGCGGCACGCGGAGACGTGACGCGGACCACTTGCGATACGAAACAGTTCCGTATCGTTAATGGCGGTCGTACTCTGGTCGCCGTTACGAGTCTGGCCCGTATCGTATTGCTGAGCGGGTGCAACCGGGGGGAGAACCGGGCATGGAGCTGCACGACAACACAGGACACCCGAGGAGGTGGGCGATCCTGGGGGTGCTGGTGATCAGCCTCCTCGTCGTCGTCCTCGACAACACGATCCTCAACGTCGCCCTGCGCACGCTGGCCGACCCGGTGCACGGCCTCGGGGCCAGCCAGGGCGAGCTGGAATGGGCCATCAACTCCTACACGCTGGTCTTCGCCGGCCTGCTGTTCACCTTCGGGGTGCTCGGCGACCGCGCCGGCCGCAAGCGCTTCCTCATGATCGGGCTGGCGCTGTTCGGCCTGGCGTCGCTGCTCTCCGCGTACGCCGACAGCCCCGCGCAGCTCATCGCGGCCCGCGCCCTGATGGGGGTCGGCGGCGCGGCCATCATGCCGGTGACGCTCTCGATCATCTCCAACGTCTTCGACCCGCGTGAGCGCGGCCGGGCCATCGGCGTCTGGGCCGGCGCGGTCGGCCTGGCGGTGGCGATCGGCCCGATCCTCGGCGGCACGCTGCTGGAGCACTTCTGGTGGGGCTCGGTCTTCCTGATCAACGTCCCGGTGGTCGTCGCCGGCGTGATCCTGGTGGCGCTGCTCGTCCCCGAGTCGCGTGACCCGCGTCCCGGCCGCGTCGACCTGCTCGGCGTGCTGCTCTCCGTGGTCGGCCTGATCGCCCTCTCCTACGGCATCATCGACGGCGGCGAGCACGGCTTCGACCGCCCGGTGGCCTGGGGTTCGATCGTGGTGGGTCTCGCCGTGCTGGCCTGGTTCGTGCGGCACGAGCTCCGCTCCGACCACCCGTCGCTGGACGTCCGGCTGTTCAAGGTGCCGCGCTTCGCCGCGCCGGTGGCCATCGTCGGCCTGGTGTTCTTCGCCGCGATGGGCGTGATGTTCTTCAGCTCGTTCTACCTGCAGCTGGTCCGCGACTACAGCCCGCTGCAGACCGGTCTGCTCTTCCTGCCCTTCGCCGGCGCCCAGCTGGTCTTCGCACCGCGCAGCGCGGCGATGGTCCGCCGCTACGGCGGCCGGGCGGTCGCCGCCGTGGGGCTGGGGCTGACCGTGGTGGCGCTGGCCGCGTTCGCCTTCATCGGCGCGTCCACCCCGATCTGGGTCGTGCTGGTCGTGTTCTTCATCCAGGGCGTCGGGATGGCCAACATCATGCCGCCGGCCACCGAGTCCATCATGTCGGCGCTGCCCCGTGAAAAGGCTGGCGTGGGCTCCGCGGTGAGCAACACCGTCCGTCAGGTGGCCGGCGCGCTCGGCGTGGCGGTCCTCGGCTCGGTGCTCAGCGCGGTCTACCGCAGCGACGTGGGTGACGCGCTGACCGGCCTGCCCGCGCAGGCGCAGGACGCGGCCAACGAGTCGATCTCCGGGGCATACGCGGCCGCCGGACGACTCGGACCGGCGGCTCCCACGCTGATCTCGGCAGCCAACGACGCCTTCGTCACCGCCATGCACTGGGCGGCGGCACTGTCCGCGATCGTCGCGGCCCTCGGCATGCTGGTGGTGCTGCGCTGGATGCCGGGTCGCGACGCGCTTGCTCCGGCGTCGGCGGCTCCCGCCGCCGAGCCCGAGTTGGCTGGGACGGCCTAGGTTCCGGGACAATGTCCGACATGACGTCCACCGCCGATGCTCCGCGGTCGCCCGGGCGACCGC
>NZ_JBEXIL010000076.1:0-23332 GCF_040608555.1 Micromonospora sp. NPDC005172
TCCTCGACCTGCCCGAACAGGTCTGGATCAACAAGCCCGAGCCGCAACGACAAGCCGCTTAACTCCCGTTGGCCTCAATCCCTTGACACATTCCGCGAGCGCGGCGCCCGCACTCCCGCCTTGTGCGCGGCGTGGACGCCGTGCGCGGAGTCCACGGGTGCGACGGCGGCCGGCTTCAGATGCCGGCGAGCCGCTGGGCGAGTTCCTCGGGTGTGATGGTCTCGATGCCCAGCGACCGAGCCTTGTCGAGCTTGCTACCGGCCTTCTCACCAGCGACGACGAGGTGGGTGCGAGCAGAGACGCTTGAGGATGCGCGTCCCCCTGCCTTGGCGATCAGTTCGGTCATTTCGGTTCGGGACAGGTCCGAGAGAGGCCCGGTCATCGCACCGGTTACCACCACGGTCAGCCCCGTCAAGGGCAGCTCGCTCTCCGCCTCCTGGGCGGACGCCTCCGCATCGCCTTCAGCATCTGTGGGAGCAGCGGGAACGAAGCCGGGCTGGTTCATGTTTACGCCTGCGGCGACGAGCTTGTCGATGACTGAGGCGAGGTCGGCCAGTTCCTCGACGATCACGGGGGCCTTCTCGTTGCCGATGCCGTTGACTTGCTCGAGAGCGACGGCGTCGGCGTCTCGGATGGCTCGCATGGAGCCGAAGTGCGCGGCGATGCGCAGCGACATGGAACGGCCGGTGCCGAGGACTCCGAGGGCGCAGAAGATGCGATTAAGGGGCTTGGTCTTGGCCGTCTCGATCGCGGCCATGAGGTTGTCGGCGCTCTTGACCCCCATGCGGTCCAGGGTGAGTAGCTGATCGCGGGTGAGGGTGAACAGGTCGGCAAAGTCCTCGATCAGCCCCTTGTCGACGAGTTGCACGATGATTTTCTCGCCGAGGCCGTCGATATCGAGCGCGTCGCGGGCCACGGCGTACCGGATCGCCTCTTTCTGACCGCAGGAGCGTCCCCGCGCGCAGCGCCAGCGCTCCTGGCTGCGGTCGATGCCGGAGCCGCAGCGCGGGCAGAGTTCGGGGAAGTCGATGGGCTGCTCGGTGCCGGTACGGAGACCGGCGACCGCGCCTTCGACGCGGGGGATGACTTCGCCGGCTCGGTAGACGATGACGTGGTCTCCGAGCATCAGGCCTCGGCGGGTGATGTTGGCCGGGTTGTGCAGAGTGGCGTAGGTGATGGTGGTGCCGGCGACGTCCACGGGGTCGAGGACAGCCCGGGGGGCGATCACACCGGTGCGGCCCACGCTCCACTGCACGGCGCGCAGCACGGTGATCTTCTGGGCGGCCGGGAACTTGAAGGCGGTGGCCCAGTGTGGGGTGCGAGAGCCCATCCCGGCCCGGATCTGGTCGGCGGGGCTGTCGGCCTTGATCACGACACCGTCGAGTTCGATGTCGAGTCCTGCGCGCAGGGCGCCGATCTCGTGCACCCGGTTCACCACCTGGTCGAGGGTCGCGTAGGTGCGGGTGGCGAGCGGGGTGTCGGTCATCGTCCCTAGCCCGAGATCGGCGAGGCGGGCGATGAGCTGGGTGTGGGTGAGCGCGGCGAGGCCGGGGGCGTCGGTGTGCTCGGGATGGGTCAGTGCGGCGTAGGCCAGGAAGGTCTGCCCGACTCGGTAGGCCCGGTCCTTCGCGCGCAGCGAGCCCGAGGAGGCGTTGCGGCGGTTGGCGAAGGCCGTGGCGCCGTGCGCGATCCGCAGCTCGTTCGCAGCGGCGAACTGCTCCTCGGTCATCAGGACTTCGCCCCGCACCTCGATCGTGACCGATTCGGTCAGGGCCATGGGCAGGCCGATGATGTCCCCGATCGCGTGGGACACGTCCTCCCCGGTCGTCCCGTCGCCACGGGTGACGAGTTGAACCAGCCGGCCCTCGCGGTAGCGGGCTGCCAACGCCACACCGTCGAGCTTGGGTTCCACCGCCCAACCTGCCACCGCGGCTCCGCCCAGCCGCCGCTCCAGCGAGACGGCCCACGCCGTCAGTTCCTCGTCGGAGAAAACGTTGCCCAGGCTGAGCATCGGAACGGGGTGCACGACATCGCCAGTTGTCACGCCTGCCGCGACCTGCTGGGACGGGGAGTCGACCGCAATCTGTCCCGGGTGCGCGTCCTCCCACGCGGTGATACCGCGCAGCAGCCGATCGTAGATCTCGTCGTCCAGGCCTGATTCGCCGGAACCGTAGTAGGCATCGGCGGCCTTCCGCGCCTGCGCGACGGCTTCGAGATAGGCGGCCTCGTCAGCGAGGTCGACAGCGAACGCCGCTGCGGAAGGTGTCGTCATGCCGCCCATTCTGCTAACTGCCCCTGACAGCACGTCGGCAGCGCTGGTGAGATGCATCCCTGGTGTCGCGTGGGCGCAGTTGGGTGGGGTTCTGTCCGCTGGTCCGGTAGGCGGGGGCGGCCGAGCGGGGGCGGCTTGTCAGTTCCGGGTCGTGCCGGGGAGAGCCCGAGCGTGCGATAGAACGTGTCGTTCTCGAAGCCTCGGTGCGGGTCGAACGTGCGGAGAGCCCGCCGAACCGGTGGGAGCCATCGGTGTTGTGGGATGTCATGCGGCTGGGGACGGCAGGTCCCAGTTCGATTTGACGCGTGGATGCAGGTGCGGTGATGGCGGCGGTTCGTCATTCGACGCGCCGGGGGGTTCCCACCACCGCTGAGACGAGTGGGTGTGGGTGAGGTAGAGGAAGTAGTTCTCGACGTGCCAGCCAGTGGGCGTACGGCGGGCGTATTCGTAGGCGAGGACCTCGCCGGTGCTGGGGTGCAGGATCAGGAGATCGCGGTCGTTGTGGCCGGTGGCGGTGATGCCGATGCCGCCGCGACCGCCACGGTCGATCACCCGCGAGTAGTAGGTGATCGGCAGGGTGTCGCGCAGAACGGCGAGCGTGGTGGCGCGTTCGACGCGCCGCGGGCTGTACCAGTTGGCGAGCGAGGCAATTCCCCGCAGCACCGCCTGGGGCTCGGCGGTGTCGCCATAGCGGCGGTGTATCCCGTCGCGCACTGCCCCGCTGTCGGTGAACGCACTACCCGGTTCGACGAAGAGGATTTCGCCGGGTAACCACCAGTCCTTGGTCACCTCGACATACCCGCGGGGGTAACTGGTGAGCAGCTGCGCGCCCGACCGGTCATCGGCGCGCCAGCGGATGATGTCCCGCACCATCATTGGGTCGCTGGGCCAGAGGCGAAGGTGGATCAAGTCGTAAGTGCCCGTCGTGAGATCGCAGCTACTGGCGGACACCTGCCCGATCAGCTGGTGTAGTCGTGTCGCGGGCGGGTGGGGGTACCACAGCCGGGTCGGCCCCGCGATCCGCGTGCTATCGACCACCTGTTGCAGCTCAGTGGTGGACGCGTTGCGTGGTGTCGTGCAAGGCCCTGCGTCGGGACGGGCTGATCCGGCAGATCGGATGGAGCAGCCCGGCAGCGGACTACCGGCCAGCAGCAAGACCGCGATCTTGACAGCGGTGTGGCCAAGCAGCGTGCGAGGTCGCAGGGCGCCTGCGAACCGGTATGCCGGCGTACGCGTGTCGCCCAGCGGCCCCGTGGTCGCACTGATCGGCCGGAGGCACCTCGTGCGGTCGGCGCCGGTCACCGGTTGCACCGTGCCGGGCCGGTGGCGCAGGCCAGAACCCCGCCGGCTGCCGGCTGCGGCGTCGACCGTGCTTCCGTGGTTGACGACCCGGTCGATGCTTGTCATGACCACCGCGCCTGGCTGCAGACGGCGCGATGGTTCGAGCTGGTAGGCGTCCCCGCGGTGTCGGTGATGCGGGCGCGGAGAGGATCGCCGCTCGGCAGGTACCTGTTGGCGATGGTCGTGGCGGCGGTGAGGCAGCGGTGGGCGACGTCGGGCCATCCGCAGTCGCGGTAGAGGCACGCGAGTTCGGTGAGCGTGTTCAGGCTGACTGGTGCCTCGGGGCCGTGCCGGTGCGCGGCGGTGGTGTAGACGTCGGCGAGGTCCCGGATCGCCTGGTCACAACAGCCGACGCGGTGGCGTGCCTGGGCCAGGCCGGCGCGGGCGTACAGGGTCCGCTCGTGGCTGGCGCCGAGGTGCGCAGTGGCGAGGTCGACCAGGTCGCGGTAGGCGGTGACGGCCTGGTCTGCGTGCCCGTTCACGAAGGCCAGGGGTGCCAGGAGCGCCGCCGCGTCGAGTTGCTCGGCAGGTGGGGTGGCGCGGTGGGCGAGCGTGCGGGCGTAGACGGCCCATTGGTAGGCGTCCGTGAGGTCGCCGAGCGTCTGCCGCGCCGCGGCGTGGTCGATCGCCGTGCGAACGGGCGTGTGGTGTGGCCCGCACGCCGGTTCCAGTACCCGGGGCGTCGGCGTCCGCGTCGACATGTCCGTTCTGACTCCTATTCATGTTCGATCTTGGGGAAAGAGGGCTGGTGTGGCCGACGGCGACAGTGGGGGCCTATCGCCGTCGGCCACGTCGGTCGCCGCGGCCCTCCCCTTTCCTGGGCGGGCGACCGGCTTGTGCGCCCCGGCGCGGGCTCAACCGCGACTGGCTGGCGATGACGCGCACGACTGTGATGCGAAGACGCGGCGTGATGGCTGAGCTGTCGCCTCCGGGCTCACTATGGGGCGACGGGCCTTGCGAGCGTCGGGGCGACGGTGGGGTTGGTGGCGTTGAGCCGCCCCGATTCGTGAGCTGGGCGTGGGGCGCGGTGCATCAAGGTCACCGTTGGCCCGTCGGGGAGGGTGAGCGTCAGTCGGGGAAGGTATCTGTGCCGGAGGTACAGGTCCTGGGTGTCGGGAAGGGTCTCCGTCCAGGCGGGCAGGTTGATGCGGTCGAGGCGAGCTTCGTGGTGGGTGAGCAACGCCGCGCCGAGGCCACCCCGCTGTTCGTCGGGGCGCACGGCAAGGATCGCCAGGTGGTGGTGCGGGCCGGTGGGCCGCTGGGTGGTGAGCAGTTGGTCGAGGATGTCGAAGCGCTGCGCGTGGGTGCCGGCGGCGGTGTCGATGCGGCTCTGGTAGTTCGCGGGTGGCGGGATGGGCCGGTAGCGGTGAAATGCGACGGCGGTAGCGCTCAGGTCATCGGTGACCTGAATGTCGCCGTGGAACATTGCGTGCTCTACCCAGATCGCCGCGACGTCGGCCAGGACGCCGCGGCGCGCGGCCGGGTCGGGCACCAGCCACTGGGCGAGTGGGGTGGGGTAAACGGCGTCGGCAACAAGTGCGGCGACCGGATCTTTGTCCGCCCAGCGGGCGGAGCGTATGCGCGGAATGACGTCCATGAGTTCTCCAAGCACGGCGGGCAAATGGATAGCTGCCGGTGGTGTCCGGGGTCAGCGGTATGCGGCGGTGGCGAGGTCCCCCACTGCGGCGTCGACCGCCGCGGTGATGTCGCGTACCGGCTGGTAGTGCTGTTCGGCGATGGTGCGTAGCTGTGCGGCGAGCACGGTGGTGTCGTCGGCGAGGTAGAGATGGTTGAGCAGCCCGAGGGTCGTGACCAGCCCGGCGAGAGCGGCGGTGTGGTTGTCAGGCTGGTTGCGGCCGGTGGCGATGTAGTGCAGCCGGGCGCGAGCGACGACCGGCCACTTGACGTCCAGGAGCAGGTAGCGGTCGGTACGGGCGAGCCCACCGAATCGGCGGCGCTGCTGGTGGCGCAGGATCCCACCGGCGACCAGGCCCGCGCGGGTGCGCTCGTACAGAGCGTCGTGGAACCCCCGCACCCAGCCGCGCAGGGATGGGGCCGGGCGCGCGTATCGGATCGACGAGAGCGCGCTGTCGGCGATCAGGTCGCCGACCGGCTCGTGCAGGCGCAGCCACAACCTCCGCTCTGTGCCCGGCTGGTCGTCACCAACGGCGGGGTCGAACGCCACGCGACCGGCGAGGAACAGGTCGATCAGGACCGCGCCGGCGAGGCCGAGGGCAAGGGCCTGACGGTGGATATGCAGCTGGCCGGTGTCGTCGTCGTGCCCGAGCAGGAACAACTCGTCGCGCAACGGCAGTTGGGGAGGCAGGGCGGTCATCAGGTCATTCCTGCTCTACCGCAGCCCGGCGGCCCGTTGCCGCAGCCGGGCGTGCACGCCGTCGTGGACGGGCTGCGGCTGCGGGAGCAGCGCCTTGTCCACCGTGGCGAGGACCGTGTAGTTGGGGTCGCAGACGTTTCCGATCGGTGCCCTGCCTGCCTGCGAGACCAACTGGTAGGCATCGAGGTCGTCGAGGCCGGTGAGCTGACTCGTCCAGGCGACGAGGTCGCGGTGGGCGATGCGGTAGGCGTCCTCCAACGGCCGGGCGCAGCCGATCGACATGATCTCCCGGTCGGTCTCCAGTCGCGGCCAGGCCGTCGACACCCCTTTGATCACCTCGACGGTCAGGGTGGTGATCGTGGCGATCTCGACGCCGACGCCGCACGCCTCGCCCTCACCTTGACGGGCGTGCCCATCGCCGAGGGCCAACATTGCGCCGTGCACGTTCACCCCCAGGTAGAGAGTGGTCCCGGCACGCAGCTCCGGGGTGTCCAGGTTTCCACCGTGAAGGTCGGGAACGATCGTGGAGCGGGCCTCGAACCCGCCGGGAGCGACGCCGATCGTGCCGATCATCGGGTCGAGCGGCAGGTCGATGGAGTGGTCGCTGGCCGTGGCGTGGAAGCGGACCGTGCCGGCCTGCCGGTCGATGTCGTACACCCACACCCGCTCCTGCAGCGGCGGCTGCAGGGTGGCGGTGTGGGACGTACCGGTCAGCGCCCCGAAGTGCGGGAACGTCGAGGAGACGCCCCAGTTGCGGGCAGGGGTGACGGCGGCGAGGTGGATGGCGAGGGTGTCGCCGGGTTCGGCATCCTCGACGAAGAACGGCCCGGACACCGGGTTCAGGTACAGCATGCGGCACACCTGCGACGGCAGGTCCGCCGGCCCGCGGACGAGGCCGCCGAAGCAGTCCTCGGTGTGCACCTGCAGGATGTCGCCGGAGCGGACGTGGGCCACCGGCATCCGCCCGCCGAAGGTGTAGGCGAGTTCGTCGCGGGCGGGACGGTACGTGATCGTGTCCATGGCGGTCACACCCGTTCCACGTGGCGGGCCTGCGGCTGCGAGGGTGCCAAACCCGACAGCGCGGGCCGGCGGCCGGCCAGGTAGAGGCCGGCGAGAACGACCACGCCGAGGGCGAGCCAGGCCAGACCGAGGCGCTGCGCGGCGATGTTCGCGTTGACCACCACGTAGGCGAGGATCGCGAACCCGATCCCGGGCATGACCAGGTGCGCCCACCAGTTCCCGCTGCGCTGGCGGATGAGGTGGTGCACGACCACGGAGACGTGCAGGACCAGAAAGGCGACCATCGCCCCGAAGTTGATCAGCGACGACAGCAGCGTGATCCCGTCCGCGCGGGTGGCCATGTACAGGCCGAGCACCAGGGACACGGCTCCGGTGAGCAGGGTGGCGTTGATCGGCACGTTGCGGCGGATCGACACCTTCGCCAAGAAGGCGGGCAGTTGCCGGTCCCGCGCCATCGCGTACAACAGCCGGGACGTGGCGACCTGGGCGACCATCGAGTTCGGCAGGCCCCACGCGATCGCGGTTGCTACCGCGCACAAGGTCGGCAGCCACCCTCCGCCAGCCACCTGCGCGGCGTCGTAGAAGGCGGTGCCGTTCGGATCCCCGTCGCTGAGCAGCGAGGCCGGCTCGGGGACGAGCATCGCGGCCAGCCAGGTCTGGGCGATGAACAGCACCCCCGCCAAGACCAGGACGGCGGCCATGGCCCGGCCGATCTGCCGGGAACCGCCCTTGGTCTCCTCGGCCAGCATGGAGATGCCATCGAAGCCGAGGAAGGACAACACCGCGATCGACACCGCACCGGCGACAAGCGACCAGGTGAACGTGTCGGAGTTGTAGAACGCGTCCCAACTGAACCGACCCCTACCCGAGGCAAGAGCCCAACCGGCGACAGCGAGGAAGACCGCCAGGACGACCAATTCGCCGACCAGCATCACCCGGGTCACCATCGCGGTCATCCGCATCCCGACAGAGTTGACGACCGTGTTGACCGCGACGAACACGAGCAACCACAACCAGACCGGCACCGCCGGCACGGTGGAGTGCATCGCCACCGACGCCACCAGATACAGCAGACCCGGCACGAGGACGTAGTCGAGCAGGATCACCCAGCCGGCCAGGAACCCGACCGGTGGGCTGATGCCCCGGCCGGCGTAGTTGTAGACGCTGCCCGACATCGGGAACGCCTTCACCATCTGCGCGTACGAGAACGCGGTGAACACCAACGCCACCACACCGACCGCGTACGCCAGGGCCACCATCCCGCCGGAGCCGGCGTACACGCTGCCGAAGATCGCCATCGGCGCGATCGGCACCATGTACACCAACCCATACGCGACCAAGTCCCGAAACCGAAGTTGGCGGCTCAGTTCCTGTCGATATCCATATCGGGACAGCTCATTCTGGAGACTCATTAGACTCCTCAAATAGTCGACGCCTGGCTGATCTCACGACTTTGCAGCTGGCCCGTCAGGAAGGGCATCTGCCCGTCGACCCGAATCGCCGCCAATAGTTCGCCTGGCGCCCGGACGGGTATCTCAACAACGAGAATTGCGCACCGGGCCAGACGAGTCGATAGCGGTGATGCGGACACAGGGCGTTGTCCGCATGCAACTGTCCGCGTAACGTTCGATCACGTATGGTCAGGCCCGTCTGACTGCGGCAGCGACGGGAAACGGCATCCAGGAGTACCGGTGGCTCAGGTTCCACGACGGCTGACCCCGCATCGATCAGTGCTGCATGGGTTCGGTGCCGTGCTGCGAGAGTGGCGCGAGTGCCGCGGGCTGTCTCAGCGCGCTCTAGGCAGGCTGGTGCACGTCAGTGGGGACCTCATCGGCAAGGTGGAGAAGGCTGAACGTTGGCCGTCCGCCCGCCTCGTCGAGTCGTGTGAGGCCGCACTGCAGGCGGGTGGTGAGCTGCTCCGCTTCCTGCCAGACCTCGAACGCGAGCGTCGACTGACTGGCCTCGACCACCGCTCGGCCAGGGGTGCCGACGGCCTGCTCGGGGGCGTCATGGATCATCCCGAGGATTTTGACCTGCTCCCACCCTGGCACGAGCAACTCGTCCGCCTTGCCACTGCCGGAAATCGCATCGGTTATGCGGGGATGGCGTCCACCGCCCATGCGCAGATCAGCGCCGCTGCCACCATCGGGCGGCGGAGCAGCGCAACCGACCGTCGAGACGTACTCGTCGCCCAGGCACTGTGGGCCGAGTTCCTCAGCTGGATCGACGAGCAGAGCGATGCCGCCGAGGCGGACGCATGGCTGCGACGCGCCCAGCAACACGCCGTCGAGGCCAACGCGCCGGCACTGGCAAGCTACGTCCTGATGAGGCAGAGCCAACGCGCCCTCGAACGATTCGACCCACGTAGGGCCGCTGTCCTGGCGCGGCAGGCGCTGGACGAGGTCCGGCTACCAGGCCGCATTCGCGCTCTTCTGCTGGTCCGTCAAGCCCAGGCTTACGCGATGGGAGGTGACCAGAGCGCCTGTGTAGCCAGCATCGACAAGGCGCATAGGGTCGCCGGCAGCGCCGACGAGGACTCAGAGCTGCCGGTCGATGTTGGCGCCCACTGCAACCCGGTGTACGTGGCTGCCCACGAGGCGCAGTGCCGTCTGCTGCTCGGCCAGCCGGCGGCGGCAGCCAATCTCTACGAGCAACTCCTTCAGCACTGGCCAGCTCAGTGGCGCGTCGACGAGGCCCTGTGGCGATCGGTCCTGTCTACCGCCTACGTCAACAGCGGCGACGTCGAACGCGCTGCGGCCGAGGCCACCAAGGCCCTGACCTTGGCCGCTGGTACCTCCTCCGCCCGGGCTCTGCGTTGGTTGAACCCCACGGCGGTGGCCCTTCGACAGCAGCCAGCCGTTCCCGAGGCGGCGGCCTTCGTGCTCGCCTACCGGCAGGCGACTCTCGAAGCATGTAACCATTAGCCCGTGGACCTGATCACCACGGCAACGAGCACCGACGAGTCCAAGCGAGCGGCGTCCATCGCGGTCCTCCCCGTCGGGAGTTTCGAACAGCACGGCACCCACCTGCCGCTGCTGACGGACACCATCGTGGCATGCGCGATCGCGAAGGCAGTCGCCGAGCGCTACCGCCTCTTCCTGCTTCCACCCGTGACGATCTCCTGCTCCCACGAGCACGCCTCGTGGCGTGGAACGGTCAGTATCAGCGCCACCACCCTCGCCGCCGTGGTCGTCGACATCGCCACCTCCCTGCATGAATCGGGCATCGATCAGCTCGCAGTGATCAACGGACACGGCGGGAACTACGCGCTTGCCAACGTCGTTCAGGAAGCCAACGTCGCCGGACCGCGGATGACTCTGTTCCCTGCTCGGGCCGACTGGGACGACGCTCGACTGGCCGCCGGCCTGTACAGCACCGCCCACCAGGACATGCACGCTGGCGAACTTGAGGTTTCACTGCTACTGCATGTTGCGCCGGAGGTGGTGCGTGACGGCTTCCAGCATGCCGACCACGTAGCGGACGACCGACGCCATCTGCTCACGCGAGGGATGGGTGAATACACCACCAGCGGCGTCATCGGCTTGCCGTCCCACGCCACTGCGGCCAAGGGCAAGGCAGTGCTCGAAGACCTTGTCCGCTCCTTCGCCGACCATTACGGCCTCCTGCCGGAGCCCAAGGCATGAGCAGGAATTGATGGCGGCAGTCCGGGCACCGCGTTGCCGGATCGACTGACCGGGCGACGTCTGCCATCGTCGCCTCGGTCGAGACCGCCCCATGCGGACAAGTGCTGTTGTCCGCATCCGGTCCGCATCGATCATGGAGCCAGTGGATGTCTAATGGTTGACCTGAGGCGCTGACGGCAGCTCCATCGTCGTTCGAGCGGGCAGATTATGCCTCGCTTCAGCGCTGTAGGGGCGCGGCCTGGTATCGAGCCCCCGACGTCGAGCGGAGGGTCGTCATGCCCGAAAAGGTCGTCACACACAAGGCGCTCTGCTACATCGTGCGGAACAGGCGGCTGCTCGTTTTCCGGCATACCGACTACAGCTACGAAGAGGTGGGCATCCAGGTACCGGGTGGCAGCATTCGCCCTGGTGAGACTCCCGAGAATGCGGCGCTGCGCGAGGCCCGCGAGGAGACCGGGCTCACGGACTTCAAGGTCGTCCGCAAGCTGGGTGAGTCCGAGTACGACATCAGCCCTCTCCGGTTTGAGATCCAGCAGCGACACATCTTCCACCTGGAACTCACCGAGCCCACGCCACCGCGGTGGTTGAGCCAGGAAGACCACGACGGCATCCATCAGCCCACCCAGTTCGAATGCTTCTGGGTGCCGTTGACGGCGGGACACATCCTGCAATCCGGCCAGGGTGCGCTCCTGGGCCGACTCTACGACTGACAGATCCGCCTCGGCGCTCGAAGCCACACGACCAGGACCGGCCCTCTGATCTGCCTCACGAAGTCCGCGGCGCGACCGCACGCCGCGTGCACCTGATCCCGAGCGAGGCCTCGGCCCAGGTGCGCTGCGGTGAGTCGATTGTGCCGGCCGACCAGAAGCCTTGCGAGAGGAGGTCGACCCATGTCCTACGACCACTGATCCGGATAGGCGAGGCCGGGGCCGGCCTGCGCCAGCCCCGGCCCGATCCTCAGCCGATCCGGACTGTCAGGAGGGTTGCCCAGTGCCCCTGACCACCTACGATCCATTAGATCCGTCGACGCTGACCGATCCGTATCCGGTTCTCGCCACTCTGCGACGGTCCACTCCGGTCTTCTGGCACGAAGGTATGCGCTCCTGGGCGCTGACCCGGTACGACGACTGCGTGACCGTGCTGCGCGACCATGAACTCTTCGCCCGCGACCCACGCCGCACCGGGGGCACCGTGCCGCAGCCAAGCCTGAGCGTGCAGTCCTTGGATCCTCCGGAGCAGTCGCAGGTACGCAGCCTGTTCATGAACGCGCTGCATGCCCAGGACCTGGTCGCTGTCGAGCGGCGAGCCGGACAGGTCTTGGCCGCTTGTCTCGACGAGATCACCGGTCGCGTGGAGTTCGACGTGATGACCGAAATCGCGGCACCGTTGGCGGTAGCAGTCATCTCGGACCTTCTCGGCGTCGACCAACCCGACGTGCACTCCTTCGCCCAGACGTCGGACGCGATCATGCGGAGCATGGACGCCGGCCTGGATCCAACGACTGCCGAACCAGGCAGGATCGCCCGCCAGCAGTTGAGTGCGATGGTCGAGACCTGGTTTGCCGCCTCTGGTCGGCCCGGCGTTCTGTCCCACGTCAGAGAGCATGTTGGTCCACTGTCCGACGCTGATCTCGGTCAGTATGTGCGCAACACCGCCCGGGTGATGTTCCAGGGCGGATACAGCACGATGGTCGCCGCTGTCGGCAACGCCGTGCACACCTTGATGCGGTATCCGCAAGTACTGGATCAGATGCGCGATCCGGCCGTCCTACGTACCGGTGTCGACGAGCTGGTCCGCTATGACGGGCCGGTGCAGGGCACGAGCCGAATCGCGACCGCGACCACCACGATCGGCGATGTCACCGTACGCGCGGGCGCAAACGTCCTGCTCCTCTTCGCCGCCGCCAACCACGACCCGGCGCAGTTTCCGGAGCCGGAACGTCTCCTGCTCGACCGCAGGCAGGGACGACATCTCGGCTACGGATGGGGCACCCACGCGTGCATCGGCACGGTGCCCGCCCAGATGGCTCTGCGCGTACTGGTCAACGGACTGCTGCAGCACCCGATGCGGCTCCGGCTTGCTGGAGAACCGCTTCGTCGTCGCACCGCGACCATGCGCGTCTTCGAGTCGCTGCCGGCCACCTCCCACCGCTGACGATCCACCCCTGACAGCCCGCACTCGCCGACGACGGCCCACTCGCCGGACGGAGCCACCACCTACAGCGCCGCGCTACCTGGGAGCGAGCATGAGGATTCTCATCGGCAACCACATCGACCCCGCCATCCGAGACCGCAAGGACCTGCGCGCATGGACGCAGCGCGTCCTGTGGTTCGCCCGCGACGGCGACCTGATCGTGCTCAGCGACGAACCCGATCCGCAGTTTCTGCACTACGCGACCTCCTTCACTGGTGTGGACCCGCAGGCACTGCGCATCCTGATCCCGCCAGCGGGTAGCCACGCCGGACTGCTACTCGACCCCGAGACCCTGATCAGAGACGACTTCCTCCAGACCGTCCGCGGCGCGCTCGGTGACGACGGCCCAGAGCGTGTCGACGAGGTCTTCGCGCTGTGGCCTTCGGCGTCCGTGGCCCGCTTCGCCGCCGCCCTGGGCATCCGCGCCCGCTTCGCTGGCAGCGACTTCTTCGCCCAGGGAGGCGGGGAACTGGTCAACAACAAAGCGACCTTCCGAGCTCTCGCTGCCGGCGCCGGAGTGCCGACTCCCGCGGGCGCGGTCTGTCGTAGCGGCGGCGAAGCGGTCGACGCGACCGTATCCCTGTTGGGTGGGGCGGGCGCCGTCGTGGTGAAACAAGCGCACAACGGCGCTGGTGTCGGCAACCAGCTCCTGCTTCGTGATCCACGGCTCGCCTCCGACCACGTCGGTGCCCGTCACCTCTACCACCTTGCCGACGGTGGCAGGGAGACGGTCAAGGCGTACTGGCGTCAACGCTGGGACTGGGCCTCGGCGCATGAGCGCTTCCCCGTCGTCATTGAGGAGTTCGTCCCGGAGGCCAGGTCCGTCTACTCCGAGCACCGCGCCGACGATGCGGGGACACAGCCCACCGAGTCCGGGGAGCTGCTGTACGTCGGGCGGCGTCTGAGCCACCAGATCGTGCCGCTGCGCGGCATGGACGACGGCGTCCGGTTACAGCTCTTGCGGGGTGGGGGACGGCTGGCCGACACCTACCGTGCGTTGGGTTACCGCGGCCATCTGAGCGCGGACGCGATCGTCACCGCCGATGGGCGAGTGTTGTTCACCGAGGTCAACGCACAGGTGTCCGGCTCACTGCACATCTATCAGGTCATCGCTCATCGCATCGTCGACACCGCGGCGGCCCCACGGCGGTCGGTGGTGGAGTACCACACCGCTCCGACCTGGGCCGTTTCCGACGCCGACACCTTCTTGAAGGCAGTCGACGAGCTCGGGTACGGCTATGACCCTGTCACCCGCACCGGTGTCATCGTCTCGATGCCGATCATCCCGGTCGGGGCCGAGAGCGCCCACTTCCTCTTCTGCGTCGCCTACGGGGAGGAAGCCGAGCACCAGGCGATCTGGGACGGGCTCGATTCCCGCTTTCGCGGACATGCCTGAGGCCAACCGCGGCAGTGACAGCGTCGACGCTTCCCGCCGGCACCTCGCCTGACATTCGAATTCGAGGAGGTCATCAATGCTCCCATCCGAGCGCCCCGCGCTTGCCGAGGCTGCGAGGCTCACTCCGTCCTTCGACGCCGACCGGCTCGCCTGCGAACTGGCCGATGTCACCGGCCACCGTTGGCAGCACCAACGCATCCACGCGGTCGGCGGTGACATCGGCGCGGCCGCCACGATCGACTGGCGGGTCCTGCCGCTCCGAAGCCCTGATGGCGACGCAGACCGCACCGATCCTGGCGGCCCAGGTCCGATCGACTTTGCCCCCACCGAGTGGCTACGGCAGCTGCCGTATCTACGCGAGATCCTCGCTGCGGTCCCGGCCCCACTCAACGCCGTACGGTTGATGGCACTTGGCCCTGGCGCCACTTCGCGGCCACACCGAGATCCGAAGTACGCCCTTTCCCGGGGCCTCGTACGGCTGCACATCCCGCTGGTGACCCACGAGGATGCGGTGCTCGTCCTCGACGGCGTTGAGCACTGCTGGCAGCCCGGGCAGTTCTGGTACGGGGACTTCTCTCGGCAGCACCTGGTGCGCAACACCGGCCCAGTCACCCGGATACATGCAGTGATCGACGCGCTGTTCACCGCAGAGTTGGCCGCACTGTTCCCCACTGCCTGGCAGGTCGCCTTCGCCGACACGGACATCCTGTTCAACCGGCCGACGCCGCCGCCGGCCCCCTGCCCGGTGACGCTGCCGCACACAGTGCATGTTCCCCGTGGCTTCACTGACTTCGACAACGACCAGCCGTTGGACGGTCCACCAGAGCTCGCACGGGTCGATGCGCCCGACGGACGGCTGACGCTCAGCGCCGCCGGTCGCGTTTTCGCCCTGACGCCGGTCGGCCCGGATGAGTACCGCTTCGCCGGTTGGAGCGAACAGCGCAGTCTAGAACTCACCCCCGGCGAGACGGTGCTCTACGCGCGCCGTGGTCGGTCGCGAGAGCAGCACCGCCTGCCCGTCCCAGCCAACCTCTTATGACGGGCACGGTGCCTTCCCGACCAGCGCCCGATCCACGCACACAAGAAGGTTCATCATGAAGCTGAACAGCCACGACGACTTCACACCGCTGCGCGAAATCATCGTGGGATCCGCAGCCAACTACCTCAGTCACGACCGCGACGTCACCTTTGAGCTCTTCCACCACGACAATCTGGGGGGCTTCCGATCGGACTGGGCATATCCCCGCCTGGCCGTGGCTGGCAACGAAGACCCGGGGCGCAGGTGGGAGATCAGCCGCCGCTACACCGCGGAACTCCATGAGGACGTCGAGGGCCTGGCCGCTACCCTCGCCGATCTCGGCGTCACGGTGCACCGGCCGCTATCGCTGCCACCCGACAGCGAACCCATCGCCGGTCTGGGATGGCAGGCCGCGCCCACGCCGGCCCTGAACATCCGCGACAACACCCTCATCCTCGGTGACGAGATCATCGAGACGCCACCCGCCATCCGCTCCCGCTACCTGGAGACCCGTCTGCTGGCCCCTGTCTTCCGCCACTACTACCAGGCTGGGGCCAGGTGGACGACGATGCCGCGACCCACGCTCACCGATAAATCCTTCGACCTCTCCTACGCCCGGGACAGCTCCACCACCCTGGGCGGCCCAACCGAACCGATCGCCGACGCCCGACCAAGCCCGTACGACGTCGGGCCCGAGATGATGTTGGACGGCGCCCAGGTTCTGCGTCTCGGCCGTGACCTGGTGGTCAACATCGCCCACGACAACCACCGGATGGCAGTCGACTGGCTCGAGCGGCACCTCGACGGCCGCTACCGGCTTCACCGGGTCTACCGCATGGCCGACAACCACATCGACAGCATGCTCCTGGCGCTGAAACCCGGTGTGTTCCTCGCCCGCCACGAAGGTATCCGTGACCAACTGCCCGCGCCGCTGAGGTCATGGGAGTTCATCGTTCCACCGCAACCCGACCCCGGCACATTCCCCGCCTACGACGACGCCGACCTGGTCCTCACCAGCCCTTATATCGATCTCAATGTCCTGTCCGTCGACCCGGACACCGTTCTGGTGAACGAGGACTGCCCTGGCCTACTCAAGACCCTCGACACCGAAGGCTTCACCGCCATCCCAGTACGGCACCGACACCGACGGCTGTTCGGCGGCGGGTTCCACTGCTTCACCCTCGACACCCACCGCAGCGGCCGGCTCGAGGACTACCTGTGAGCAACACCCCGCGCATCCTGCTGCTAGAACCGGGCGGGCCAGAGTCCGGCGCGCTCATCGAAGCTGCGGCCACCCGCGGCTACGAGATTCACGCCGCCATCACGCCCGACCAGCACGCCGCCTACGGTCCCGACCTGCGCCGACGCTGGTCCGGCACTCTGCAGACCGACTTCTCCCAGGCTGAGCGTGCCCTGTGCGACGTCGTCGACTACGCACGCAGGCTCGGCGCGAACGCGGTTCTGACGACCAACGAATACCTCACCCCGCTGCTCGCACAGGCGAGCGCCGCACTCGGTCTGCCCGGCAACGACCCAGCCCGAGCCGGGGCGGCCCGCAACAAGATCGCGATGAGTCAGGCTTTCGCACGCCACGGCGTCAGCGCCCCCCACACCCTCGTCATCGAAGACGAGGAGCAGCTACGCCGCCGATGCACCACGGACCAGGTCAGCTTCCCCTTTGTCATCAAGCCCAGCGAGGCCGCCGGTTCCGCCGGCGTCACGGTCGTCTGCGAGGCGGCCGCCGCCACCGGTGCCTGGCGGGCCGCCCGCACCCTGAGCGGCATGTACGGCATGCCGCTCGACCCGCGAGCCCTCGTTCAGGAATACGTCGAGGGCGCCGAGTACAGCGTCGAGTCGCTGACGCAGGACGGAACGACGACGCACCTCTGCGTAACCCGTAAGAACGTCACGGCCGGAGCGCACCGAGTGGAGATGGGCCACAGCCTGCCTGCAACCCTTCCACCTGCGGTAATGCAGGCCGTCCATCAGCAGGTGGAGCGCGCCATCGACGCCGTCGGCATCCGCAACGGCGCCTCACACACCGAAGTGATCCTCGGCTCGGACGGCAGGTGCGCTGTGATCGAGATCGGTGCCCGCGTCGGGGCCGGCCAAATCGGTTTCCTCATCCACCATGCCCTTGGCGTGGATCCGTGGTCGGCGCTGCTGGACGTCGCGCTCGGCCGCCCCGTCGAGCTCACCGCCACTCGTCGCCGCCATGCCGCCGTACGGTTCCTGACCAGTCCGACGGTCGGGCGTCTTCGTTCGGTCGCCGGCCTCCCCGAACCCGGCACCGGGATTCCGGACGTACGGCTGCGCGTCGCGGTCGGCGATGTCGTAGGACCGGCTCAGGCAAATCGTGGACGTCTCGGCTACTTCCTCGTCACGGGCGCAGACCGGAAGAGCGTCGATGACCGAGTGGAGCAAATAGTTCGCGGAATCACCATCACGATCGACCCGGAGGACACCGGCGGCGAGGCAGCACATCACCAACGCTCCCGTCGCTTGGCCGGCCGCAAGGCGCGATGACCATGCCCAGCAGACCGGCACCCAAGCGGGGGCACTCCGCACCGCCCCTGGCGGATGAGTTCGACGAACTATTCCGGAGCGAGGCCCGTAACGGCAAGGGCTTCGCCAGAGTGGTGCGGATGGTCGACCCGGCGTTGCCGTCGGAGATCGAACCGTTCTCCTTCCTCTCCGCCAACCTCCTCTTCCACATCCGACAGCAGATCGCGATCGACGAGGGCGCCATTCTCGCCGATCTAGGATGTGGGCGCGGCGGCCCTGGCCTGTGGCTGGCCCGCACCACAGGTGCCACCCTGGTCGGCGTCGACTTCTCCCCGGTCGCGACGACCTTGGCAAGGCAACGTGCCGCAACCTTCGGAATGCAGGCCGACGCCCACTTCGTGGTGGCTGATCTGAGTGCCACGGGACTTGCCGACCACGCCGTAACCTCGGCGATCTCCGTTGATGCGCTGCAGTACGCCTCCGATCGGACCGCGGCCGCTGTCGAAGCGCGGCGCATCCTCCGTCCCGGAGGACGCCTTATCCTCACCGGCTGGCATCCACGGCATCCGGGTGACATTCGATTACCCGAGCGGCACCGGTTCAGCGACTGGCCCCGAGTTCTTACCCATGCCGGCTTCGTCGATGTGGAGTGCACCGAACGGCCTGACTGGACCGAGGCCTACCTGCGGATCTACCGAACGGCGCTGGATCTGGGCGACCCGGACGGGGATCGCGCGCTGGCGGGTCTCCAGGCGGAGGCCCGAAGCCGCCTTCCGACCGCCCACCTGCTGCACCGGGTGCTTGTCACCGCAACCGCCGGCTAGCCTCATCGGGACGCGCTCCGGTGAGCTCGGCCAACATGGCCGCCATGGCTTCGAATGTGCCTTGGACACCGTCGGCCTTGCCGAGTCGATGACGCTCCAAGCGGATGGCACCGATGTGCCGCGCCTCGTAGATCAGCGAGCGCAACACCGCAGCCGCAGAGCGATCCGGGTGCCCGTAACTGTCCCAGAACGCGTCACGTTCGGTACCTGGCTTCGCCGCGGCCATCCGGATCGTCCAGTCCGCAGCCGGGTCACCCCACCATGTGCGGTCCAGGTCGAGCACTCCGGTAACGCTAGGCTCGTCGGCGACGGGGTCGAGCATCACATTGACGGTCCACAGGTCGCCCGCAAGCATTCGCGGCTCGACGATTTCGTCGAGGACGCCGCGGTGCTGGCCTGCCACCGCAGCAACCTCACGCACGTCGGCAGCGTCCAAGCCGACGCCGTCGAGATCGGCGGCAATGTCGTACAACGAGGCCACCACTGCCTGGCTCCACGTCGCGAATGCCGGACCTGCGACGGGACCGAAGGAGGGTCCCCGCACCCCATGAACTCGAGAAGCGATTGTGCCCAACTGTCGGAAGAAGCCAGGCCAGGACGATCGGGGGTAGGCGCCGAGACGATCCGGAGCGGGAACGCCATCAAGGAGCGTTTGCACCAGATAGTCTCGGGCGATCACCTCGTGAGACCAGTCCGCTGCGATGACCTGCGGCATCAGCGGCGCGAGCACGGTCAGCCAAGGCACACTGGCGAACTCGTTTCGCATCAGCTGTCGCTCGCTACGGAACTGCTTGTTCGGCTCCGGGGCGACCCGCAGCACTACCGGCCGCTCCCGCCCCGCTACGACGACCCGGTAGGTGTTGTTGTACATCCCCGAACCCAGCTCGATGGCTGACACGACGTGTGCGTCGGCACCGAAGACCCGCCGGCAGACCGCCTCGATCTCGTCGGCGGTCACCGACTGCTGAAATGACCCGGGCTTGCGCTCGATCGGTCGGAATTCCATGACGGCATCCTTGCGCTCATGGTGAGCATGGACGGACAGCCATCAGTCTGACAGGCCAGCATCCGGCCCTGCCCGCTTCTCCGCTCACCGCCTACGACCAGCCTCTTCAAGCTATGGCCAGGTGTCTTACCGGTGACGAATCGTAGTAACATCAGCGTTCGTCGACCTCTGCCGCCTGTGTACCTGGATGCGGTAGCTGCGATGCACTCGAAGGGGATGCGCCATGGGGCAGACGCCGCGGACATTGGAGGCGTTCGCATCGGAGCGCCATTTCTTCGGCGCGGAGCTCCGTCGCCTGCGCGAAGCGGCGCAGTGCTCGCAGGCGAAGCTTGGAGCAATGATCTGCTTCAGCGCGGACCTGGTGCGCCGGGTGGAAACAGCGGACCGGTTCCCATCCCGCAAATTCGCTGAGGCGTGCGACGTGGCACTCTCGGCTGGTGGCGCACTCACGCGTATATGGCCATTGATCGAGGAGGAGCGTCGCAGGACCCGAGTGGTTCCAAGCGCGGCCAGCCCTTCTGCGGGCGGCACTGCTGTATCCACCGCTGGCCAGACGAGGGTTGGCGAACGCGCCGAGCTGGTCAGGCGGGTCCCTTTTCAGCCCGGCGTTCTCGATCGCGCCGCAGTGGAATGGTTGACCGCTGAAGTCGGCTCGCTGACGCAGGGGGTCGACGCTCCGGCCCATTCGGGATGGGTGTCGGAAGAGAATCTCCAGGCTGCGGAGACCGCACTGGCTATGTTCCGTGAGTTGGACCACACCTTCGGGGCCGGCCGAGTCCACGCCCAGGTGCAGCGCTACATCGAGGGCGAACTCAACCAGCTACTGGCGGCCCTGCCCGCGAACGAGGCCGTCCGTGTTCACCTACACAGGCTCGCGGCGGGATTCTTCGAGCTCTGCGGGTACCAGGCGGTCGACACCGGCGCCTACGGTCTGGCCCAACGCCGCTATCTACGCTCCCTCCGGCTGGCCCAGTCCGCCGGTGATCGCGTGTACGGCGGATACCTGCTCGCGGTCAACATCGCTCACCTGTCCCTGCACTGCAACCACCCCGAGCCCGCGCTACGGATGGCGCTCGCAGCGTTGACGGGCAGCGAGACTCACGCCACGCCGGCCGTGCGGGCCGCGTTGCACGCCGTGGTCGCCCGCGCCCAGGCCCGACTCGGGCGCGAGGCGGCCTGCGCCACCCACCTCGACGTCGCGGAACGGCAGCTTGCCCGCAGCCGAACGGGCGAGGAGCCGCCCTGGATCCGGTACTTCACTGCCGCCTACCTGGCCGACGAACTCGCCCACTGCTTCCACGATCTCGGCCAGCCCAGGCAGACGCAACGACACCTCGGCGCAGCCCTCGCCGGGCTTCGTCCGTCACACGTGCGCCGGCTCGCGATCGACACCGCGCTGCTCGCCTCGTCGCTGGCAACGGCCGGACGAATCGACGAAGCCTGCGCCACAGCACGCACTGCGGTCGACCACGCCGCCGCGACCCTGTCTCACCGCTGCGTGCAACGCATCGTCGACGTTCAGGTCGACCTCGATCCTTACCGGGGCGAGCCGGAGGTACAGGAACTCGGCGAGTACGTGCGGCACCGGCTACCGTCCGCGGTGGTGTAGCCGTCAGCCGGACGCCACTGCGGCCATCGCCGAGCGGTAGTGAGCGAGCTCCGCTTCCAGCGCCCGTGCGGCGTGAGTCGAGGTGGCGACATAGTGCCCAACCCCGTCGAGCAGCATCAGCTCGTGCGGCAGGCCCCGATCGCGCAACTCTCCGGCGAGTTCCCGTACGTCATCGACGGTCGCCACGTCGTCGGCGGTGCCGTGGATCATCAGGATGGGTCGTCGGATGTCCGCAGCATGAACTCGCCCGGCACCACCGCGCAGCCGGTTCGCGTGTGCGCGCTGGAATCGAGGCACAGTTTCCGCCCAACGCTCGGGATGGACGATCGCTGACACGGCTGTCGCCGCGGCGAACGGACCGTCCCGGGCCACCGCGTGTAACGCGGTGTACCCGCCGGCGCTGGCCCCGCGGACGAACACCGCGCCCGGGACTGCCCGGCCCTCGGCCAGCAGGTATTCGGCGACGGCACGGCAGTCCATTACGTCGTCGATGCCCCAGCGGCCGTAGAGAGCCTGCCGAAACGCCCGCCCGTACCCGGTGCTTCCGGTGTAGTCGACGTCGACGACAGCGAACCCGCGGCTGGTGAAGAACTGCGCCTGCCAGTCCAGCCGCACCAGGCAGGAAGCCGTCGGGCCCGGGTGCGCCCGCACGATGACAGGCGCACACCAGTCCGTTGCCGCCCCGGTCGGCGGATCTACCAACGCCACCACCTCCCGGCTGTCCTCAACCGGGATCCGCAGTTCCACGGGAGTCGACACCGCCAGCCCATCCAGCCCCGGATGCTCGGCCCGGGCCAACACCTCCACCTGCGGCTCGTCGCCCAAATGCACCAGCGCCACCTGCGGCGCCACCTGCGGCGACGACCCCACCAAGGCCACCGACGCACCACCCACCACGAGGTACGGCTTGATTGACGTGTAGGGCAACTTCACCGGCGTGATCGCTCCCGAGCGATCAATGACGGTCAGGCGGTGGCGCGGTCCTTCCTGCACCACCATCACAATGCGGCCATCAGCGAGGAAGTCGTACGAGGCGTAGCCCAACTCCCACGGCTCTGCCGCGCACTCCGCCGCCATCGGAGCCAACGGCTCGACCGATTCCCCGTCCCAGCGGTAGAGGTTCCACCAACCGCTGCGATCCGACACGAAGTACAGGGCGGCGTCCGGCCCCCACCGCGGTTCCACCACCGACTCCGCCGGCCCGCCTGCGAGCTTCACCGGATCGCCCAGCGACCCGCCGGCACCAAAGGGTGCCGCCCACAGCTCGCTCGCGTCCCACGGCATGTCCCGCTCGCTCCATCGCAACCAAGCCAGCAGTCCCGGGCCGGTTCGCGGGGCGCCGAAGAAGCCCGAGGTCTCCGCAAGCACCCGCAACTCCGGGGCACCGACGAGTGAAACCGCTACCAGGGCATCGCCGTCGTCGGTCTCCCGTACACCGAGTAGCTCGCCGTTGCCGATCGTTAGGTCACCGAAGGACGACGAGTCCTCCACCATCAGGCTGACGTTGCCCTCGGCTACCCGGTAGAGACCGCTCGCGCCAGCGCACCACACCTCATCGCTGCTTGCGGCATATGTGCCACCACCGTAGGCGTGCACACTGCTGGTCACGCCGAACCCCGACGGAGTTACGTCGGCCACGCCGTCGTTTGCCGACCACCGCACGAGGGTCGGCCCGTTCCCAGAGCCCGGACGGGACTCCAGCCAGTACAGCGTGTCCCCGACCCTGCGTAGCTGGTCGAAGCTGATTGACGCGCGAACGGCGCTGACTGCAGAGACGGCATCAGTTTCTGGTGCCAACTCCACGGACCCCTCCTCAGACGACCGCCGCCAGCGATCCGTCGCGATGCTCCATGGCGGTGGAGCAGGATGCCATTGTCGCCTACACGCGTCCGGTGAGCCGGAGGCGGGCCAGCACGTTGGCGATCTCCCGAGTCTCCTCGCGATCTGGGCCCTAGACCTCCAACCTCGCAGCCACGAGCAGCCAGCCACTGCACGACGGCCACCACAGCGTGAGTGCGCTCCAGGCCGAACTCTACCGGCGCGATCTTGACGACCATGTCGTCGACGGCGCACACGGAATGTGTCAAGGGATTGAGGCCAACGGGAGTTAAGCGGCTTGTCGTTGCGGCTCGGGCTTGTTGATCCAGACCTGTTCGGGCAGGTCGAGGA
>NZ_JBEXIL010000077.1:0-23302 GCF_040608555.1 Micromonospora sp. NPDC005172
GGCCGCAAGCGGCCGACGCGCCCGGTGCTGGTGTGGTCAGCCGGCGTGCTTGCGGCGGGCGGTGGCCCGGCCCCGCTGCTGCTGGTCGAGCACCACCTTGCGGATGCGCACCGTGGCCGGGGTGACCTCGACGCACTCGTCCTCGCGGCAGAACTCCAGCGCCTGCTCCAGGGTGAGCTTGCGCGGCGGGACCAGCTTCTCGGTCTCGTCAGAGGTCGACTGCCGCATGTTGGTGAGCTTCTTCTCCTTGGTGATGTTGACGTCCATGTCGTCGGAGCGGGAGTTCTCCCCGACGATCATGCCCTCGTACACCTCGGTGGTCGGCTCGACGAAGAGCTGACCGCGCTCCTGCAGGTTGGTCATCGCGAAGGCGGTGACCGCGCCGGCCCGGTCGGCGACCAGGGAGCCGTTGTTGCGGGTACGCAGCTCACCGAACCACGGCTCGTAGGACTCGAAGACGTGGTGCAGGATGCCGGTGCCCCGGGTGTCGGTGAGGAACTCGGTGCGGAAGCCGATCAGGCCGCGCGCCGGGACGAGCCACTCCATCCGGATCCAGCCGGTGCCGTGGTTGACCAGCTGCTCCATCCGGCCCTTGCGGGTGGCGAGGAGCTGGGTGATCGCGCCCAGGTATTCCTCCGGGGCGTCGATGGTCAGCCGCTCGACCGGCTCGCAGGTCTTGCCGTCGATCACCTTGGTGACCACCTGCGGCTTGCCGACGGTCAGCTCGTAGCTCTCCCGGCGCATCTGCTCGACCAGAATGGCCAGCGCCAGCTCACCGCGGCCCTGCACCTCCCAGGCGTCCGGGCGCTCGGTGGGCAGCACCCGCAGCGACACGTTGCCGATCAGCTCCTTGTCGAGCCGGTCCTTGACCATCCGTGCGGTGACCTTGGAGCCCTTGAGTCGACCGACAAGCGGCGAGGTGTTGGTGCCGATGGTCATCGAGATGGCCGGCTCGTCGACGGTGATCAGCGGCAGCGCGACCGGGTTCTCCGCGTCGGCGAGCGTCTCACCGATCATGATCTCGGGGATGCCGGCGACCGCGATGATGTCGCCCGGGCCGGCGCTCTCGGCCGGCTTGCGCTCCAGGCCCTCGGTCATCAGCATCTCGGAGATGCGGAC
This sequence comes from Micromonospora sp. NPDC005172, assembly GCF_040608555.1. NCBI lineage: Bacteria > Bacillati > Actinomycetota > Actinomycetes > Micromonosporales > Micromonosporaceae > Micromonospora > Micromonospora sp. NPDC005172. The sequence continues at coordinate 1,120 of NZ_JBEXIL010000077.1, forward strand.
CCGCTGGGTGCTGCCGTCGGTGCGGCACCAGGCCACCGTCTGACCCTTGGTGATGGTGCCCTGGCGGACCCGGCACAGCGCCAGCCGGCCGAGGAACGGCGAGGCGTCGAGGTTTGTCACGTGGGCCTGCAGCGGCGCGCCGTCGTCGTAGGAGGGCGGCGGGATGGTGTCCAGCAGGGTGCGGAACAGCGGCTCCAGGGAGGTGCTGTCGCTCGGCACCGAGCCGTCGGCGGGCTGGGTCAGCGAGGCGACACCGTCGCGGGCACAGGCGTAGACGATCGGGAAGTCGATCTGCTGCTCGTCGGCGTCCAGGTCGAGGAAGAGCTCGTAGGTGTCGTCCACGACCTCCTTGATCCGGGCGTCCGGGCGGTCCACCTTGTTGATCACCAGGATGATCGGCATCCGCGCCTGCAGCGCCTTGCGCAGCACGAAGCGGGTCTGCGGCAGCGGGCCCTCGCTGGCGTCGACGAGCAGCACCACGCCGTCGACCATGGTCAGGCCGCGCTCCACCTCGCCACCGAAGTCGGCGTGGCCGGGGGTGTCGATGATGTTGATGGTGACCGGGTCGGAGCCGTCCGCCGGCAGGTAGCGCACACCGGTGTTCTTGGCCAGGATCGTGATGCCCTTTTCCCGCTCCAGGTCACCCGAGTCCATCACCCGCTCGGTGTTCTCGCCGCGTGCGCCGTACGCGCCGGCCTGCCGCAACATGGCGTCGACCAGGGTGGTCTTGCCGTGGTCGACGTGAGCGATGATGGCGACGTTGCGGAGGTCGGTGCGAAGCTGCATACCCTCTATCCTTCCGCCTGCGCTCGCGCAGGCTGCGTCGGGGTCACCCCCAGGTGCCCCTGATCTATGGTGAAACCGCTGTGCCGGTGGTTCGTCCGGCTGGCATGCTGGCTCCCGTGTCCCGGGGGCCTGAGTGCACGACCTGCTGACCTGGGTGCAGGGTCTGCCCACCCTGTGGATCTACCTGGTCGCCGCGCTGATCGTGGCGGGCGAGACCGCGGTGATCTTCGGCCTGCTCGTGCCGGGTGAGGCTACCCTGCTGCTCGTCGGCTTCCTCACCTACAACGGTACCTTGCGGCTCGGGCCGGCGTTGCTCGCGATGATCGTCGCGGCGGTCCTCGGCGATGGGCTGGCCTTTCGCGCCGGGCGGCGGTACGGGCCTCGGCTGCGCGCCGGCCTGGGTCACCGGGTCGGGCCCGCGCGGTGGGCCCGCGCCGACGCCATGCTCGCCCGCCTCGGTGGGCGGGGGGTGTTCGCCGCCCGATGGGTGGCTTTCGCCCGCACCCTGGTGCCCCGGCTGGCCGGTGCGGCCGGCATGCCGTACCGGCGGTTCGCCCTGTGGAACCTGGCCGGGGTGGCGACCTGGGTGAGCGGCTCGGTGCTGCTCGGTCACCTCGCCGGTGAGTCGTACGACACGGTCTCCCGGGTGCTCGGCCGGGCCACCGGCGCGGCGCTGGCGTTGCTGGCGGGGCTGCTGGGGGTGGTGCTCGCCGGTCGGTGGCTCGGCCGCAACCCCGACCCGGCGCGCGCGCTGCTCTCGCGGGCCGCCGCGCTGCCGCCGGTGCGCTGGCTCGGCGCCCGGTACGGGGTGCTGTTCTTCCTGCTCGCCATGCGGATCGGGCCGGCCTGGACGCTGCTGCTCAACCTGGCCGCCGGGCTGCTGCTGCTCTTCGCCGCCGGGTTGGCCATCGCCGGCCTGCTCGCCGTGGTGGTACGCAACAGCGGACTGGCGGCCCTGGACGGGGCGATCGGCGCGTGGTTCACGGCCCGCCGCACACCGGACGCCGCCGACGCCACCCTGGTCGTGGTCTCGCTGGTACGCGGGTGGGTGCTGATCGTGCTGGTGGCGATGGTGGCCGTGGTGCTGGCGTGGCGCAACCGCCCGCTGCGCACCGACCTGCTGAGCGTGGTCGGTACGGCCGGCGCGTTCGTGCCGCTGGTGATGCTGGCCGTGGTGGCCGAGTTGACCGGAGCACCCGGTGACGGCGCGCACGAGGCCGTCCCGTTCTCCACCCAGAACGCCGTGGTCGCGGCGAGCCTCTGCACCCTCGCCTGGTTGGTGTCGCGCAGCGCGCGGTGGCCGGTGGCGGTGGCCGCGTGGACGGCCGCCGCCGCGGGCGTGCTGGGGGTTGCGGCCGCGCGGCTCTACCTCGGCCTGGAGACGACGAGCGGTACGGCGGCGGCGGTACTGCTGGGGGTGCTGTGGACGGTGGTGTTCGTGGTCGCCTGGGCCACCCGGGACCGGGCGGTCGGCGACCGGGAGCAGTCGGCCGGTCCGGTCCGGCCCGCGCAGGGGCACCGCCGGCCCGTCGAACCTTGCTAATCTGCGGCGACTGTCAGACGGGGGAGGACCACTATGCGTCAACACGCCGGACGGGTGGGCGCGCTCGTGCTCGCCGGCCTGCTGCTCGCCAGCGGCGCGGTCGGCTGCGCCGGCAAGGGGCAACGCCCGCAGGATCAGGCCGCCGCACCCGTTTCGGTCACCGAGGCGCCGACGGACGAGCCGGTCGACGAGCCGTCCGTCGAGTCGAGCCCTTCGGCGAGCGCGGTCGCGGCGATGGGCACCGCCCCGAGCCGTAGCGCGTCCGCCTCCCCGACCCCGGCGAAGAAGCCGACCCGGGCGACGGCTCCCACGAAGCCGCGCGCGGTCGCCAAGGCGCCCACCGAGACGAAGGTCCCGCCGGCGCCTCCAAAGCCCGCCCCGGCGTCCTGCAAGCCCAGCTACAAGGGCACCCAGGCGAGCCGTGCCGACGTGAAGGCGGCCCTGAGCGACGCCGCCGCCCGCACCTACTGGCCCAGCTCCGCACCGGACCTCAAGGTGCCGCTCGACCTGCTCAGGGCCACCGCCTGGCAGGAGAGCGGCTGGCAGTCCAACATCTACGCCTGCGACGGCGGCGTCGGGCTGATGCAGGTGATGCCGGGCACCGCGACCTGGATGAACCAGCGCTTCGACCAGAGCTACGACATCGCCGACTACCGGGACAACGCGTACCTGGGGGCCAACTACCTGGCCTGGCTGACCAAGTACATCGGAGACATGTACTTCGAGTCCGACTTCCGGCTCGACGCGGACCTGTGCACCGCCGAACTGAACTCCTGTCTGCTCAACGCGGTCATCGCCGCCTACAACTTCGGGCACGGGGCGGTGGCGCAGGAGGGCGAGCCCCTCGCCATCCCCAACCCGTCGTACGTGCGCAACGTGCGGGCCTTGATGACCGAGTGCGTCTGCCTGGGCTACTGAGCACGCCGACGGGGGCGGGGCCGGGTGTTTTCCGGCCCCGCCCCCGTCGCGTGGGCGGTCAGTCTCGTGCGGGCACCGGCTCGGGCGTCGCCGGGACGTCGACGCCCGGGTGGGCGTCGACGCGACCCGGCCACCAGAAGCGATCGCCGAGCAGGAACGCCAGCGCCGGCACGAGCACCGTGCGGACCAGCAGCGTGTCCAGCAGGACGCCGATGCAGACGATGATGCCGATCTGCGTCAGCGTGATCAGCGGCAGCACGCCGAGCACGGCGAACACCGCGGCGAGCAGCACCCCGGCGCTCGTGATCACACCTCCGGTGACCCGCAGCGCGGACAGCATGCCGTCGCGGGTGCCGGCGGTGCGGGCGTCCTCCCGGGCCCGGGTCACCAGGAAGATGTTGTAGTCCACGCCGAGCGCCACCAGGAAGACGAAGGCGAGCAGCAGTACGCCACTGTCGAGCGCCGGGAAGTCCAGCACGTGGTCGAAGAGCAGCCAGGCCGCCCCGAGGCTGGCGAAGAACGACGCGATCACGGTGAGCACGAGCAGCACCGGCGCGACAAGGCCCCGCAGCAGCAGCACGAGCACCGCGCCGACCAGCAGCAGGATGATCGGCAGGATGAGCCGCAGGTCGCGGTCGTTGGCCTCGTCGGAGTCGTAGGTCGCGGCCACCGAGCCGCCCACGATCGCGCCGGGTGGCGGGTCGGCGCCGGCGACGGCCGGGGGAGCGGAGTCGGGCACGGCGGCGACCGCGTCGCGTAGCGCCTCGATCGCGCGGTCCGAGGCGGGCGTGCCGGGCTCGGCGTCCAGCACCACGTCGACCTGGGCGACAGCCTGGCCGGCGTCGCCCGGTCGCGCCGAGGCGACGCCGGGTACGGCGCTGGCGACGTCGGCGACCGCTCGCGCCGCCGCCGGGGTGGTGAGCACGGCCACCGGCTGGGTGCTGCCGGCGGGGAACGCCCGGGCCAGAGTCTGTGCGCCGGTCACCGCCTCGGGCGCGGCCCGGAACTGCTCGGTCTCGGACAGGCCGGTGCGGATTCCGAGCCCGCCGAGGGCCAGGCCGCCGAGCAGCAGGGTCGACAGCACCGCGACCACCACCGGGCGGCGTCGTACGACCGCGCCGAGCCGCCCCCAGAGCCGACCCTCGCGGACCGGGCCGCCGACCCGGGGTACGAACGGCCAGAACAGGCCGCGACCGAAGAGGACCAGCACGGCGGGGAGCACGAACAGCGCCGAGAGCATGGCGAAGACCACGCCGGTGGCGCAGGCCACGGCCAGTGCGCGGTTCGTCTCCTGCTCACTGAGCAGCAGGGTGAGCACGCCGAGGACCACGGTGCCGCCGCTGGCCAGGATGGGCTCGGCGGTACGGCGCAGCGCTGCCCGCATCGCCGCGAAGCGGTCCTGCTCGCGCCGCAACTCCTCCCGGTAGCGGGCGATGAGCAGCAGCGCGTAGTCGGTGGCGGCACCGAACACCAGCACGCTGGCGATGCCGGTGACCTGGCCCTGCTGGAGGTTGATGCCGACGGCGGGCACGATCGTGTCCACCGCGCGCAGGGTGAGCTGTTCGGTCGCGCCGACCACGATCAGCGGCACGATCCACAGGAACGGACTGCGGTACGTGATCAGCAGCAGCAACGCGACCACGGCGGCGGTCACCGCGAGCAGGGTGACGTCGGCGCCCTCGAAGACCGACGACAGGTCGGCGGTCAGGGCGGGGGCGCCGGTGACCTCGGCGGCCAGCGGGTCGGGCAGGTCCGCCAGCGCGTCGCGCAGCTCGGTGACCTTGCCGGTCACCTCTTCCTGGCCCCCGGAGGTGTCCAGCGGAACGGCGACGAGCGCGACCGTGCCGTCCGGGGAGACCTGGGTCGGGCTGACCCGACCGCCCACGGCCAACCGGCCCAGGTCGCCGGAGCGGGAGGCGAGGGCGGCCCGGTCGGCCTCGCTCAGCGCCGCGCCGTCACCGCGACTGACGACCACGACGGCCGGTTGGACGTCGCTGGTGGGTAGCTGGTCCTGAAGACGCTGCACCTGTGTCGACTGCCACTCGGCGGACAGGCCGGTGGCGGAGACCGGTGCCGGGTTGTCCGGCCGTGGCACTCCGAAGATGATCGCGGCGATGACGAGCGCGGCGGCGACGGTGAGCCAGGCCGCGAGCCGGCCACGCGCGACCCTGGTGAAGACGGACATCGCGGACCCCTAGGTCTTTCGAGCGCCAAGTATCTTGATGAACGAGATTATCGGCGGCTGTTCTATGCTGCAACCCGGAGTACCGACGACGGGGAGAAGCGGCGCGACGTGGCGACTCACGGCATGTACCGGCGGCGCGACACGCGCCGCGAGCAGCTGGTCGCGGAGATCACCAACAACCTTCGGCGGTACGCGGTGGACGCCCAGCAGGTCGGTCACGCCTTCGCCAACCTGCACGGCCTCAACCCGACCGACCTGAACGCGCTGATCGCGGTCATGGACGCCGAACTGTTCGGCGACCCGATCACCCCCGGTCGCCTCGGTGAGCAGCTCAACCTGTCGTCCGGCTCGGTCACCGCGCTGATCGACCGCCTGGAACGGGCCGGGCACATCCGCCGGGACCGCGACACCGTCGACCGGCGCAAGGTGCTGTTGCACTACGCCGACCAGGGCGCCGCCCTGGCCATGGAGTTCTTCCAGCCCCTGGGCGCGCGCACCGACGCGGTGATGGACCGCTTCGACGAGGACGAACTGGACGTCGTGCACCGGTTCGTCGCGGAGATGAGCGAGTCGCTGCGGGCGCACCGCGACGCGGTCCGCGCCACCCGGCCCGAACCGCCCCACCGGACGACGGGCTGACCGTGTCCGGCCGGCTCGTCGCGCGCCTCGCCGCCGCCGGACTGCGGCTGCCCCCGACACGGCCCGGCCCGGTGCGGGTCACCCGGGACATCCCGATCCGGGCCCGCGACGGCGTGGTGCTGCGCACCGACCACTACGCGCCGGGCGGCCGAGCCGCGCCGACCGTGCTGATCCGCACCCCGTACGGGCGGGGTGGCCCGTTGCGGCTGCTCGGCCGGTTGCTCGCCGCGCGGGGCCGCCACGCGGTGATCCAGTCCTGCCGGGGCACCGGCGGCTCCGGCGGCACGTTCGCCCCGCTGGTGCACGAGCGCGACGACGGGGTCGACACGCTGGACTGGCTGCGCCGTCAGCCCTGGTGGGCCGGTGCGCTCGGCATGTTCGGGGTCAGCTACCAGGGCTTCGCCCAGTGGGCGCTGGCCGCCGACGCCGGTGAGGACCTCCGCGCGATGGTCGCGGTGGTGACCGCCTCGGCCACCCGGGACTCGACGTACGCGGGAGAGTCGTTCGCCCTGGACACCGTACTGACCTGGGCCGAGCTGCTGCACGCCCAGACCGTGCCGTGGCTGGCCCGCCAGCGGGAACTCAAACGGGGGCAGCCCCGGTTGGCCGCCGCGCTCGACCACCTGCCGCTGGCCGGGGCGGACCGGGTGGCCACCGGGGTCACGATCCCGTTCTTCCAGGAGTGGCTGCGGCACCACACCCCGGAGGCGGCGTACTGGCGCGAGCGCGTCTTCGCCGACCGGGTGGCCCGGGTGCGGGCGCCGGTGGTCATGGTCACCGGTTGGCACGACATCTTCCTGCCCGCCCAGCTCGACGACCACGCCACCCTGCGCGCCGCCGGCACACGTCCACGCCTCGTGATCGGTCCCTGGACCCACGGCAGCCCCGGGCTGTTCGTGGCGGCCCTGCGCGAGGGGTTGACCTGGCTCGACGTACACCTCGACGGGCCGCCGGACGACGAACGTCCGCCCCGCGCGGCCCCGGTCCGGGTGCACGTGGGTGGTCCCGGCGGCGGCTGGCGGGACCTGCCGGACTGGCCGCCGCCGGCCGTCGAGACCGCCTGGCACCTGCACTCGGGCGGTGAGCTGGCGGTACGTCCCCCGGGCGCGTCGACGCCCGACGAGTTCCGGTACGACCCGGCCGACCCCACCCCGTCGCTGGGTGGGCCGCTGCTGGTCGCCAAGCGAGCCGGTCGGGTGGACAACCGGCAGGTGGAGACCCGCCCCGACGTGCTCACCTACACCAGCGCTCCGCTGGCGGGTCCGGTCGAGGTGATCGGCCCGGTACGCGCCGAGCTGCACGTCCGCAGTGAGCTGCCACACCTGGACGTCTTCGTGCGACTGTGCGATGTGGACACGCGCGGTCGGTCGTGGAACGTCTGCGACGGCCTGGTGCGGGTGACGCCCGAACGCCTCCCCGCCGACGCGTCCGGGGTGCTGCGGGTTCCGGTGTCGCTCTGGCCGACCGCGTACCGGTTCGCCGCCGGGCACCGGCTGCGGGTGCAGGTCGCCGGCGGCGCCCATCCGCGCTGGGCGCGCAACCCCGGCACCGGAGAACCCCTCGGTACGGCGGTGACGCTGCGTGCCGGTTGGCGGCAGGTTCTGCATGACCCGGCGCATCCCTCGGTGCTGCTGTTGCCGATCGTCCACTCTGCCCCGCCGATGCCTCCAATCTGAACAGAGCGCCTCTGACCTGGGCATTCATCGGAATGCGGGCTATGGTTGAGTCAACGCCCGGCGCCGTGCACCACCCAGACCGGGCTCGCCCGAAGCCCGACACCGCATACGCGGTGTGACGTCGCGCCCGGTCCCCGCCCCAGCTGAGAGGGGGACCCCATGACCCGGGCCCCGGCTAACCTGTTGGCCCTTCGAAGCCTGCTCCTCACCCACCTCGACAACGCCCCCGGCCCGGACGACCTGGAGCCGAACGAGGTCGGCATCGTCGGCGACCCGGACCACCGCGGCGGCTATCACTGCGGCTCGGACCGGGTGGTCCCGAACGACTACTCGGTGGTCGAGTCACCCCGGGACCGGGCCGGACTGACCCTCGACGCGTCGGCGCTGGACGTCGGCCAGTTCGAGGTCCGCTCCGGTGGTCGTACGAACACCCTGGTCAGTTTCTCGCTCTGGTGCGTGGACCAGTGCGCCGCGAACGCGGCCGACACCCGGGACATCCGCGAGATCATCTACAGCCCCGACGGCAACACGGTGAAGCGCTGGGACCGCCTCGGCAAGCGCACCACCGGCGACAGCTCGCACCGTTGGCACACCCACATCAGCTTCTTCCGCGACGCGATCAAGGCGGGCCGTGACCAAAGGCCCTTGTTCCGCCGCTACCTCAGCTCCATCGGACTCCTGGAGGACAGCGACATGACCCCCGAAGAGCACAACTGGCTGGCGACCGTCCACAAGAACCTCACCGTCCTGGACGGCCGCAACCCGATCGGACAGATCTACACCCGCATGGCGGAGGGCCGGGACGAGACCGGTGCCTCGGTGACCGGCAACTGGAACCTGCGAGCGATGACGGCGCAGCTCACCGCCCTGCAGAGCGCGCTCACCGCGCTGGCCGGGAAGGACTTCACCGACGAGGAGGCGATCATCCAGGGCGTGCTGGCCGGGCTGACGCCGGAGGAGATCGCCGCGGCCATTCCACCCACCATCGCCAAGCAGGTCGCCGACGAGTTGGCCCGCCGGCTGGTCGCCTGAGCGGGGCGGCCCGTAGCCGCCGGGTCGCCCGCACCGCACGCCCGCCCCGCAACAGTTCTTGGGCAAGACCTATTGCGCAAGAACTGTTGCGGATGGCATGGTGGCGGTATGGAGTCCCCCGACGTACGCCAGGTCACCGACTCGCGGGTGCTGGCCGCCATGGCCCACCCGCTGCGCCGCCGACTGATGGACGTGTTCAAGGTGCATGGGCCGTCGACCGTCGGCATGCTCGCCGACCGCACCGGCCAGGCGCCGGCGAACGTCAGCCATCACCTCAAGGTGCTCGCCGCCGCCGACCTGGTCACCGAAGCCCCCGAACTGGCCCGGGACCGCCGTGAACGCTGGTGGCAACTGGCCAGTCGGGCGGTGCGCTGGTCCACGACCGACTTCGTCGCCGACCCCGCCGACCGCGCCGTCGCCGACGCCGCCACCTCCCTCAACCTGGACCGGCACGTCGCGTTGGCCCGCGCCTGGCACGGCGCCGAGGAGACCGAGCAGGCAGTCTGGGGTGAGGGACCGTTCTCCGCCGACCGGTGGATGCACCTCACACCGGCCGAGCTGGAAGAGCTGAGCCAGGAGATCGTCGCCGTGCTGACCCGCTGGGGCGACCGCGAGCTGCCCGACGACGGCGCCGAGCGCCGCCCGGTGTTCGTGTTCGTCCACGGCGTACCGGCCCGGCCGTGACGGCGGCCACCCGCACCGATCCCGCCCCGCCCCGGCCGGTCGGTGGATTGCTGCGGCACCGCGACTTCCGCCTGCTCTGGGCCGGCCAGACGGTCAGCAGCATCGGCAGTAACGTCACCACCGTCGCGTTGCCCCTGGTGGCGGTCGCCGTGCTCGACGCCAGCACCTTCCAGGTGGCGGTCCTCACCGCCGCGGCCTGGCTGCCCTGGCTGCTGATCGGTCTGCCGGCCGGCGCGTGGGTGGACCGGTTGCCGCGCCGGCCGCTCATGGTGGTCTGCGACCTGCTGTGCGCGCTCGCGTTCCTCAGCGTGCCGGTGGCCGCCCTGATGGGTCGCCTCACCGTCGCGCAGTTGCTACTGGTGGCCCTCGGCGCGGGCGTCGCGCGGGTCTTCTTCGAGACCGCGGACCAGGTCTACCTGCCGGTGCTGCTGCGACCCGAGCAACTGCCCGAGGGAAACGCGAAGCTCCAGGCCACCCAGACGGTGAGCTACGTCGTCGGGCCCGGCATCGCCGGCCTGATCGCCCAACTCGCCGGTGCGGTCGCCGCGTTGCTGCTGGACGCCCTGACGTTCCTCCTCTCGGCGGCCCTCCTGCTGCGCATCCGCACCACCGAGCCGCGTCCCGTCCGTAGGGACCGGTCCCGGTCGCTGCGGCGGGACATGGCCGAGGGGCTGCGTTTCGTCATCCGCGACCCGTACCTGCGGGTCCTGACGCTCATGGGGGCGGCCAGCAACATCGGCCTGGCCGGCTACCAGGCGGTCCTGGTGGTGTTCCTGGTCCGCGAGCTACGACTCGCGCCGGGGCTGGTCGGCGTCCTGGTCGGGGTGATGAGCATCGGCGGGATCATCGGCGCGCTGCTGGCCACCGCCCTCGCCCGGCGCTGCGGCACCGCGCGCGCCATGCTCATCGGCGCGGCGCTCACCGGCCCACCCGCCCTGCTCATCCCGTTGGCCGGGCCCGGCGTCGGGCTGATCTGGCCGGCGCTCGGCGGCGTGCTGGTCGGCCTCGGGGTCGCCATCGGCAACGTCGTCAAGGGCGCGTTCCGACAGACGTACACGCCGCACCACCTGCTCGGGCGCGTGACGGTGAGCATGCACCTGCTCAACTACGGCACCATTCCGCTGGCGGCCGTGGTGGCCGGCGCGCTCGGTGCGCGTTACGGCGTCGACACCGCCGTAACCGTGATGACGGCCTGGTTGGCGTTGACCCCGTTGATCCTGCTGATTGGGCCGCTCCGGAGGCGGCGGGACCTGCCCGCCGCCCCGGCAGCGTCGTGAGTGCACTGCGGCGGCGACCGGAGACCGACCGCCGCCACCGGCACGGAGCTACATCGGGCGGACGTTGTCCGCCTGCGGGCCCTTCTGCCCCTGGGTCACCTCGAACTCGACCTTCTGGCCCTCGTTGAGCTCCCGGTAACCGCTCGAAGCGATGGCGGAGTAGTGGACGAACACGTCCGGCCCTCCACCGTCCTGCTCGATGAAGCCGAAGCCCTTTTCCGAGTTGAACCACTTAACCGTGCCGGTTGCCATGCATCTCTCCCTGTTCAAAGCGGCGGACCACCGGCCTCTAGGCCGATGGTCGCCCGTACCTGTTCGACAGTAGCGGGCGAAGCCCCGATCTGCCGGCCGAAGTGCCGTAGGTGTTTACTCGATCTCAGATGAATTCTCCACGATACCGGCGTGCCAAACCCGCCCCGACCACCCTGTCCTGCGGCATGCTTGCGCCGATGAGGGGTGCCGCAGCCACCGCGCTGTCCGAGCTGGAGCGCGAGATCGACGCGCCCGGCTCGGGCCTGGACCGGCTCCAACTGGTACCCACCCCGTTCGTCCCCGAGGTGCGGCTGCACCTCGCCGAGGACGCGATCGTCTGGTGGGCCCGGATGGAGGCGCTCGCCGGGCACCCCCTGCCAGCGCCCTACTGGGCCTCCGCCTGGGCCGGCGGCCAGGCCCTGGCCCGGCACCTGCTGGACCACCCGGAGCTGGCCGCCGGACGTCGTGTTCTCGACGTCGCCGCCGGGTCGGGGCTGGTGGCCATCGCCGCCGCGCTGGCCGGCGCGTCCGACGTCGTCGCCAACGACATCGACCCGTACGCCGTGGCGGCCGTCACGGTCAACGCGCGCGCCAACCGGGTCACCGTCGACACCAGCGGCGACGACCTGCTCGACGGCGACGTCGACGACGCGGACCTGGTGGTCGCCGGCGACGTGTTCTACAGCCGCCCGATGGCCGAGAGGATGCTGCCGTTCCTCCGACGGGTCGTCGCCTCCGGCGCCGAGGTGCTGGTCGGGGACCCCGGCCGGGGGCACCTGCCGGCCGACGGGCTGCGGGTGCTGGCCGACTACCCGGTGCCCACCACCGAACCCTCGGTGGACCCCTCGCCCCGCCGGGTACGGGTGCTGCGACCCGAGTGACACGCCAGCCCTCTCAGGGGTGACCCCGAGGCGGACACCAGGGGACGCTCGGGGCTGCGACCGGATGTCCCAGGTGGTGCGGCGGCCATAGCGTACGAGGCATGACGCAATGGCTGGCCCAGGTCGGAGAGCTGCCCATCCTGGTGCTGATGGGCGTGCTCGGGTTGGTCATGCTCTTCGACGCCGTACCGCTGCTGGGCGTGCTGATCCCCGGTGACGTGGCGATCCTGGCCGCGGTCGGTGTCGGCCGCCCGGCCACCGGGCTGGCCACCTTCGCCGCGGTGCTCGTCGGGTGCCTGGCCGGCTGGTCGCTGAGCTTCCTGATCGGCCGTCGGTACGGCGATCACCTGCGCCGCAGCCGCATCGGAGGCTGGATCGGCGAGTCACGCTGGAGCGCGGCCGAGGGGATCCTCAGCCGCGGCGGCGGGCGGATGATGATGGTCGCGCCGTTCCTGCCCGTGTTCAACGCGCTGCTGCCGCTGGCGGCCGGCGGGCTGCGGATGTCGTACCGGCGGTTCCTCGGCGGCGCGGCCCTCGGCGCGGCGGCCTGGGCCGGTCTCTACCTGGCGCTGGGCACCGCGTCGCGGTCGCTGGCCGCGCTGCTGCCGGGGGCGCCGAGCCCGCTGCTGGTGACCATGGGGGTCGGGTTGGTGCTGGCCTCCGTCGCGCTGCTGGGGGCGCGGCGGCGGCTGGTGGCTGTTGCTGGCTGAGGTTGGGCTGACCTGGTTGCGGTTCGGGGCCGGGGGCCTGCCGTGCCCGGCTCCGGGCGGTCAGGCTTGATCCCTGCGCCGGGCACGGCAGGCCCCCGCCCCCGTCGTGGACGCGGTTCGTCCGGTGGTGTCGCCGCCGCCGGTGGTTTGGATCTTCAGGGGTGTTCGGTCAGCGTTGAGTGGCCCCGTGGGGGCTTTCTCGGCTGGGGCAGTGGGGCGTGACCTTTCGTGGCCGGGCCGGGCCGGGCCGGCGCTTTGGCTCTGGCTGGTGGGGTTACCAGCCTCGGGTTCGCCACTGGGGGAGGGACGGGCGTTCCGCGCCCAGGGTGCTGTCCTTGCCGTGGCCCGGGTAGAACCAGGTGTCGTCCGACAGTTGATCGAACAGCTTGTGCTCGACGTCGTCGATCAACGCGGCGAAGCGCTGCGGGTCCTTGTCCGTGTTGCCGACGCCGCCGGGAAAGAGACTGTCGCCGGTGAAGAGGTGGCCGGTGCCGGCCGGGTCGCGGTAGAGCAGCGCGATCGACCCGGGGGTGTGCCCCTTGACGTGGATGACCTCCAGCGCGCAGTCGCCGACCGGCACGGTGTCGCCCTCGGTCAGGTGCTCCGCCTCGATCGGCAGCCCGGACGCGTCGTCGGTGTGCACCAGAGCCCGAGCGCCGGTCTTGGCGACCACCTCCTCCAACGCCACCCAGTGGTCCATGTGCTGGTGGGTGGTGACCACGGCGGTCAGGCCGCCGTCACCGATCAGCTCCAGCAGCCGGGGCGCCTCGTTGGCGGCGTCGATCAACACCTGGTCTCCGGTGCCGGTGCACCGCAGCAGGTAGGCGTTGTTGTCCATCGGGCCGACCGACAGCTTGCTGATGGTCAGCCCGTCCAACTCCCGTACCGCCGGCGGGCCGCCGTGCGTGACATCTCCGCTGTAGGTCATGACGTGTGGATATCCATTTCGATGCAGGAGGAAACGCTCGGCGGCCGTGCGGTGGCGCACCGCCGCGCCGCTCGGCGGCTGCGGTTCCGCGCGCACGCGTCGACCCTAGCGGGCACGCGGCACGCCGTCCTCGCGGAAATCGCTTTCGGCGCGTCGCCCCGCGCCCTACCGTCGGCGTCACATGCGGCACTCGGACGTCGGAGGGAGGTGGTGTTCATGCCGGACGTGGCACGCATGTTCCGCCATCACCAGCTCGACACCGATGAGGATGCCATGACGATCGATCTGACCGCCCTCGGCTGGGACGCCGACCGGGCGTCGTACGCCGCCCGACGTGGCGAGCGCCACCCGGGTCGGGTGGCCCGGGTGGACCGGGGAGTCTGCACGGTGCTCACCGCCGACGGTCCGGTCCGCGCCAGTCTCGGCCCGTCCGTGCTGGCCGCCGCTGCCCGGGACCTCTCCGCGCTGCCCTGCACGGGGGACTGGGTACTGCTCACGCACTGGCCGGACCGCCGGATCACCGTGGCGGCCGTGCTGCCCCGGCGAGCCGCGCTGATCCGCCGTACCGCTGGCAAGGACGCCAGCGGTCAGGTGCTGGCCGCCAACCTCGACACGGCCGCCGTCGTGGAGCCGGTGCACCCGGAGCCGGACGTCGCCCGCATCGAGCGGCTGCTCTCCCTGGTCCACGAGTCCGGGGCCCGGCCGCTGGTGGTGCTGACGAAGTCCGACCTGGCGGCCGATCCGGCCGCGCTGGCCCGGCAGCTCGCCGCGGTCGCCCCCGGTGTGCCGGTGCTGCCGGTCAGCGCCGAGCGCGGCACCGGGCTGGCCCCGCTGCGTGCCCAGGTCGCGCCGGGTCGCACGTTGGGGCTGCTCGGGCCGTCCGGCGCGGGCAAGTCGAGCCTGGTCAACGCGCTCGCGGGCGCGGTGATGATGCCGACGCAGGCGATCCGTCGCGTCGACGGCAAGGGACGGCACACCACCACCTGGCGGGCCCTGGTGCCGATTCCCGGCGGCGGCGCGGTGATCGACACGCCCGGTGTGCGGGCGGTCGGTCTGCTCGACGGCGTGGCCGGGTTGGACCGGGCGTTCGCCGACATCGCCGGGCTGGCCGAGGGTTGCCGGTACGCCGACTGCCGGCACGACGGCGAGCCGGCCTGCGCGGTCCGCGACGCGCTGGGCACCGGTGAGCTGTCCGCCCGCCGGTGGGAGAGCTGGCGGCGGCTGCAGGGCGAGGTGGCACACGAGAGCCGGCGGCGCGAGGCGCGACTCGCCTCCGAGCGCCGGGGCGGCTGGCGCTCGGCGCGACGCAGGGCGGTCCGCCCGCCGTCGCCCGGGGGCTACTGACCGGCGGGCCGCGCCTGGGGGCGAGCGCCGAAGCGGGCTCGCGTACGGCGCGGCCGACCGGGCTGAGCTGGGGGAATGTGCGGGCGGGGGAAAGTGTCGTACCTCGGGGCTAGAGTTGCCGAGGCGCGTTTTCCGCGCCCGCACGACCGCTCGGAACCAGCCCAGAGCGGGACAGACCCTCCGCTTCACCTTCACCCGGGAGTACACGTACCGTGGCCGACCGACTCATCATCCGTGGCGCGCGCGAGCACAATCTGCGTGACGTCAGTCTCGACCTGCCCCGTGACGCTCTCATCGTGTTCACCGGGCTGTCCGGGTCGGGCAAGTCGAGCCTGGCCTTCGACACGATCTTCGCCGAGGGTCAGCGGCGGTACGTGGAGTCGCTGTCGTCGTACGCCCGGCAGTTCCTCGGGCAGATGGACAAGCCCGACGTCGACTTCATCGAGGGGCTCAGCCCGGCCGTCTCCATCGACCAGAAGTCGACCTCGCGCAACCCGCGCTCGACGGTCGGCACCATCACCGAGGTCTACGACTACCTGCGCCTGCTCTTCGCCCGCATCGGCGAGCCGCACTGTCCCGTCTGCGGTGAGCGGATCTCCAAGCAGAGCCCGCAGCAGATCGTCGACCGGGTGCTCGCGATGGCCGAGGGCACGAAGTTCATGGTGCTCGCGCCGGTCATCCGGGGCCGCAAGGGCGAGTACGTCGACCTCTTCGCCGAGTTGCAGGCCAAGGGCTACGCGCGGGCCCGGGTCGACGGCGTGGTGCACCCGCTGACCGAGCCGCCCAAGCTCAAGAAGCAGGAGAAGCACACCATCGAGGTGGTGATCGACCGGCTCACCGTCAAGCCGAGCGCCAAGCAGCGGCTGACCGACTCGGTCGAGGCCGCGCTCGGCCTGTCGAGCGGCCTGGTGCTGCTCGACTTCGTCGACCTGCCGGAGGACGACCCGGACCGGGAGCGCCGCTACTCCGAGCACCTGGCCTGTCCCAACGACCACCCGCTCGCCATCGAGGACCTCGAGCCCCGCGTCTTCTCCTTCAACGCCCCGTACGGCGCCTGCCCCGAGTGCACGGGTCTGGGCACCAAGAAGGAGGTCGACCCGGAGCTGTTGGTTCCCGATCCGGAGCGCAGCCTGCGCGAGGGCGCGATCCAGCCCTGGTCGACCGGGCACAACCTGGAATACTTCCTGCGCCTGCTGGAGGCGCTCGGCGAGTCCCAGCACTTCGACGTCGACACCCCGTGGCGGGCGCTGCCGGCGCGGGCGCAGAAGACGATCCTGCACGGCTCCGACGATCAGGTCCACGTGCGCTACCGCAACAAGTACGGCCGCGAGCGCTCCTACTACACCGGCTTCGAGGGTGTGGTGCAGTGGATCGAGCGCCGGCACTCCGACACCGAGTCCGAGTGGTCCCGCGACAAGTACGAGGGTTACATGCGGGACGTGCCGTGCGCCGCGTGTGGGGGCGCCCGGCTCAAGCCCGAGGTGCTGGCCGTCACCCTGGCGGGCAGGAGCATCGCCGAGGTCTGCAACCTGTCCGTGGGGGAGTGCGCCGACCTGCTCGCCGGCATCGAGCTGACCGACCGGCAGAAGCTGATCGCCGAGCGCGTCCTCAAGGAGATCAACGCCCGGCTGCGGTTCCTGCTCGACGTCGGCCTGGACTACCTCTCCCTCGACCGGCCGGCCGGCACGCTCTCCGGCGGCGAGGCGCAGCGCATCCGGCTGGCCACCCAGATCGGCTCGGGCCTGGTCGGCGTGCTCTACGTGCTCGACGAGCCGTCGATCGGTCTGCACCAGCGCGACAACCACCGGCTCATCGAGACCCTGATCCGGCTGCGCGGGCTGGGCAACACGCTGATCGTGGTCGAGCACGACGAGGACACCATCCGCGTCGCCGACTGGATCGTCGACATCGGGCCCGGCGCGGGCGAGCACGGCGGCAAGATCGTGCACAGCGGCTCGGTGCCGGCGCTGCTCAAGAACAAGGAGTCGATCACCGGGGCGTACCTGTCCGGCCGGCGGTCGATCCCGACACCGACGGGCCGTCGCGCGCAGGACCCGGGCCGGGAGTTGGTGGTGCACGGCGCGCGGGAGCACAACCTGCGCAACCTGACCGTGTCGTTCCCGCTGGGCCAGCTCATCGCGGTCACCGGCGTCAGCGGCTCGGGCAAGTCGACACTCGTCAACGACATCCTGTACGCCGTGCTGGCCAACCAGATCAACGGCGCCCGGCTGGTGCCCGGCCGGCACACCCGGGTCTCCGGGCTGGAGCACGTGGACAAGGTCGTCGGTGTCGACCAGTCGCCGATCGGGCGTACGCCGCGCTCCAACCCGGCCACCTACACGGGTGTCTGGGACCACGTCCGCAAGCTCTTCGCCGAGACCACCGAGGCCAAGGTCCGGGGGTACGGCCCGGGCCGGTTCTCGTTCAACGTCAAGGGTGGCCGCTGCGAGGCGTGCTCCGGCGACGGCACCATCAAGATCGAGATGAACTTCCTGCCCGACGTGTACGTCCCCTGCGAGGTCTGCAAGGGCGCCCGGTACAACCGGGAGACGCTGGAGGTGCACTACAAGGGCAAGACCGTCTCGGACGTGCTGGAGATGCCGATCGAGGAGGCCGCCGAGTTCTTCTCCGCCATCCCGGCGATCCACCGGCACCTCAGGACGCTCGTCGACGTGGGCCTGGGCTACGTCCGTCTCGGGCAGCCCGCGCCGACGCTGTCCGGCGGTGAGGCGCAGCGGGTCAAGCTCGCGTCCGAGCTGCAGAAACGCTCCACCGGGCGGACGGTCTACGTGCTCGACGAGCCGACCACCGGCCTGCACTTCGAGGACATCCGCAAGCTGCTGATGGTGCTCGAGGGCCTGGTCGACAAGGGCAACACGGTGATCACCATCGAGCACAACCTCGACGTGATCAAGACGGCCGACTGGCTGATCGACATGGGTCCCGAGGGTGGTCACCGGGGCGGCACGGTGCTCGCCACCGGCACCCCGGAGGAGGTCGCCGAGGTGGCCGAGAGCCACACCGGCGAGTTCCTGCGCCAGGTGCTCAAGCTCGACGGCGAGGCCAAGGGCGCGGCGGCGGCCACCACCCGGGCCGCCAAGGCCAACGGCGCGACCAAGACACGGGCGACCCGCAAGGTGCCGGCCGGCGCGCGCTGATCAACCATTACCTCTGCGGGGCGGGTCGGATGTCGACCCGTCCCGCCCCTTTTGCCGGGGTCGCACGGATGCCGGTCTGAACTATCCGGCACAGTTGCGCGTGGAAAGAGATGTGGCCGGGCTTTCGGACCGGCGCAGTGGGCGAGAGAGAGGCGAGGCATGAGCGACGATCAGGCGCTGACCGGTCCGGGTACGCAGACCCGTCGTACCCTGCTCACCGGCGTCGGGGCGGTCGGCGCGGCCGTCGTCCTGGCTGCCTGCGGCAGCGACGACGGCAGTGGCAGCGACTCACCCACCAGCGGCGGCCCGGCCGTGCCCAGCACCGGCGACGCCGGCGGCGGCGACCGACAGAACGCCCAGTCGCTTGCCACCACCGCCGACATCCCGGTCGGCGGCGGCAAGATCCTCGCCGCCGAGGGCGTGGTGATCACCCAGCCTGCGGCCGGCCAGTTCAAGGGCTTCAGCCCCATCTGTACGCACCAGAACTGCCCGGTCTCGAACGTCGACGGCGGCACCATCAACTGCACCTGCCACGGCAGCAAGTTCTCGATCGAGGACGGCTCGGTGAAGGCCGGTCCGGCCAAGAAGCCGCTGCCGCCGAGGGATATCAAGGTCACCGGCGACCAGATCTCCCTGGCCTGACGGTCGGGCCTCTTCCCTGGAAGTCGGGGCGTCCGGCGCTCGTCGACGCCCCGACTTCCCGCACACCGAGTTGATCTAGCGCTCGGCGTGGCGTGTCGGGGGTGCGGACTAGGCTTGGTGGCGTGGCTGACCCCTCGACCTACCGTCCCGCACCCGGCACCATCCCGGAGTCACCGGGGGTCTACCGCTTCCGCGACGGCACCGGCCGAGTGATCTACGTCGGCAAGGCGAAAAACCTGCGCAGCCGGCTCAACTCCTACTTCGGCGACGTCTGGAACCTGCACGAGCGCACCCGCCAGATGGTCACCACCGCCGAGTCGGTGGACTGGATCACCGTCGGCACCGAGGTCGAGGCGCTCCAGCAGGAGTTCACCTGGATCAAGCAGTACGACCCCCGGTTCAACGTCCGCTACCGCGACGACAAGTCGTACCCCTATCTCGCTGTGACCCTCGACGAGGAGTACCCGCGACTTCAGGTGATGCGCGGCGCGAAGCGCAAGGGTGTGCGTTACTTCGGGCCGTACTCGCACGCCTGGGCCATCCGGGAGACCCTCGACCTGCTGCTGCGGGTGTTTCCCGCGCGGACCTGCTCGGCCGGCGTGTTCAAGCGCGCTGGCCAGGTCGGCCGTCCGTGCCTCCTGGGCTACATCGGCAAGTGCTCGGCCCCGTGCGTCGGCACCGTCTCGGCCGACGAGCACCGGGCCATCGTCGACGGGTTCTGCGACTTCATGGCCGGCCGCACCGACACCATGGTCCGCAAGATCGAACGTGAGATGACCGACGCCAGCGAGGCGTTGGAGTTCGAGCGGGCCGCCCGCCTGCGGGACGACGTGGCCGCCCTGCGCCGGGCCATGGAGAAGCAGACCGTCGTCCTCGGCGACGGCACCGACGCCGACGTGGTCGCGTTCGCCGACGACCCGCTCGAAGCGGCCGTGCAGGTCTTCCACGTCCGCGACGGCCGGGTCCGCGGCCAGCGTGGGTGGGTGGTGGAGAAGACCGAGGACCTGACCACCGGCGACCTGGTGCACCACTTCTGCACCCAGGTGTACGGCGGCGAGCACGGCGAGGCGGACGTACCCCGTGAGCTTCTGGTGCCCGAGCTGCCGGCGGACGCCGACGCCCTCGGGGACTGGCTCACCAGCCACCGGGGCAGCCGGGTGTCGCTGCGCGTGCCGCAGCGCGGCGACAAGCGCACCCTGCTGGAGACGGTCGAGCGCAACGCCAAGGATGCGCTGGCCCGGCACAAGCTCAAGCGCTCCGGTGACCTGACCACCCGCGGCAAGGCGTTGGACGAGATCAGCGAGGCGCTGGGCATGCGCACGTCGCCACTGCGCATCGAGTGCTTCGACATCTCCCAGATCCAGGGCACCGACGTGGTGGCCAGCATGGTGGTCTTCGAGGACGGGCTGCCCCGCAAGAGCGAGTACCGGCGGTTCATCGTCCGGGGCGCCACCGACGACCTGTCCGCGATGTCCGAGGTGCTGCGCCGCCGCTTCGCCCGTTACCTCGACGCGCGGGCCGAGACGGGCGAGGTGGGCGTGGAGTCGGCCGACGACCCGTCCACCCCGGTCGACCCCGTCGATCCGCAGGTCGGTGTCCTGATCGATCCGACCACCGGTCGGCCGCGAAAGTTCGCGTACCCGCCGCAGCTGGTGGTCGTCGACGGCGGCGCCCCGCAGGTCGCGGCCGCCGCGCAGGCCCTCGCCGACCTGGGCATCGACGACGTCGCGCTCTGCGGCCTCGCGAAGCGGCTGGAGGAGGTCTGGCTCCCCGACGACGAGTTCCCGGTCATCCTGCCGCGCACCTCCGAGGGCCTCTACCTGCTGCAACGAGTCCGTGACGAGGCACATCGCTTCGCCATCACGTTCCACCGCCAGCGCCGCTCCAAGCGGATGACCGAGTCGGCACTGGACAACGTCTCCGGCCTGGGCGAGGTCCGCCGCAAGGCGCTGCTGCGACACTTCGGCTCCCTCAAGCGGCTCTCCACGGCCACCGTCGAAGAGATCACCGAGGTGCCCGGGGTCGGCCGACGGACAGCCGAGGCGATCCTGGCCGCCCTCGACCCGGGCACACGAGCCGACGACAGCACTCAGGCGACCCCCGACACAGCCGGCCCACCCGACGCGAAGGCGACCCCCGACGCGGTGAGCCCACCCGATGCGGGGGCGACCCCCGACGCGGTGAGCCCACCCGACGCGGAGGCGACCCCCGATGCGGTGAGCCCACCCGACGCGGAGGCGACCCCCGATGCGGTGAGCCCACCCGATGCGGGGGCGACCCTCGACGTGGCCGGCCCACCCGACGCGAAGGCGCCCCTCGACGCGGTGAGCCCACCCGATGCGGGGGCGACTTCTGGCGCAGGGCCAGCGGTTGGGGGCTCGCCCTCGCCATGATCGACTCGACTTCGCCGATATCGGGCTATCAAATGGCTGGGATAGCGCGATATCGCCGAAGTCGTGTGGATCACCACCTTGCCCCGACGCGCGCATGCCCCTACCGCGCACCAAGTGGGCGATCTGTCGGAATATAGGCGGAGTTCCGCGCCCGTCCCGCCGGGGCGACATGGCGGTGTCGAATGCGGAACGCCGTCGCACCCCCATGATCGCGCTCGATCCTGGTTGTAGTGGCCTTGGCCGCGCGGCGGGGCGCTCTTTCCTGGTTCGAGCACGATCTTGCCCGGCTGCGCCGTCTGGGACCTTCGGCGACGCGGTCGCCTCGATCGGTAGGCAGCACTTTCGGGGATGTTGCTGCCTCACGACGGGCCGAGGCAGCAACATCCCCGAAGTTGTGCGGATCATGGCTTAGCCCTTGGACGCCGATGCCATGCGCCCGAGCGTTTTGTCCCCGGTGTCTGGCTTCGGCGCAGCATCCGCGATCTGATCGCCTCCAGGTCGCCGATGTGGGGGCATCCCTGTGCGGAGATACCCCTGTATCGGCGATGTCGAGACGATCACCCGCCCAACGCGCGCAGGACCGTGGTTGGATGCGAGGTTTGTCCTGTTCAGGGGCGTGCTGTGCTGTGGTCGGTGTCATCGTGGCGGCGGAATCGCGGGCCGGGCGGGGTCGTTATACGTGGCATGCCGCCGCGCCCGTCGGGCTGGCGGCGCAGGGCCCCGCCCGGGAACACCCGCCGGGTCGGCGTCGTTACATCCCCGGCACCGCCGAGCAGCACCGGCTCAGGCCGGTAGCCAGCCCCGGGAACACCCGCCGGGTCGGCGTCGTTACATCCCCCGCATGGCCGAGCAGCACCGGCCAGCCCCGGTCCGCGAGCCCTCTAGGCGCGGCGGAATGATCCGCCGCCCCGGACCGTTGGACCACCCTCCGGAGATGCCCCCGTGCAGGCCCTGCTGGGTCGCCGGGCCCTGTCTCGGATGAACTTTCGCTTCGGCACACCGCCCCCGTTCGTGTGTCGTCGTGTTTTCCCCCGACTTTTGCAGAGGAGCACGCTGTTATGCGTACCGATCTGATTCGTAGGACTGCTCTGACCGCTGCTGGTCTCGCGTTCACCGGTGGGGCTGTCGCCGGTCC
>NZ_JBEXIL010000078.1:0-22261 GCF_040608555.1 Micromonospora sp. NPDC005172
GGCTGCTCCTCGCCGCGACCGCCGTCCTGGTCCTGGGGCCGCCCGGACGGCCGTCGGCCCTCGGGCTCGCGGCGGTCGCCACGGCCGCGGTCGTGCCACCGCTGAGCTGGTACGCCGAACGCTCGGCGGCCCGGGCGGGCCGGCGGCCGGTGGCTGCCTTCCGGGCGGTGATGCTGGTGGCTCTCATCGACGTCGTGCTGCTGGTGGCGAGCGGTCGAGTCGTGTGAGGGCACCCGGGAGGGGTGGCAATACCGGGTCCCCGTGCGGGCCTCGATCAGCTCCAACTACCCTGGAGCGCGGTCTGCGCGGGTATGGCCGCCTCGCCCGGCGTGCGCCCGGGTGGGGATCGTAACGAGGAGGACCGACGTGACGCGCTCGATCAACCGATCTCGGCGGGCGGCCCTGGTGCTGTCCGGGATCGCGGCGGCCACCAGCCTGCTGGCGTCCGGCTGCGGCGCCGGTCAGGTCGCCGAGACCGCCGAGAAGGAGCCGTCGGTCCAGGGCGTCAACCTCACGACCCCCAACGGCGCGTACTCGGTGCGCGGTCTGCTGGTGACCTACCCCGGCACCGAGGGTTACCGGGCCGGGCAGGACGCCCCGCTCAACGCGGTGATCTACAACGACTCCAAGAGCACCGTGACGGTCACCGTCACCACCCAGAGCGCCCGCGAGGTGCTGATCTCGGGTGGTTCGGCGAGCGCGACGCCGTCCGCCTCGGAGTCGGCCTCCGAGTCGGCCTCTGCCAGCCCGTCGGGTTCGGCCAGCCCGTCCGGTTCGGCCAGCCCGTCGGCCACCCCCTCCGAGACCGGTTCGTCGTCGGCGACCCCGTCCGCTCCGGAGTCGGCGCGGGCGTCGGGTTCGGCCAGCCCGGCCGCGCCGGGTCAGCCGGCCCGCATCGAGCTCGCCCCGCTGAGCTACCTCCAGCTCAACTCGGAGGCCACCTCGCAGCTGCGGCTGGTCGGCCTGACCGAGGCGCTGCGCTCCGGTCAGAGCGTCGTCGTGACCTTCGACTTCGGTAACGGCAACACCGTCTCCGGTCCCGCGCCGATCGCGGTGCCGCTCACCCCGGCGGCCCGCGTCTCGCCGATCATCGAGCGCGAGGGCGGCTACGAGGGCAACGAGGGCGGCACCACCCACGAGTGACCCCGATCTTGAGTACCGGACACCCCGGCGTGGGAACACCACGCCGGGGTGTTTTCGTCGTACGAGAGGGCTAGCGTCCTGATGTGACCACCTCCCGATCGACCTCTGGCCGTGGCGGTGCGGCCGGCGCCCCCCGCGCCCGGTCCGCGACCCGCGAACCGCGCCCGGCGTACGAGTGCGACGCCTGCGGGCACCAACCGCCAAAGTGGGTGGGTCGCTGCCCGGAGTGCGGCGAGTGGGGCTCGGTGGTGGAGTCGACGGTGACCGGGCCGACCGTCTCCGGTCGGGTGGTCAGCTCACGACTGCCGAGCGAGCCGGCGCGTCCGATCGCCACCATCAGCGCGGCTCCGGCCCGCGCCCGGCCGACCGGGGTGAGCGAGCTGGACCGGGTGCTCGGCGGCGGCCTGGTGCCCGGCGCGGTGGTGCTGCTCGCCGGCGAGCCCGGCGTGGGCAAGTCGACCCTCCTGCTGGACGTGGCGCAGCAGTGGGCGGTGAATGCCGGCAGCCCTTCCCTGGTGGTCAGCGGCGAGGAGTCGGTCAGTCAGGTCCGGCTGCGCGCCGAGCGGATGGGCACCCTGCACGACCAGCTCTACCTGGCGGCCGAGAGCGACCTGGCGTCGGTGCTCGGGCACCTCGACGCCGTCAAGCCGGGCCTGCTGGTGCTCGACTCGGTGCAGACCATTTCGACCACCGGCACCGAGGGCGTGCCGGGCGGCGTGACCCAGGTGCGTGCGGTCACCGCCGCACTGGTCTCGGTCGCCAAGGAGCGGGGCATCGCGACAGTGCTTGTCGGGCACGTCACCAAGGACGGTCAGGTGGCCGGGCCGCGCGTGCTGGAGCACCTGGTCGACGTGGTGCTGCACTTCGAGGGCGACAAGCACTCCTCGCTACGCCTCGTGCGCGGCGTCAAGAACCGGTTCGGGGCGGCCGACGAGGTCGGCTGCTTCGAGATGCACGAGGGCGGCATCAGCAGCCTTGCCGACCCGTCCGGGCTGTTCCTCACCCGCTACTCGGAACCGGTGCCCGGCACCTGTGTGACCGTGGCGATGGAGGGACGACGGGCCCTGGTCACCGAGGTGCAGGCCCTGATCGGCGCGACGGTCGCCGGCTCTCCCCGCCGTACGGTCTCGGGCCTCGACTCGGCCCGCCTGGCCATGGTGCTCGCGGTCCTGCAACGGCGGACCGAGCGGTTGACCCTGCACGACCGGGAGGTGTTCGCAGCCACCGTGGGCGGCATCCGGGTGGTGGAGCCGGCCGCCGATCTGGCCGTCGCGCTGGCGGTCGCCTCCGGTGGGCTCAACCTCGCGATCGCGCCACACCTCGTGGCCATCGGCGAGGTGGGGCTGACCGGCGAGGTCCGCCGGGTCGGTGCGGTGCCGCGCCGACTGGCCGAGGCCGCCCGCCTGGGCTTCAAGGTGGCGCTTGTTCCGCCCGGCTGCGGCCCGACCAGCACCGGCGCCGGTCCCGAGCAGATGCGGGTGACCGAGGTCACTGATGTCCGTTCGGCCCTGCAACACGCGGCCCGCGCGTCCGCCGAGTGACTCAGCGTGCCGACGCCAACGGCGATACCGGACAGCATCGGCGCAAGTGGGAACGGTTCGAAGGGCGGCATCGTGACACATCACAGTAACCACGACAGCACCCACCGCACGGCAGTCCGTAGACTGTGCCCGTGCCGATCGACCGCGATACCACCAAGCCTGCCGGAGCGCCGCCCCAGGCCCGCACCGGCGCCGTGGGCTCGCCGGCCCGCCCGATCAGCGTGAGCGTGACCGCCGCTGCCGGGGGCGCCGGCGATCCGCTGCGGGCGAATCTCGCCCTGATGGCGCCCGGCACCGCGCTGCGCGACGGATTGGAGCGCATCCTGCGGGGTCGCACCGGCGCGCTCATCGTGCTCGGTTACGACAAGGTCGTCGAGGGTCTCTGCACCGGCGGCTTCCCGCTGGACGTCGAGTTCTCCGCGACCCGGGTCCGGGAGCTGTGCAAGATGGACGGCGCCGTGGTGCTGTCCAGCGACGGCACCCGCATCGTCCGGGCCGCCGTCCACCTGATGCCCGACCCGTCCATTCCGACTGAGGAGTCGGGCACCCGGCACCGCACCGCCGAGCGGGTCGCCCGGCAGACCGGCTACCCGGTGATCTCGGTCAGCCAGTCGATGCGGATCATCAGCCTCTACGTCAACGGCCAGCGGCACGTCCTCGACGACTCGGCGGCGATCCTCTCCCGGGCCAACCAGGCGCTGGCCACCCTCGAGCGTTACAAGCTCCGGCTGGACGAGGTCTCCGGCACGCTCTCCGCGCTCGAGATCGAAGACCTGGTCACCGTGCGGGACGCGGTGGCCGTGGTGCAGCGGCTGGAGATGGTCCGCCGGATCGCCGACGAGATCGCCGGCTACGTCGTCGAGCTGGGCACCGACGGTCGACTGCTCGCCCTCCAACTCGACGAGCTGATGGCCGGCGTCGACGCCGACCGCACGCTCGTCATCCGGGACTACCTGCCCGTCGGCCGCAAGTCCCGCACCCTGGACGAGGCGCTGGTCGAGCTTGACCTGCTCGGTGCCACCGAGTTGATCGACCTGGTGTCGGTGGCCAAGGCGATCGGCTACCCGGCCGCGTCCGACGCGCTGGACGCCGCCGTCAGCCCGCGTGGCTTCCGGCTGCTGGCCAAGGTGCCGCGCCTGCCGGTGGCCGTTGTCGATCGCCTCGTGCTGCACTTCGGCAGCCTCCAGCGGCTGCTGGGTGCGACCGTCGAGGACCTTCAGGCTGTCGAGGGCGTGGGCGACGCCCGTGCCCGGGGCGTCCGCGAGGGCCTGTCCCGGCTCGCGGAGGCTTCCATCCTGGAGCGGTACGTCTGATCCGGCTCAGCCGGTGACGGTGATCTTCACGGGTGCGCTGTACTTGGTGCCGACCCGCGCGAACACCTGGTACGTGCCGGCCGGCGGGAACGGGCCGGCGGCCAGCCCCGCGTCATCGCAGCGCGTGGCGTCCCGCCCGTTCCAGCCCACCTGGTAGGAGCGCTCGAAATTGGGCGTGAACGACTGCACGTCCGAGCCCTTGGCCTTGCCGCAGGTGTCGGAGGACCACACCTTCTCGGCGCCGGCCTTGATGAAGATCTCCTGGACGTCGGCGCCGACGTCGCGGCTGCACGTACGGTCCGAGGTGTTCTTGATCTTCAGTTGGAGGTCCACCAACGCGCCACGCTGGACCGAAGTAGGTCGCGCCACCGACGTCACGCTGATCTCCGCGTCGGTGCAGGTGCCGTCGTCGACCGATCCGGCGGCCGAGCCCGGCGGCGGGTCGTTGCTGGTGACCTCGGGGCTCGGAGTCGTGCCATTCGCGGCATTCGGATCGGCGGACCGGTCCGTGGCATTCGGCGCCGCGGAGCCGGATGCCGGCGGCGCCCCGGTCTGCGGGGTCAGCAACGAACCACTCGGCCCCGGGCTCGACGTCGGAGTCGACGTCGCCCCCGCCCCCGTGTGCCCGCCGGAGCGACCCGAGCCGGTGCAGGAGTAGAGCAGGACAATCAGGAAGAGAAGCCCCGCTCCGAGTACGACGGCGCGACGCCGCCAGTACACGGCGGGTGGCAGGGGGCCGACCGTCAGACGCATGATGCCCCCCACCGTAGTCGCGCCGCACCCACGCACGGGTCACGACGCGCCGGAGCGCCACCCGGGCGGCGCAACGAAGCTCCATTGAGGACGGACAGGCCAGCGCCCGACCACCTGGTCAGAGGTAGACCTTGCGCTGGTAGACAGCGTGCGCGCCGGCCACCCGATCCAGGAAGAGCAACCCCTCGCAGTGGTCGATCTCGTGCTGCAACGCCCGCGCCTCGAAGCCGTCCGTCACCAACCGGACGGGCGCGCCCGTGCCCGGCAGGTCACCCTCCACCACCAGTCGACTGGCCCGCTTGACGTCCCCGGTCAGGTCCGGCACGGACATGCACCCCTCCCGACCCGGCTTCCATCGGGTCGCCTCCACCACCCGGGCGTTGCAGAGCACGAAGGTGCCGTGCACGGTGACCGCCTTCGGGTGGCCTGTCACGTCGACGGCGAAGACCCGGGCGCCGACACCGACCTGCGGTGCCGCCAGACCCACGCAGCCCGGCGAGACCCGCATCGTGGCGACCAGGTCGGCGGCCAACCGGACGGTCTCCTCGGCGGTCGGGTCGACATCGCCTCCGGCCCGGCTCAACACCGGGTGCGGGGCCGACACGACGGCCCGCACCTCGCCAGCCACAGCCAGCGCCTCCGGCGTCCAACCCCCCAGACCGGCGTACGACCCGCGCTGCTCGTCGCTCACAGCAGATCCGGGTCTGCCGGCCGGAGGGTGACCTCGACCCCCACCTCGGCGGCCGTCCGGTGCAGCCGTTCGGTCAACGCCTCGACGACCCCCGCCGGCAACTCGACCTCGGCCAACACCACATAGAGCGAACCCGCCAACCGGGTGCTCAGGTCGGTGACGTTCCCGCCGGCGTCCACGAGCACACGGGTCATCGCCGCCACAATGCCCATCCGATCCGACCCGTGCACCGCCAGCACGTACGGCTCGCCGGCCGGTGCCACCGCACCGTCGGGCGTGACCGCGCGTACGGTCGCCAGTAGCTGCCCCTCGGCCGCCAGCGGCACCAACGCCGCCTCCACCTCGGCCGCAGCCGGTCCCGTGCAGATGAGGGTCATCGCGAAGTGCCCCCGCAGTCGGGTCATCGTGCTGTCGGTGAGGTTCGCGCCCAGCCGGGCCAGCACCTCGGCGACGTCGGCCACGATGCCAGGCCGGTCCCGACCGATGACGGTGATCGCGAGCTCGTTCATCCGCGCATTCTGCCCGACCCGCCCACCGCCACCGCGACACCCCGCCCGAGCCGCCCAACCTGCGGGACCGGACCGCGTGACATCATCGACGACGCCATGACTCAACCCGATTTCGCCGCCCTGGTCAGCCGATGGTTCCAGCAGCACGCCCGTGATCTGCCGTGGCGGGAACGCGGCGTGAGCCCGTGGGCCATCCTGGTCAGCGAGGTCATGCTCCAGCAGACGCCGGTGGTCCGGGTGGTGCCGGCCTGGCAGGCCTGGCTGGCCCGCTGGCCCGACCCCGCCGCGCTGGCGGCGGACACCCCGGCCGAGGCGATCCGCATGTGGGGACGCCTCGGCTATCCCCGCCGCGCGGTCCGTCTGCGGGAGTGCGCGGTAGCCATCGTGGACCGGCACGGCGGTCAGGTACCCGACCGGCTGGAACAGCTGCTGGCGCTGCCCGGCGTGGGCACGTACACGGCCCGCGCGGTGGCCGCGTTCGCGTTCGGGCAACGGCATCCGGTGGTCGACACGAACGTACGCCGGGTGGTCTGTCGAGCCGTGGCCGGTGAGCCGGACGCCGGACCGGTCACCCGTCCCGCCGACCTGGTCGCCACCGAAGAGCTGCTGCCGCCGGAACCCGCCGCTGCCGCGCTCGCCAGCGCCGCGTTCATGGAACTGGGGGCGGTGGTCTGCACTGCCCGCTCACCGCGCTGCACGGCCTGCCCGGTCGAGTCGGTCTGCGCGTGGCGGGCCTCCGGGCAGGAGCCGCCGACCGGCCCGACCCGCCGACCCCAGCGGTACGCGGGCACCGACCGGCAGGTACGCGGACTGCTGCTCGGTGTGCTCCGGGAGACCACCGGGCCGGTCCCGCACCAGCGCCTCGACCAGGTCTGGACCGACGCCGTGCAGCGCGCACGGGCGCTGGCCGGCCTCGTGCAGGACGGACTTGTGGAGCCGGTCGGCGACGACTCGTTCCGGCTCGCCGGCGACGGCCCGTCGACCGCCACCGCCAACCTGACCACCTGACCACCTGACCAACCCGCCCCCGCACTCAGCCTCCACCGGCCGTCACCCTCGGGGCGGGCGCGGTGCACCACCCTCCTGCGCGCCCTTTGCTCTGCTTCAGCGGAGGCAACACCCAGCCGCCACGAGTGTTGCCTCCGCTGAAGCAGAGCAAAGGTGGTGTTGTGGGCGGTCCGGCCGCCCTCGGCGGCACGCCGGACGGCCGGGCGTACCTCCCCGGCGATGAGCGGTGGTCGCGACTCCCGTACCCCGGCACCCGGGCGCGCACGGCTCGCCCGCCGCGGCACTGAGCGAGGCACTTCGGGCGCGGCGTTGTGCGCGGCACCTCGGGCGCGGCATTGAGCGCGGCGTCGAGTTGAGGGCGGTGCGCAGAAAGAGGCGGGGCCCCGGTGGCTTACGCCGCCGGAGCCCCGCCCCCTGTGCTGCTGGTTATGCCACCTCGTCCGTCGCCGCTGCCGCGGTGCCGGCGGCCGTGCCACCGAGGTCGGCCGGAACGGCGTCCGGAACCTCGACCGGCTTCTCGGCACCCCGGAAGACGAGCTTGGACTTCTCGATGTCGTTCGGGTCGCCCTCGCAGTCCACCACCACGATCTGACCGGGGGTCAGCTCGTTGAACAGGATCCGCTCGGAGAGGTTGTCCTCGATGTCGCGCTGGATCGTGCGACGAAGCGGACGGGCACCGAGCACCGGGTCGAAGCCCTTCGCCGCCAGGTACTTCTTGGCGTTGTCGGTCAGCTCCAGACCCATGTCCTTGTTGCGCAGCTGGCCTTCGATCCGCTGGATCATGATGTCCACGATCGAGAGGATCTCGGTCTGACGCAGCTGGTGGAAGACGATGGTGTCGTCGATCCGGTTGAGGAACTCAGGCCGGAAGTGCTGCTTGAGCTCGTCGTTGACCTTCTGCTTCATCCGGTCGTAGGTGGACTCGGAGTCCTCCGACTGCTGGAAGCCCAGCGACACCGCCTTGGCGACGTCACGGGTGCCCAGGTTGGTGGTCAGGATGATGACCGTGTTCTTGAAGTCCACGATCCGACCCTGACCGTCGGTGAGCCGACCGTCCTCCAGAATCTGCAGGAGCGTGTTGAACACGTCCGGGTGGGCCTTCTCGATCTCGTCGAAGAGGACCACCGAGAACGGACGACGACGCACCTTCTCGGTGAGCTGCCCGCCCTCGTCGTAACCGACGTAGCCGGGAGGGGCACCCACGAGACGGGACACCGTGTACCGGTCGTGGAACTCGGACATGTCCAGCTGAATGAGGGCGTCCTCGCTGCCGAAGAGGAACTCGGCGAGCGCCTTGGACAGCTCGGTCTTACCCACACCGGACGGGCCGGCGAAGATGAACGAGCCCGAGGGGCGCTTCGGGTCCTTCAGGCCGGCCCGGGTACGCCGGATCGCCTTCGAGACCGCCTTGACCGCGTCCTCCTGGCCGATAACGCGCTTGTGCAGCTCGTCCTCCATGCGCAGCAGGCGCGAGGTCTCCTCCTCGGTCAGCTTGTAGACCGGGATGCCGGTCCAGTTGCCGAGCACCTCGGCGATCTGCTCGTCGTCGACCTCGCTGACGACGTCCAGGTCACCGGCCTTCCACTCCTTCTCCCGCTGCGCCTTCTGACCGAGGAGCTGCTTCTCCTTGTCGCGCAGCTGGGCGGCGCGCTCGAAGTCCTGCGCGTCGATCGCGGACTCCTTGTCGCGACGCACCTGGGCGATGCGCTCGTCGAAGTCACGCAGGTCTGGCGGCGCGGTCATCCGACGGATCCGCATCCGGGCACCGGCCTCGTCGATCAGGTCGATCGCCTTGTCCGGCAGGAAGCGGTCGGAGATGTACCTGTCGGCCAGGGTCGCGGCGGCCACGAGAGCGGCGTCCGTGATCGAGACCCGGTGGTGCGCCTCGTAACGGTCACGCAGGCCCTTGAGGATCTCGATGGTGTGCGCCAGCGACGGCTCACCCACCTGGATCGGCTGGAAGCGGCGCTCGAGAGCGGCGTCCTTCTCCAGGTGCTTGCGGTACTCGTCGAGCGTGGTGGCACCGATGGTCTGCAGCTCGCCACGGGCCAGCATCGGCTTGAGGATGCTCGCGGCGTCGATCGCGCCCTCGGCGGCACCCGCACCCACCAGGGTGTGGATCTCGTCGATGAACAGGATGATGTCGCCGCGGGTGCGGATCTCCTTGAGCACCTTCTTGAGGCGCTCCTCGAAGTCACCGCGGTAGCGGGATCCGGCGACCAGCGCACCCAGATCGAGCGTGTAGAGCTGCTTGTCCTTCAGAGTCTCGGGCACCTCGCCCTTGATGATCTTCTGGGAAAGCCCCTCCACCACGGCGGTCTTACCGACGCCGGGCTCACCGATCAGGACCGGGTTGTTCTTGGTACGGCGGGAGAGCACCTGCATGACCCGCTCGATTTCCTTCTCGCGCCCGATGACCGGGTCGAGCTTGCCCTCGCGGGCGGCCTGGGTCAGGTTGCGGCCGAACTGGTCCAGCACGAGGCTGGTCGACGGCGCGGCCTCACCCGGAGCGGCGCCTGCGGCGGCGGGCTCCTTGCCCTGGTAACCGGAGAGGAGCTGGATCACCTGCTGGCGGACCCGGTTGAGGTCGGCGCCGAGCTTGACCAGCACCTGGGCGGCGACGCCCTCACCCTCGCGGATCAGCCCGAGCAGGATGTGCTCCGTGCCGATGTAGTTGTGGCCGAGCTGCAGCGCCTCGCGCAGCGACAGCTCCAGCACCTTCTTGGCCCGCGGCGTGAACGGGATGTGCCCGCTCGGCGCCTGCTGACCCTGGCCGATGATTTCCTCGACCTGCTGGCGAACGCCCTCCAGGGAGATGCCGAGGCTCTCCAGAGCCTTGGCGGCGACGCCCTCACCCTCGTGGATGAGGCCCAGCAGGATGTGCTCCGTACCGATGTAGTTGTGGTTGAGCATCCGGGCCTCTTCTTGGGCCAGGACGACAACCCGTCGCGCTCGGTCGGTGAACCGCTCGAACATGCCCTCGTGCTCCTCACGTGCCGTGCGCCTTGATGGTCTAGATCTCGGCGGGGCCGGTGCACGAACGTCCAAGACGGGCGTCCGTGCCTCCTTACTCTATCGTCGCTGACCGACTCAGCTGAGGTCGTGTCTCTCTGGTCGGGGTCGGTTCCACGTCGTTTTGCACAACCGTCCGCGCTCAGGAGGTGTTCCGGTAGCCCCGTCGCTACGCGCAGAGCGAAATCCGACGGTCCACGCGGAGGCCTCCAGCCGGTCGTCCACAGGCTGTGGATAGGTACTCCACCGCCTGTGGACAACGCCGGTCGGGCCGCCCACCATTCCCGCCCGCGGGCGCGCCCGTGGCTCCGATTCGACCCGACGGGTCGGGAATACGGCGACGCCGGCCCGGAGAGTGCTCCGGCCCGGCGTCGGTGTCGCCTGGCGGTGGCGGCTGCCACCGGTCAGCTGAACGGATCAGCGCTTGGCGTGGAACTCGTCGACGATCTCCTGCGGAATACGACCCCGGTCCGAGATGTCCTTGCCGGCCTTCTTGGCCCAGTCCCGGATCGCCTTGTTCTGCTCCCGGTCGGCGGTGGCGCCGCCGCGACCGCGAGCAGCCCGTCCACCGATCACCACGCCACCGCGACCGACCTTGGTGCCGGCTCCGACGTACGGCGCGAATACGTCGCGCAATTTCGCGGCGTTGGCGCCGGACAGGTCGATCTCGTACTGAACGCCGTCGAGCGCGAACTTGACGGTCTCGTCCGCGTCCCCGCCGTCCAGGTCATCGACCAGCTTGTGAATGATCTGCTTGGCCACGTCCCACATTCCTTTCGAGCAGGGCGCTCCTGCTAATGAGAGCACAATAGCCCGCGTGCTGCTCGCCCCGTCAATAGGATGCCGTTACGACTCGCTGGGAGTCGGCGGTCGACTACTCCGGGCGGACCAACGGGAAGAGGATCGTTTCCCGAATTCCGAGGCCGGTGAGGGCCATCAAGAGGCGGTCGATTCCCATTCCCATACCCCCGGCCGGAGGCATTCCGTACTCCATGGCCCGGAGAAAGTCCTCGTCGAGACGCATCGCCTCGTCATCACCACGGGCGGCGAGCTGCGCCTGGGCGACCAGCCGTTCCCGCTGCACCACCGGGTCGACCAGCTCGGAGTACCCGGTGCCCAGCTCGAAACCGAGGACGTAGAGGTCCCACTTCTCGGCAAGCCCCGGCTCGCTGCGGTGCGCCCGGGTGAGCGGGCTGGTCTCCTCCGGGTAGTCCCGTACGAAGGTGGGCGCCTGCAGGCCGGGGACGACCAGTTCCTCGAACAGCTCCTCGGCCAGCTTGCCCGGGCCCCACTTCGGGTCCACGGCCAATCCCACCTTGTCCGCGTACTCGACCAGCCGGGAACGTTCGGTACGGACCGTGACCTCCTCGCCGAGCGCCTCGGAAAGGACCCCGAACAGGGGCACCGATCGCCACTCCCCGCCCAGGTCGAACTCCCGCCCGTCGGCGTGGGTCACCACCGTCGAGCCGCTCACCGCGATCGCCGCCTGTTGCACGAGATTGCGGGTCAACTCGCCGATCGTGTCGTAGTCCCCGTACGCCTGGTAGGTCTCCAGCATCGCGAACTCGGGCGAGTGCGAAGAGTCGACACCCTCATTACGGAAGTTGCGGTTGATCTCAAAGACGCGGTCCACGCCACCGACGACGGCACGCTTCAGAAACAGTTCCGGAGCGATTCGCAGATACAGATCGGTGCTCAACGCATTGCTGTGGGTCACGAACGGTCGGGCCGTCGCGCCACCGTGCAACAGTTGCAGCATCGGAGTTTCCACCTCGATGAAACCCTGACCGTGCAGTGAATCGCGCAGGCTGCGTACCGCCGCCGCGCGGGTACGGACCATCTGCCGGGCCTGCGGACGCACGACCAGGTCCACGTAGCGCTGCCGGACCCGCGCCTCCTCGGAGAGCGGCTTGTGCGCCACCGGTAACGGCCGCAGCGCCTTGGCGGTCATCTCCCACCGCTGCGCTAGCACCGACAGCTCGCCCCGGCGGCTCGTGATCACCTCGCCGGTCACGCCGACGTGGTCACCCAGGTCGACCAGGCGCTTCCAGGCCTCCAACCGCTCCGCGCCGACCTTGTCGAGGGACAGCATGGCCTGCAACTCGGTGCCGTCGCCGTCGCGCAGGGTCGCGAAGCAGAGCTTCCCCGTGTTGCGTACGAAGATCACCCGGCCGGTGACCGAGACCTCGTCGCCGGTGGCGGTGTCGGTGGGCAACTCGGCGTAGCGGGTACGGATCTCGGCCAGCGTGGTGGTCCGGGGGAACCCGACCGGGTAGGGCTCGACGCCGTCGGCGAGCATCCGGTCCCGCTTCTCCCGGCGGACCTTCATCTGCTCGGGAAGGTCATCGGCGGGGTCCACTGGCACGGCGTTCTGCTCGCTCACGGCACGCTTCCTCGTCACGGGAGATACAGGGGGTCAGGCCCGAGCGTACTCAAGCGTTCCGGGGGCCGTTAGCGGATACTGCCCGTCATGGTCGATCACACTCACGCCCTGTCCTTCGGTGCTGCGGCGAGCGATTACGACCGGTTCCGACCCACCTATCCCGAAGAGGCGATTCGTTGGGCCCTCGACGGCCTGAGCGACGCCGGACGGGCCGAGCCAGGCGACGGCGGACAGGTTGTCGACCTGGGCGCGGGAACCGGCATCCTGACGCGCGCCGTGCAGGCCCTGGGCTTCCACGTCGTACCCGTCGAGCCTGATCAGGGGATGCGGACGCAACTCGCGGTCTCGACGCCGGGCACGACGGCGCTGGCGGGCAGCGCGGAGGCCGTGCCACTGCCCGACGGCGTGGCGGACGCGGTGCTGGTCGGGACGGCGTACCACTGGTTCGACCGAGAGCCCGCGCACGCCGAGATCGCCCGGGTACTGCGCCCCGGCGGCATCTTCGCCCCCATCTGGAACATTCGCGACGACAGCGTCGAATGGGTGGCGGAGCTGGGCAGGATCGCCCACCTCGACGACAAGTCGGCCGATCTGGTCCAGAAGAACACCGACTTCGGTCCCGGGTTCACGGCGGTCGAGGCGCGCGAGTTCGGACACCTGACGGTCCTCACGCCGGGCGAGGTGCTGGGCATGATCCGCACCCGTTCGTACTGGCTCACCGCCTCGACCGACGACCAGCGGCGGGTCGAACGCGAGCTGGCCGACCTGCTGGACACCCACCCCGCCCTGGCCGGCCGGGAAACCGTCGAGCTGCCGTACCGGACGTTGGTCCTGCGCGCCCGACGCCTCTGACCCGGTCAGATGTTGCGCTCGTAGACCATCCGCAGGCCGATCAGGGTGATCATCGGCTCGTGGTGGGTGATGCTGCGGCATTCGTTCATCACCAGGGAGGCGAGGCCGCCGGTGGCGATCACCGCCCGCACCTCGCCCAGTTCCTCGGTCATCCGCTCGACGATCCGGTCCACCTGCCCGGCGAAGCCGAAGTACAGGCCGGCCTGGAGGCACTCCACGGTGTTCTTGCCGATCACCGAGCGGGGCTTGGTGGCCTCGACCTTGCGCAGCTGGGCGGCCCGGGCCGCGAGCGCGTCGAAGGAGATCTCGATGCCCGGCGCGAACGCGCCGCCGAGGAACTCGCCGCGACCGCTGATCACGTCGAAGTTGGTGGTGGTGCCGAAGTCCACGACGATCGACGGCCCACCGTAGAGCGTGTACGCGGCCAGGGTGTTCACCACCCGGTCGGCGCCCACCTCCTTCGGGTTGTCGATCGCCAACTGCACCCCGGTGCGCACGCCGGGCTCGACGATGACACTCGGCAGGTCGGCGTAGTAGCGGTCGAGCATGGTCCGCAGCGAGCGCAGCGCGGCGGGCACCGTGGAGCAGGCCGCCACACCGGTGATCTCGACGTTGTCCCCGGCGAGCAGACCCCGGAACATCAGGCCCAGCTCGTCCGCCGTCGAACGGGCGTCGGTCTTGATCCGCCAGGAGTGCACCAGCTTGTCGCCCTCGAAGGTCGCCAGCACGGTGTTGGTGTTTCCGATGTCGATGCAGAGCAGCACGCTCGCAGCCTAGACAACTAATCGGTGCGCAGGTCCAGCGCGATGTCCAGGATCGGCGACGAGTGCGTCAACGCGCCCACCGAGAGGAAGTCGACGCCGGTGGCCGCGTAGCGGGCCGCCACCTCCAGGGTCAGGCCGCCGGTCGCCTCCAGCTCCGCCCGGTCGCCCACCGCCGCGACCGCCTCGGCCAGCACCTGGGGGGTCATGTTGTCGCAGAGCAGGAAGTCCGCCCCGGCCTCCACCGCCTCCACGGCCTCGGCGACGGTGGTCACCTCGACCTGCACCGGCACCTCCGGAAACGACTCCCGGACCCGCCGGTACGCCGCAGTGATGCCCCCGGCCGCCAGCTTGTGGTTGTCCTTGATCATGGCCACGTCGTAGAGGCCCATCCGCTTGTTGGTACCGCCGCCGGCCCGGACCGCGTACTTCTCCAGCGCCCGCAGGCCCGGCGTCGTCTTGCGGGTGTCCAGCACCATCGCCTTCGTGCCGGCCAGGGCGTCCGCCCAGGCCCGGGTGTGGGTGGCCACCCCGGACATCCGGCAGAGCAGGTTGAGCGCCGTCCGCTCGGCCGTCAGCAGCAACCGGGTCGGGCCGGCCACCGTTGCCAGCACGTCGCCGCGGGCCACCCGCTCGCCGTCCTGGACCGACACCGACATCTCGACGGTACGACCGAAGTCCGTCACCTCGCCCACCAGCTCGAACACCGCGGCAGCCACCGCCAGCCCAGCCACCACGCCGTCCGCCCGGGCGATCAGATCGGCGGTGTCGGTCTGCTCGGCCGGGATGGTCGCCACGCTGGTGACATCCAGGAACTCCGGCCCCAGATCCTCGACCAGCGCGTTCTCCACCACCCGGCGTACCTGCTCCGGGTCCAGTCCGGCCGCTCGCAGCGCCGCCCGCGTCGACTCCGTCATCATCATCATCTCCGTTCGCGACTGCGGGGCTCGCAGAACCGGCTCACTCCTCGCGCTCACTGGTCGCTCCCCTCCCACTGCTGCGTCATCCGACCCTGCGTCCCGACCGAACCGACGAGGTGGCCCCGCCACCGCTCGTCCGCCGTCGGGAAGTCCTCCCGCCAGTGGCAACCCCGCGTCTCGCCCCGCGCGTAGGCCGCCCCGACGAGCGTCGCCGCCACCGTGAGCAGGTTCGTCGCCTCCCAGTCGGCGGTCCGGGGTCGACCCCGGGCGGCACCCACCTCGGTCAGCGTCCCGGCCGCCTCGGCCAGCGTCGCCGCCGAGCGCAGCACCCCGGCTCCACGGGTCATCGCCCGCTGCAACGTCGACGTCGCCTCGGCCGGTACGACCCAGCCCGCGCCACCCCGCCAGGCGCCGACGTCGGCCGGTTGGGCCTGCTCGGGCAGGCCGGCCACGATGTCGTCGGCGATGCGCCGGGAGAACACCAGTCCTTCCAGCAGCGAGTTGCTGGCCAGCCGGTTCGCGCCGTGCACGCCCGTGCAGGCCACCTCGCCGCAGGCGTACAGACCGGGGATCGACGTGCGGCCGCGCAGGTCGGTGCGGACCCCGCCGGAGGCGTAGTGGGCGGCCGGCGCCACCGGGATCAGGTCGGTCGCCGGGTCCACGCCGATCGCCAGGCAGGACGCCACGATGGTCGGGAAACGCGCGGCCAGGAAGTCGCCGCCCAGGTGCCGGGCGTCGAGGAAGACGTGGTCCGCGCCGCTGGCCAGCAGCACCCGGTGGATGCCCTTGGCCACCACGTCCCGGGGGGCCAGCTCGGCCAGCTCGTGCTGGCCCACCATGAACCGCTTGCCGTCGGCGTCCACCAGGTACGCCCCCTCGCCGCGCAGCGCCTCGGAGACCAGCGGCTGCTGCGCGTGCCCGGCGCCGGGCACCCCGGCACGGGACGGGGTGATCAGCGCGGTCGGGTGGAACTGCACGAACTCCACGTCGGTCACCGCCGCGCCGGCCCGCAGCGCCAACGCCACGCCGTCGCCGGTGGAGACCGCCGGATTGGTGGTGGCCGCGAAGATCTGCCCCATCCCGCCGGTGGCCAGCACCACCGCCCGGGCCAGCAGCGCGCCCACGCCGTCCTCGCTGCCCTCACCGAGCACGTGCAGGGTGATCCCGCACGCCGGGCCGAGGCCGTCCGGGCCGTCGCCGGGCGCGCGCAGCAGGTCCAGCACGAGGGCGTGCTCGACCAGCCTGATCCACGGGTCGCGCTGCACCGCCGCGTGCAGGGCCCGCTGCACCTCGGCACCCGTCGCGTCGCCGCCGGCGTGCACGATCCGGTCCGCCCGGTGCCCGCCCTCGCGGGTCAGCATCAGCGAGCCGTCCGGGTGGCGGTCGAACTCGGCGCCGATCCGCATCAGCTCCCGCAGCCGCGTCGGCCCCTCCTCGACGAGGACCCGTACCGCCGCCGGGTCGCAGAGCCCCACGCCGGCGATCTCGGTGTCCCGAGCGTGCGCCGCCGGGGTGTCCGCCGGGTCGAGCACCGCGGCGATGCCGCCCTGCGCCCACCGGGTCGAGCCGTCATCGATGTTGACCTTGGTGACGACCGTGACGTGCAGGCCCGCCTCACGCAGGTGCAGCGCGGCGGTCAGTCCGGCCACCCCGGACCCCACCACGATCACGTCGGTGGTCTCCACCCAGCCGGGCTCGGGCGCGGCCAGCAGTCGGGGCAGGGCCGGCAGGTCGACCGTCGGGAGGTCCATCCCACCAGTCAACCCGAAGGATCCTCGCCGGGGGAGGCGGGGGCTCAACGAGTGGTTTGGGCTACCCCGTCCGGCCGGGAACGAGCAGCTTGTTCACTTCGTCCGCACCGGCAGACCCGCCGAGCCCGCGCCCTTCAACGACGCCGTGACCGTACGGTCGCTCAACCACAGGTAGCAGCGAACCCCACGGTCGCCGACCCGCCAACGCCCCGCACCCGGCGGACGTACCACCACACCGCTGCGGAACCGCAGGTCGGAGTCGTCGGGCACGCCCACGTAGCGGCCGAGGACGCTGCGGCAGCCGGTGTAGAGCGGCGCCCAGTCGGCGTCCTTGGCCGGGTACGGCTTGTCCGGCGCTCGCCACACCCCGACGAACTCGGCATCGTGCCGACCACCGCACTCCACCGGGACCAGCGTCTGCACACCGCGTCCCGCCCCGGCGCGGGTCTGCTGGCAGCCCAACCGCAGCCCGGAGGCCCCCTTCAACGCGTTCCGCAGGCTCCCCGACCGGACCACCACAGTGGCCGCCGCCTCGACAGTTGTCAGTTCGGTCACGTCGCACCGGTACCAGCGGGAGCCGGCCGCCCAGCCCGGCCCGGAGGGCAGCGCCACCGACAGCCGCAGCCGGCCGGCCCGCCAGTCGTCGCCCACGTACGCGGAGGCCCTGGTGTCGCACTCGGCGAACGCCCCGCGCAGCTCCACCGAACCGGTGGCCGGCGCGGCGGGGCGCTCGGGCGGGAACGCCCCCACATGCACGGTCTCCACCAGGTGCGGGCCGGCACAGTCGATGGGCTGGTAGGCGGCCAGCGTGACCACCTCGATGAAGTCGGCGGCCTGGCACACCCCGGCGGCCGGAGTGAAGGCCGTCGCCGCCGGCAGCGCCGCCCAGTCATCGGTCAGATCACCGTCGAGGCCGCCGGACCCGGCACAGCCCACCAGCAACACTGCCGTGGCGGCAGTGGCGAACAGGGTCGTCATGGCACGACGCATCGCGGCCTCCCCCAGCCACCTACCGGCTTCCGCCAGCGTGCCCAGGGTAACCGGAAATGACCTTCCGGTAACAGACCGGAATCGCGTCGCGCGAGATCAGACTCCGGACACCGCGAGTGGATTGGGCATCGGGTCACCGGCCGTTCCCGGCGCCGCCGTGGAGGGGTCCACGCCCAGCTCGACCACCCGGTTGTCGGCGTCCACGTGCACCACCCGTGGCCGGTACGACCGGGCCTCCGCATCGTCCATCTGCCCGTACGAGATGAGGATGACCAGGTCACCCGGGTGCACGAGGTGCGCTGCGGCACCGTTGATGCCGATCACACCGCTGCCCCGCCGACCCGGAATGACGTACGTCTCCAACCGGGCGCCGTTGGTGATGTCCACGATCGCGACCTGCTCGCCGGGGATCAGGTCGGCGGCGTCGAGCAGGTCCTCGTCCACCGTCACCGAACCCACGTAGTGCAGGTCGGCCTGGGTCACCGTGGCGCGGTGGATCTTCGACTTGAGCATGGTCCGCAGCATCGGACTGGCCTTTCGGAAAGGTGGTGGTGGGGTGAGGCCGGAGGTCAGGGGCGAGGAGCGAGATGGATCGCCGCGTTGTCGATGAGCCGGGTGGCGCCCACCCAGGCGGCGATCACCAGCCGGGCCGGCCCGGACACCGGCCCCGGCTCCAGCGCGGGATCGGTGAGCACCAGGTAGTCGAGCTGCGCCCCCGGCGTACCGCCGCCGAACGCGGCGTGCGCGGCGGACAGCACGTCGCCCGCGTCCAGGCCGTCGTCGGCGGCCTGGACCCCCGCCCGCAGCGCGGCGGACAGGCTCAGCGCCGCCGCGCGCTCGGACTCGCTCAGGTAGCGGTTGCGGCTGGACAGCGCCAACCCGTCCGGCTCCCGCACGGTCGGCACGCCGATCACCTCGACCGGGACGTCCAGGTCGCGGGTCATCCGCCGCACCAGAGTGAGCTGCTGGTAGTCCTTCTCACCGAAGAACGCCAGGTCGGGGCGGGTGAGCTGGAGCAGCTTCAGGACCACGGTGAGGACGCCGTGGAAGAAGCCGGGACGGCTTGCGCCCTCCAGCTCCGCCCCGAGCGGACCCGGGTCGAGACGTACCCGGGGCTGACCGTCCGGATACATGTCGGTCACCGAGGGAGCGAAGACGAGGTCGGCACCGGCCCGCCGGCACACCTCCAGGTCGGCGTCGAGCGTGCGCGGATAGCGGTCGAAGTCCTCGTTCGGCCCGAACTGCAACGGGTTCACGAAGATCGTCACGAGGACGTGGTCGGCCTGTTCCCGGGCCGCGCGCAGCAGGGTCTCGTGTCCCTCGTGCAGGGCGCCCATGGTCATCACCACGCCGACGGTGCCCTTCAACGCACCCCGCGCCTCGTCCAGCTCGGCACGGGTGTGCACCACCTGCGTCATGCCGCCACCTCCCGATCGCTTCCGGCGAGCACGCCGAGCAGCGACTGCGCGTCCACCGGTCGCAGCCGGCCGGCGGCGATCGCCCGATCGGCCGTACGCCGGGCCAGCGCCAGATAGGCGGGTACCGACTCCGGCGCGGTGGCGGCCAGCCGGGCCAGGTGCCGCTCGACCGTGCCCGCGTCGCCCCGCGACACCGGACCGGTCAGCGCATCGTCGCCGAGGCGCAACGCGTTCTCCAGGGCGGCGCGCAGCAGCGGGGCGAGCACCTTCTCCGGGCGGGCCACCCCGGCGTCGCGCAGCCGGTCGGTCGCCTCGTTCACCAGGGTGACCAGGTGGTTAGCGCCGTGGGCGAGCGCCGCGTGGTACAGCGGGCGGTCCGCCTCGGCCACCCACTCCGGCACGCCGCCGAGGTCGGTGACGAGCCGGGCGGCCAGCGCGCGCAGCTCCGCCGGGGCCGTCACCCCGTACGAGATGCCGTCCAGGCGGGCCAGGTCGTCCGGCGTACCGGTGAAGGTCATGGCGGGGTGCAGGGCCAGCGGCCGGACACCGAGCGCGGCGGCCGGCGTCAACACGGCCAGACCGTGCGCGCCGGAGGTGTGCGCGATCACCTGACCCGGGCGCAGGGCACCCCGCGCGGCGAGGTCGGCGACCACCCCGGCGAGCGCGTCGTCCGGCACCGCGATCAGCAGCAGGTCGGTGGCGGCGTGGGCGACCGCGGTGACCGGCAGGCGAGGCACGTCGGGCAGCAGCAGGGCGAGACGGGCGCGGCTGGCCCCGGAGTCACCGGCGACAGCGGCCACGTGGTGCCCGGCGGCGGCGAGCGCCGCGCCCAGGACCGCCCCGACGCGGCCCGCGCCGACGACACCGACGACGAGCGGGCGGGAGGTGGCGCGGGCGCCGGTGTCGGCGCGATCCCACGAACCGGCGGGCCCACGTGGGGCGGCCGGACGCGGGCGCAACGGTGCGCTCATGACGACGATCCAGTCCTCGAGAAGGGGTACCGGTCGATCGCAAGTATGCGCCCGGCCCGCTGAACCGGGACAAGCATGTGTGAAAACCTTCACCACGCCCGGACACCAGGCAGATCCTGGACAGTTTCCGTTAGCTGCTAACGGAAACTGTCCAGGATCTGCTGACGCGAGCCGGACGGAGCCGTGATCGCCCGTAGCTCGTCGGCCACCTCGGCGATCAGGTCGCTGAGCAGGGCGTCGCTGCCCGGCGCGATCCAGCGGGCGTACGCGACCCGGAAGACCGTGGCACCCGACTCGGTCGCCAGGATGGCCGTGGCCTCGTCGAGACCCTTGGCGCGCAGGGCGGCGGTGATCGCGGCTACCAGCGAACCCGTTTTGCGCAGTTCGCGCTCCCGCAATTCCGGGCTGCTCT
The DNA here is from genome assembly GCF_040608555.1 of Micromonospora sp. NPDC005172. NCBI lineage: Bacteria > Bacillati > Actinomycetota > Actinomycetes > Micromonosporales > Micromonosporaceae > Micromonospora > Micromonospora sp. NPDC005172. Next base: position 20,429 of record NZ_JBEXIL010000078.1, read on the forward strand.
CGATGACGGCCTGTCGCGCCCGGACGAGTTCCACCCGGTCGGCGAAGATCTCCTTCGCCACTCGGCGGAAAGCCGCGACAACCACCTCGAAGGGACCGGCGTCCAGCTCTGCGACCGCCTTGACCAGCACCTCCTCCAGGTGCCCGCTGCCGCTGAAGAGGGCTTCGCGCTTGTCCCCGAAGAGCCGGTAGAACGTGCGCTTGTCGAGGCCGGCGCGCTCGGCGATGTCGGCGACGGTGGTCTGCTCGAAGCCGCGCTCGCGAAACAACTCGAAGGCGGCCGCCTCCAGGCGGCCGCGCGCGTCCGGTTGCCAGCGAGCCATGCGCCGATCGTATCCGATGTCACATCGCGACATTCCTTCCGCGATGATGTCGCGCGGTGACATCGGGCGAGGTACGGTGATGTCGCAAGGTGACATCGGCACTCACGAAGGAACAAGCATGCGCGTATTCGTCACCGGCGCTTCCGGCCACCTCGGCTCGGCGGTCGTGCCGGAACTGCTCTCCGCCGGACACCACGTCGTCGGCCTGGCCCGCTCGGACACGTCCGCCGCCACGATCGAGAAGCTCGGCGGCGAGGTCCGCCGCGGCGACCTGTCCGACCTCGACGTGCTCCGCGACGAGGCGGCCGCCTCCGACGGGGTGATCCACCTCGCGTTCCGCCACGACCTCATGCTCAACGGCGACCTCGCCGGCGCCGCCTCGGTCGACCTGGACGCCCTCAAGGCACTGGCCGACGGCGTGGCCGACTCCGGCAAGCCCCTGGTGGGCACGGGTGGGACGGCCATGCTCGCGATGGGCGGCATCGTCGGACGCGCCGGGACCGAGCGGGACACCTTCCCCGGCGGCGGCTACCGGATCGACGCGGAGAACCTGGTGGCCGGCTTCGCCTCCCGCGGGGTGCGCTCCTCCGTCGTCCGCCTCGCGCCCACCGTGCACAGCTCACTCGACCACTACGGGTTCGTCAGCGTCATCATCGCGAGTGCCCGACGACACGGGTACGCCGCGTACGTCGGCGAGGGCGCCAACCGGTGGCCGGCCGTCCACACGCTGGACGCGGCCGTGCTGTACCGACTCGCCCTGGAGAAGGCGCCGGCCGGCGTACGGCTGCACGGTGCCGCCGACGAAGGAGTTCCGTTCCGGCAGATCGCCGAGGCGATCGGCCGTAACCTCGACATCCCGGTCCGGAGCATCGGTCCCGACGAGGCGGGCGCGTACTTCGGATTCCTCGAGAGGTTCGCCCAGATGGACAACCCGACCTCGTCCACCGTCACCCGCGAACTGCTGGGCTGGGCACCGACCCACCCCGGCCTGATCGCCGACCTCGACGAGGGCCACTACTTCCGCGCGTGAACCCGCCACGTCCGGCGGCGGGGATCGGGAGTCGTCACCGGGCCGGTGGCCGTAGGGTCGGCACGGTGATGCCTCTCGCACCCCGCACGAGCTGATGCCGATCCCGTGGCGGGATGCGATGAGCCAGGCCCTCTACGGGCCGGACGGTTTCTTCGTGACCGGCGCCGGCCCGGCCGACCACTTCCGGACCAGCGTGCACGCCTCTCCCGCCTTCGCCGCCGCCCTCCTGCGCCTTGTCGCGGAGGTGGACTCTGCCCTGGGCCACCCACCACGGCTGGACGTGGTCGACGTCGGGGCTGGGCGGGGGGAGCTGCTGCTAGCTCTGCGCCGCCTTGTCGCGTCCGAAGACGCCGCCGGACTCGCAGTGGGGGTTTCCGGGGAGCCCGCCCACTCCGGGCGGTCAGGCTTGATCCCTGCGGCGGGTGACGGCGACAGCAGCGCAGGGCCGTCCGGCGGCGTGGATCAGCGCAGGTCCGCCGCC
>NZ_JBEXIL010000079.1:0-22181 GCF_040608555.1 Micromonospora sp. NPDC005172
AAGATCGCCGGGCCGGGGCGGGGCGGGGCGGGGCGGGGCGGGGCGGGGTGGGGTGGGGTGGGGCGGGGTGGGGTGTGGTGGGGTGCGGGGTGTGGGGTGGGTTAGTCGTCGGCGCCGGGGGGTGTGGGGGTGCTGCGGGCGTCGCGGAGGGGGTCGGCGTTCGCCGCCGCGACGGGGAACGGCGGGGGAGTTCCGCCGAACGTGGGGCAGAGCGCCTGGTGGCTGCACCAGTCGCACAGTTTGCTCGGCCGGGGCCGGAAGTCCTGTCGGGCGGTGGCCTGCTCGATCGCCCGCCACAGCGCCACCACGGTGCGTTCGAAGCGGACCAGCTCGTCGGCGTCGGGCGTGTAGTCCAGCACCTCGGCGTCGCGCAGGTAGAGCAGGCGCAACACCCGGGGTACCACCCCGCGGGTGCGCCACAGCACCAGCGCGTAGAACTTCAGCTGGAACAGCGCGCGTGCCTCGAACGCCTCCCGGGGCGCTCCGCCGGTCTTGTAGTCGACCACCCGCAGCGCGCCGTCCGGGGCCACGTCCAGCCGGTCGAGATAGCCCCGGATCAACAACTCCTCGTCCACGACCGCCGAGATCAGACTCTCCCGTTCGGCCGGCTCGAGGCGCGTCGGATCCTCCACGGCGAAGTAGCCCTCCAGCAGCCCTGCCGCCGAGCGCAGGAACTCCACCGGGCCGGCTGGCTCGGCGTCGTCGAAGATCGCGGCCAGTTCCGGCTGCTCGGTGACCAGCCGATCCCACTGCGGGGCCACCAGATCGCCCGCCGCGGCCGGGGTGCGACCCGACGCGGGCAGGTCGAAGAGCCGCTCCAGCACCGCGTGCACCAGCGTGCCCCGGGCCTGCTCGATGGTCGTCCGCTCGGGCAGCCGGTCGATGCTGCGGAACCGGTAGAGCAGCGGGCAGGTCTTGAAATCCGCGGCCCGTGACGGTGACAGCGAGGCACGCACCGTCGTGGGCGTCTGCGCCGGGGGAGAGGACTGGGGGGTGGTGACCGGTTCCGCCGTCATGTGCGCAAAGGTTAGGGCACCGGTATGACACCGCCCGCCAGCCGCCCCGCAGGTGACCGGTCCGTAGCATCGGTGCGATGGAGCAGAAATCCCGGCCCCCACGCCGGTCCGACCGGCGACCCGGTCTGAGCGTGGGGCGAGTGCTCGGAGTGCCCCTGTACCTCAACGCCTCCATGCTCCTGCTCGCCGTGCTGGTCGCCGTGCTCTACGCCGAGTTCGCCCGCCGCCAGTTGGATCTGCCACAGGTCAGCGGCTACCTGATCGGCTTCGGGTTCGTGGTGTCCCTGCTCGGCTCGGTGCTTCTGCACGAGTTGGGCCACGCGCTCACCGCCCGCCGCTACGGCATCGGTGTGCGCGGAATCACCCTCGAACTGCTCGGCGGGTACACCGAGATGGAGCGCGACGCCCCGACGCCCCGGATCGACCTGCTGGTCTCGCTGGCCGGCCCGGCGGTCTCGGCGGTGCTCGGCGGCCTCGCGGTCGCCGCCACGCTCGCCCTGCCCCCGGGCACCGTCGCCCACCAGCTCGCCCTCCAGCTCGCGTTGAGCAACGTCATCGTCGCGGTGTTCAACAGCCTGCCCGGCTTGCCGCTGGACGGCGGCCGGGCGCTGCGGGCCGCCGTCTGGGGCTTCACCGGCGACCGGCACCGCGGCACCGAGGTCGCCGGCTGGGCGGGGCGCGTCGTCGCCGTCGGCACGGCCGCACTGGTGGGGCTGCTGACGTTCACCCACGCTCTGGCACCGGTGGCGCTGCCGCTCATGCTGCTGGTCGCGGTCACCCTCTGGCGCGGCGCCGGGCAGTCGATCCGGGCCGCGCGGGTCAGCCGGCGGTTCCCCCTGATCGACCTGGCCCAGATGGCGCGGCCGGTGTGGCCGGTGACCACCGGCACGCCGCTGGCCGAGGCCCAGCGCCGCCGCGCCGAGAGTGGCCAGCCCGCAGCCGCCCTACTGGTCACGAATTCGATCGGCCGCCCGGTGGCGCTCGTCGATCCGGCCGCCGCCGCTGCCGTCCCCGCCGAGCGTCGTCCCTGGCTGGCGGTGGACGCCGTCGCCCGGTCCCTCACCGAGCTTCCCGCGCTGCCACTCGGTCTCGACGGCGAACGGGTGATGGAGGTCGTGCAGACCCACCCGGGCGCGCAGTACGTGGTGACGTCAGGCGAAGATGTCGTCGGCATTCTGCACATCGGGGACCTGGCACAGCTCCTCGAACCCAACCGGAAGATGACACCGTGACCGCAACTCCCTCCACCGTCGGAGCCGACGCCGCCCCCCGGACGCTGACACCTGTGCACCGAGGCCCGTTCCGGCCCGGCGACCGTGTGCAGCTGACCGACCCCAAGGGGCGGATGCACACCGTGACGCTGGAGCACGGCAAGGAGTTCCACACCCACCGCGGGATCCTGGCGCACGACGCGCTGATCGGGCTGCCCGACGGCAGCGTGGTGACCACCTCCGGCGGTGGCACCGCGTTCCTGGCGCTGCGCCCGCTGCTCTCGGACTACGTGCTCTCCATGCCTCGCGGCGCCCAGGTGATCTACCCGAAGGACTCGGCGCAGATCGTCGCGATGGGCGACATCTTCCCCGGCGCGAAGGTCCTCGAGGCCGGCGCCGGCTCCGGCGCGCTGAGCTGCTCGCTGCTGCGCGCCGTCGGCACCGAGGGTGAGTTGCACTCGTTCGAGGTGCGCGACGACTTCGCCCAGATCGCCAAGCGCAACGTCGAGGCGTTCTTCAACGGGCCGCACCCCTCGTGGCACCTGCACGTCGGTGACGTCGCGCAGTGCCAGGAGACCGGCTTCGACCGCATCATCCTGGACATGCTCACCCCCTGGGAGACCCTCGACATGGTCGAGCGGGCGCTGGTGCCCGGCGGCGTGTTCATCGGGTACGTCGCCACCACCCCGCAGCTCTCGGAACTGGTCGAGGCGCTGCGCGAGCGCGGTGGCTGGACCGAGCCGCGCGCCTGGGAGTCGCTGGTGCGGGACTGGCACGCCGAGGGCCTCGCCGTCCGACCCGACCACCGGATGATCGCGCACACCGCGTTCCTGGTCGCCGCGCGCAAACTCGCCCCGGGCGTCACCGCGCCGCCACGTCGCCGAAAGCCCAGCAAGGGCAATGAGGCGTACGTGCAGCGTCGCGAGGACCTGCGCGCGGCCGAGGCGGCCCGCCAGGCCGCCGCCGCGCAGGCCGACTCGACGGGGGAGATGGACAGGCCGTGACCATCGGTGAGCGGGGGGAGGCGGCCCGATGAGCCGACCGGGTTACGGCGGCGGCGACCTGCCCGCCGTGTTTCCGGACTGGTCGCCCTACCAGGACCTCGAGTCGGCGGCCCGCGCCTACCTCCGGGACCCGGACGTAGCCCTGGAGGCGCTCGGCGGCGTGCTGCGCGGCGCCTCGGTGCTCGGCTTCACCCTGGAACGGTTCGTCAACGAGGTCAACGGCGTGTGGCAGGAGGTCGTCGTCTGCGACGGCAGCCGGTTGATCCTCTGGCACGGCGAGGACGTGCCGCCGGAGGAGGGGCCAGCGGGCTCGATGACGTCTTCGCTGCGGGTCGTGCCCGTCTCCACGGTCACCGAGGTGGGCTGCCGGCGGCGACTCAACCGCTCCGAGAGCGGCGAGATCCGGGTCGACAGCATCGACGTCTACCTGCTGCTCACCTCGCTGGACGAGGCGCCGCCGAGCGAGGAGATGGCCGGTACGCCCCGGCACGACGCGCTGCGGTTCGGCAAGACCCTCGACGACGGCGGGGCCGGGCAGATCGCCCGACTCGAGGAGTTCGCGCGGCTGGTCGCCTCGGTCGTCGGCCGCCCGATGCTCTGAGGCGTACCCCGTCGGGGTCAGCGCCGCGCGGACCGCGCGGCGCTGGCTCAGTCGTCCTCGGCGTCCGGGCCGGCGACCTCGACGCCGTCGCCGCGCACCACGTGGATGCAGTCGCCCGGGCACTCCTTCGCCGAGTCGATCACCTCGAGTCGCAGGTGCTCGGGCACGTCGACGCGGCTGCCCGGGGCCAACTTCAGCTCACCGTCGACACCCTTGACGTACGCCAGGCCGTCGATGTCGAACTCGAACACCTCCGGCGCGTACTGCACGCAGAGCCCATCGCCCGTGCAGAGATCCTGGTCCACCCAGACCTGCAACTGGTCGGTCGCGACCTCGGCCACGGTGCACCCCCCATGTTCTCCCGTACCTGCCTCCGACGGTACCCGAACGCCGGTAACGACCCCGCAGACCACCCCTTGGCGATCAAGGTTCAGTGACGAGGGTGTTGCGTGGGACCGAATCGGGCTCATAGCGGCTAGTGTTAGCTCAGAACGTTCAAGCCCCCCGGGGAGGTGGGACGTGGCAGCACGCAGCGACGACGCGGACTCGCGCGCCGCACGGTGGGAGAAGGAAGCCCACGATCTCTCCACGCAGGTCGCGTTCCTTCAGGAGGAACTCGCTCTGGTGCGGCGCAAGTTGACCGAAAGCCCCCGACACGTCCGGCAGCTCGAAGAGCGGCTGGCGGCCACCCAGGCACAGTTGGCGCGGCTGACCGAGAACAACGACCGGCTGGTGAGCACCCTCAAGGAGGCTCGCACGCAGATCGTCACGCTCAAGGAGGAGATCGACCGGCTCGCGCAACCGCCGAGTGGCTACGGAGTCTTCCTGGCCAAGCACGACGACGGCACGGTGGACGTCTTCACCGGCGGCCGCAAGCTGCGGGTAGCCGTCTCGCCCTCGCTGGACGTGGCCGAGCTGCAGCGCGGCCAGGAGGTCCTGCTCAACGACGCACTCAACATCGTCGACGCGTTCGGGTACGAGCGGGTCGGCGAGGTGGTGATGCTCAAGGAGATCCTGGAGGGGCCGAACGGCGCGCCGGGTGACCGGGCGCTGGTGGTCTCCCACTCCGACGAGGAGCGCATCGTGCACCTCGCCGAGACCCTCATCGGTTCGGCGATCCGTGCCGGCGACTCGCTCATGATCGAGCCCCGCTCGGCGTACGCGTACGAGCGGATCCCGAAGAGCGAGGTCGAGGAGCTGGTCCTGGAGGAGGTGCCCGACGTCGACTACTCCGACATCGGTGGCCTCCAGTCGCAGATCGAGCAGATCCGCGACGCGGTCGAGCTTCCGTTCCTGCACGCGGACCTGTTCCGCGAGCACCAGCTCCGCCCGCCCAAGGGCATCCTGCTCTACGGACCGCCCGGCTGCGGCAAGACGCTGATCGCCAAGGCGGTGGCCAACTCCCTGGCCAAGAAGATCGCCGAGCGGCAGGGCAAGGAGAAGCACACCAGCTTCTTCCTCAACATCAAGGGCCCGGAGCTGCTCAACAAGTACGTCGGCGAGACCGAGCGGCACATCCGGCTGATCTTCCAGCGGGCTCGGGAGAAGGCCGGCGAGGGCACCCCGGTGATCGTGTTCTTCGACGAGATGGACTCGATCTTCCGGACCCGTGGCTCCGGCGTCTCGTCCGACGTGGAGAACACGATCGTCCCGCAGCTGCTCAGCGAGATCGACGGTGTGGAGGGGCTGGAGAACGTCATCGTCATCGGCGCCTCCAACCGGGAAGACATGATCGACCCGGCGATCCTGCGCCCCGGTCGGCTCGACGTGAAGATCAAGATCGAGCGGCCGGACGCCGAGGCAGCGAAGGACATCTTCTCCAAGTACATCCTCCCCGGGCTACCGCTGCACCCGGACGACCTCGCCGAACACGGCACCGACCCGCAGGCCACCGTGGCCGCGATGATCGACGCCGTCGTTCTGCGGATGTACTCCGAGACCGAGGAGAACCGCTTCCTCGAGGTCACCTACGCCAACGGCGACAAGGAAGTCCTCTACTTCAAGGACTTCAACTCCGGCGCGATGATCCAGAACATCGTCGACCGGAGCAAGAAGATGGCCATCAAGGAGTTCCTCACCTCCGGTCGCAAGGGGCTGCGCCTGCAGCACCTGCTCGACGCCTGCGTCGACGAGTTCCGCGAGAACGAGGACCTGCCCAACACCACCAACCCCGACGACTGGGCCCGCATCTCCGGCAAGAAGGGCGAACGGATCGTCTACATCCGCACGCTCGTCTCCGGCGGCAAGGGCGCCGAGGCCGGCCGGTCCATCGAGACCGCCAGCAACACCGGCCAGTACCTGTAAGAACGCGCTGACACCAGCGGGGCTCGGGACGCGAGGCGTCCCGGGCCCCGCTCGTCGCACCGGCCCACACACGCCCACCCGACCCGGTACGCTGTGGCGCTTCCCACCCCTGCGAAACGTCGAGGATCCGCGTGCCGTCCGAACTCACCGTCACCGACCCGCCGGCACGCCCCGCGGTCGATCCGCGGACCCCGCCTTCCGCCCGCTCGTACCGCACGCTGCTCCTCGCGCTGGCGGCCGCGTGGCTGGTACCCGCGGTCGCGTACCCCCTGCACCTGGCCTGGCTGCTGCCCCCGCTCGTGCTGCTGGCCACAGCCAGCCTGCTGCGCGGCGGCCGCACCCTGCTCGACCGGCTCGTGCTCGCCACGCTGCTGCTCGTCGGCGCCACCACCATCGCCGGGCTGCTCTTCACTCTCTGGCCCTGGGGGCTGCACCCGGTCGCCGTCAGCGGCGCCGCCCTCAGCGCGCTCGCCGTCGTCGCCACGGTGACCGGCCGACGCCCCAGCCTGCCCAGACCGGTGTGGACCGACCTGCTGCCGGTCGTCGCCACCGTCGCCGTCGTCGGCTACCTCGCATCACCCTGGCTGCGGGCCAGCACCCTCGCCGGGCGCCTCAGCCTCCTCGCCCTCGGCGAGGACAACTTCCGCCACGTCGCCCTCGTCGACGCCATCGGCCGGCTCGGCGGGTACGTCTTCCTCGACCCGTCGGCCGCCCGCGACGACATCGTCTCCCTGCTCGCCCGCTACCCGCAGGGCTGGCACCTCACCACCGCCGTGCTCGACGCACACCTGCGCTCCGCCACCGGTACGCCGAGCGGGGCCAGCAGCCTCGGCCACTACGGGTGGTGGTGCTTCGCCACCTTCGGCCTGTTCGTGCTCACGCTCTTCTGGGCCGCCCAACGCCTTCCCGGACCCCTGCACCCGCTGCACCGGGTCGTCCTGACCGTCGTCGTCAGCGCCCTCGTCCTCGGCAGCCAACTGCCCCGCCTGCTCATCGCCGGCTACCCCAGCGAGGTGCTCGGGCTCGCGCTCGCCGTCGCGCTGACCGCGCTCGTCGTACGCCCGCTCGCCAGCAACCGGGAACAACTCGTCCTGCTCGGCGCGCTGCTCACCGGCATCGGCTTCACCTACTACCTGTTCCTCCCACCGGCCGGGCTGCTGGTGCTCGGCTGGCTGATCGCGCACCGCCGGGAGTTGCTCCACACCCGCCGGACCGTCTTCGCCGTCGGCCTGGTCACCGCCCTGCTCGCCCCGCTGCCCCTGGTACTGGGCGTCTTCGCCGCAGGTCAGACCGAAGCCCTCGACGCCAAGGCCGGCCTGGAACTCGCCGAGGCGTGGCGTGCCCTGCTCGGCTTCGCCCCGATCGTCCTGATCGGCCTCGTGATCCAGGCCCGCCGCGCCGACCGGGCCTGGCGGAGGCACCTCGCCGCCGTGCTGGTTGCCGTCGCCTTCGCCCTCGCCATCGCCCTGGCGAACGTCCTCGCCGGCGTCCAGCCCGCCTACTACTTCATGAAGGGCGTGCACCTCGCCACGGTCGGGCTCATCGTCGGCACCGCCGCCCTGGTCCTGCTGCTGCCCGTGCTGTCCGCCGAACGGCGTTCGAACCGGGTCCGCGCCGTCGCCGTACCCGCGCTCGCCGCCACCCTGGCCGTGCTCACCGTCGTGACCCTCTGCGGGCTCACCGGCTGGAGTCGGAGCCTGCTCGTGGTGGACAAGCAGAGCTGGACGCAGCTCTGGGTCCAGCACAGCGTGGACAAACCGTCGAGGGTCGCCCAGGTCTGCGCCGCGGCCTACCGCCGCCACCCCGACCAGCCGGGCACCATCACCGTCGTGCTCGACCGGACCGGCTACCGCGGCTACGTGGAATCGATCTGCCTCTCCGCCCTGCAGGGCACCACCGCCCAGAGCGAGCCGGCGATCTATCTGCCGATGTTCGAGGAACCCGAGCGCACCCGCAAGATCCTGCGCTCAACCCGTGGTCCGATCCGCCTGCTGGTCAGCGACCCGGCCGCGCAACGACGCGTCGACAAGCTGCTGACCAGGTACCCGGACCTGCGCGGCCGGGTCACCACCGTTCCAATGATCATCAAGTACTGAACGTGGCGGGCGGGGCGCGGGGCGACACCCGTAACCCGCCCGCACCGGCGCGCCCCCGACCCCGAACAGTCGGACTACGCTCGACATGACGGGGACCGGGTCGGGCGAGCGAAGCGGGTAGGTCGATGAGCGTAAGACGGATCATGGGCACCGAGGTCGAGTACGGCATCTCCGTACCCGGCCAGGCCGGAGCGAACCCGATGGTGACCTCGTCCCAGGTGGTCAACGCCTACGGGGCCCGGCCCGAGCTCAACCGGGGCGGCCGCGCCCGCTGGGACTACGAGGAGGAGTCGCCGCTGCGCGACGCCCGCGGCTTCACCTACTCCGGAGCCGCCTACGACCCCGCCGAGGCCCTCGCCGACGAGGACCTGGGCCTGGCCAACGTGATACTCACCAACGGCGCACGCCTCTACGTGGACCACGCGCACCCCGAATACTCCACTCCCGAGGTCACCACGCCCCGCGACATCGTGCGCTGGGACAAGGCCGGCGAGCGGGTGATGGCCGAGGCGTCCCGCCGCGCCGCCACCATCCCCGGCAGCCAGCCCATCCACCTCTACAAGAACAACACCGACAACAAGGGCGCGAGCTACGGCGCCCACGAGAACTACCTGATGCGCCGGCAGACCCCGTTCGCCGACATCGTGGCGTACCTGACGCCCTTCTTCGTGACCCGGCAGATCGTCTGCGGCGCCGGCCGCGTCGGCATCGGACAGGACGGCGGGCAGAGCGGCTTCCAGATCTCCCAGCGCGCCGACTTCTTCGAAGTGGAGGTCGGCCTCGAGACCACCCTCAAGCGACCGATCATCAACACCCGCGACGAGCCGCACGCCGACGCCGACAAGTACCGCCGGCTGCACGTCATCATCGGCGACGCCAACCTCTCTGAGATCTCCACCTACCTCAAGGTGGGCACCACCGCGCTGATCCTCACCATGATCGAGGAGAAGGCGCTCAGCGCCGACCTCGGCATCGCCGACCCGGTCAGCGAACTGCGCGCGGTCAGCCACGACCCGTCCCTCACGCACCTCATGCGGCTGCGCGACGGCCGCCGGCTGACCGCCCTGGACGTGCAGTGGGCGTACCTCGAACGGGTGCGGTCCTTTGTCGACGACCGCTACGGCACCGATGTCGACGAGCAGACCGCCGACGTGCTGGACCGGTGGGAGGGCGTGCTGGACCGGCTCGGCCGCGACCCGATGCTCTGCGTGGACGAGTTGGACTGGGTGGCGAAGCTGCGGCTGCTGGAGGGCTACCGGGAGCGGGAGAAGCTCGGCTGGGGTTCGCACAAGCTTCAGCTCGTCGACCTCCAGTACTCCGACGTACGCCCGGAGAAGGGCCTCTACAACCGGCTCGTCTCCCGAGGGGCCATGAAGACGCTGCTCACCGACGAGGAGGTCCGCAGCGCGATGACCGAGCCGCCGGAGGACACCCGGGCCTACTTCCGGGGCCGCTGCCTCGCGCAGTACGCCTCCGAGGTGGTCGCCGCGAGCTGGGACTCGGTGATCTTCGACGTGGGCCGGGAGTCGCTCGTCCGGGTGCCGATGATGGAGCCGGAGCGTGGCACCCGCGCTCACGTCGGGGCCCTGTTCGACCGCTGCGCCAGCGCCAAGGACCTGCTGGAGACGCTGACCGGCGGCTGAACGCGACACCGATTGCCCGCTGCGCGCCGCAAGCCGGCGCGCGGCGGGCTTTTCGTCGTCCGGGCGAGGTAAGTTCATCGCAGACGATCGTGGAGGAGGCAGCAATGGCCACTCATGACAGCGGCGGCCAGTCGCAGTCCGGCAAGTCCCGCCAGGGCGAGGAAATCGAGGACGTCACCACCGAGGCCAACCCCGAGGTGGCCGAGCGGCACGCCGAGATCACCGAGGACGTCGACGACCTGCTCGACGAGATCGACTCCGTCCTGGAAGAAAACGCCGAGGAATTCGTCAGGGGCTATGTCCAGAAAGGGGGTGAATGATACCATATGTCTGATTTGCCGGACAGTGCCGAGAAGGCGTGTCCGCAGTGCAAAAGAGTGCTGGCCACCTCGGACTTCCACCGCGACCGGCGGAGGTAAGGACGGGCTGGCCTTCTACTGCAAGGTCTGCGCCGCTGCACGGTCGGAGGCAAGTCGTCGTAAGCGTGGTATCGGCCCACAGCGAAAGTCACCCACGCCCGTCGGCGAAGGCCTCAAGTGGTGTCCGGACTGTGCGCAGATCAAGCCCTTGGAAGACTTCCCCACCACCTCCACCAAGACCAGCGGCCGACACAGCTACTGCAAACCCTGCCACAATGCCCGCGGGAAAGAGACGGCGCAGCGGCTGTACGGCGGCACGCGCGAGTACCACCTGCGGCGGCGCTACGGCATTGGGGAGAAAGAGTTTCAGGAGCTCCTGGCCGAACAGGGCGGGGGTCTGCGCGATCTGTGGCGGCGCGGACCCGCAACATCTGGACCACGATCATCGCACCGGATGGGTGCGCGGGATACTCTGCTTCAACTGCAACGGTGGTCTTGGCCAGTTCCGTGACAGTCCTACGAGGCTGGCCAGGGCGATCACGTACCTGAGAGGAACCACGTGGCAGCGGGCTTTGATCCATCCGGGCGTCTACCAGATGTGTTCACCAACGCGGGGACGTCCTCCTTCACCACGTTCCTGAGCCGGGTGGCGCCCGAGATGCTGCCCGGTCGTCGACCCCTTCCGCCGGGCATGGCCGCCGACCTGGCGCCGCACGCGACCACCATCGTGGCGATCTCGGCCGCCGGTGGCGTGGTGATGGCCGGTGACCGACGGGCCACCATGGGCAACCTCATCGCCCAGCGCGACATCGAGAAGGTGCACCCCGCCGACGCGTACTCGTTGGTCGGCATCGCGGGCACCGCGGGCATCGGCATCGAGCTGATGCGACTGTTCCAGGTGGAGCTGGAGCACTACGAGAAGATCGAGGGCGCGATGCTCTCGCTCGACGGCAAGGCCAACCGGCTCGCGTCGATGATCCGGGGCAACCTGGGTGCGGCCATGCAGGGCCTCGCCGTCGTTCCGCTGTTCGCCGGCTTCGACCTGGCCGCCAGCGACCCGGCGCGGGCTGGGCGGATCTTCAGCTTCGACGTGACCGGTGGCCCGTACGAGGAGACCGGCTACGACGCCATCGGCTCCGGCTCGCTCTTCGCCAAGTCGGCGCTCAAGAAGCGTTTCCGGACCGGCGTGTCCCTCGATGACGCGACCCGGCTCGCGGTCGAGGCGCTCTACGACGCGGCCGACGACGACACCGCGACCGGCGGACCGGACCTGACCCGCCGGATCTATCCGGTGGTGATGACCGCTACCGCCGAGGGCACGCGCCGGTTGACGGACTCCGAGACGGCGGCGATCGCCGAGGGTGTGGTCGCCGGCCGGATGGAGAACCCGGGCGGCTGAACCCCCGTCCACCCCCACCAGTCAGCAGTCCTCAGCACAGCGCCGTAAGGAGAACCGCCGCCGTGGCCATGCAGTTCTACGCCTCGCCCGAACAGATCATGCGCGACCGCTCCGAGCTGGCCCGCAAGGGCATCGCCCGGGGTCGCAGCGCGGTGGTCCTGAGCTACTCCGGCGGGGTGATCTTCGTCGCGGAGAACCTCTCCAGCGCCCTGCACAAGGTCAGTGAGATCTACGACCGGATCGGCTTCGCCGCGGTCGGCCGGTACAACGAGTTCGAGAACCTGCGCCGTGCCGGTGTGCGGATGGCAGACCTGAACGGTCTCAGCTACGACCGGCGCGACGTCACCGGGCGGGCGCTGGCGAACGCGTTCGCGCAGACGCTGGGCGCGATCTTCACCGAGCAGTCGAAGCCGTTCGAGGTGGAGATCTGTGTGGCGGAGGTCGGGGCGACCCCGGACGAGGACGAACTGTACCGGCTCACGTACGACGGGTCGGTCAACGACGAGCCGGGTCGGATGGCGATGGGTGGCCAGGCCGAGGCGATCACCGGTGTCCTGAAGTCGCAGCACCGGGCGGACATGTCGCTCGGCGAGGCGGTCCGGGTGGCGGTGCAGGCGTTGAGCACCGTCGGTGGCGAGGGCGGTGCGGCTCGTACGATCGCCGCGAACCAGCTCGAGGTGGCGGTGCTGGACCGTCAGCGGGTGGGGCGTACGTTCCGGCGGATCACGGGGGCGGCGCTGACGGCGCTGCTCGACGGTGACGTCGCGGCGGCGGAGGAGCCGGCCGAGGCGGGTGGGCCGGACACGCCGGCGCAGCCGACCACGGAGGCCCACAAGCCGACGACGTCGGCGGGCTCCGCCGACCTGGAGGACAAGCCGGCGGACGGCAAGTAGAACCTGTCGTGTGCGGCGGGCGGCCCGGAGAACGGGGTCGCCCGCCGCCTGCGTTTCACACCCCCCAGGCGCCCAGCCCAGCCCAGCCCCGCCCTAGCCCAGCCCCGCTTCAGCCTCGCCGATCTTGCACTTTCTGTCGCCCGAGTGCACCTTTTGCGCGCATTTGTCTCGACAGAAAGTGCAAGATCGCCGGGGCCGTGGCCGGGGCCAGGGCCAGGGCCAGGGCCAGGGCCAGGGCCAGGGCCAGGGCCAGGGGGTTCAGGAGCCTGCGGGTACTCCGGGTGCGACGGCGTCGCGGGCGGTGGTGGTGTGCATGGGCGCCGGGCCGCTTGTGCGGGTGCGGAGTAGGGCGGCCATGGTGGCGGCGACCACGACGGAGCCGATGGCGTAGCCGAGTTCGACCCGCAGCGCGGTGGCGACCGGGGCGAGCGTGGCGGCGACCAGCGCGGCCACGCCCACGGCCCAGGCGACGGCCTGCGCCCGGTGCCGGTCGAGGGCGAGTAGCGCCTGACCGAGGACCATCGCCCAGAGGTAGGCGAGGGTGGCCGCGGCGAGCCAGGCGAAGTCGCCGTGGCCGAGGACGTCGGGCGCGTCGAAGAGGGTCTGCACCAGCCACGGGCCGAGCAGTACGGCGAGCACGGCGCCGGTGAGGCCGAGCGCGGTGACGACGCCCAGGGCTCGGCGCAGCAGCCCGTTGAAGGCGGCGCGGTCGCCGGTGGCGGCGGAGGTGGCGAGACCCGGGAGCAGGGACGCCTGGAGTGAGGCGAAGACGAACAGCGGGATCCGGACCAGCACCAGAGCGGAGAGCAGGGCGCCGGCGGTGGCCACGTCGGACGGGTCCAGCATCTTGACGTTGATCACGCCGATGTTGACGACGACCTGGGACAGCAGGCTAGACGTGATGAGCAGACCGAGGCCGCGCAGGAATGCGGCCCAGGCGACGGGGACGCCGCCGCCGATGGCCCGCAGGACCGGTGCGGCGGTGACCGCCACGCCGATCAGCGGCGCGACGATCAGCACCGCGCCGAACCAGACGGGGGAGGTGACACCGGTCAGGCCGAGCAGGGCGACGAGGGCGATGCGCAGGCCGCCGTCGACGCCGAGTTGGGTGCCGTACCAGGGGAACAGTTGCAGGCCGGAGAGCACGCCACGGGTGGTGTGCGCGACGGCGAGCGCGGCGAGCGACCCGATGAGGACGGCGACCATTGTGTCGTCGCCGGCGAAGAAGCGGTCGGCGAGCGGGCCACGGGCGGCGATGATCAGCGCGACGATGGCGACCAGCAGACCGAGGGCCAGGGCGGCCCCCCGGGCCAGTACGGGCCCGGGGGTGTGACCCTGACTGTGCCGGCCGGCGACGAGTCGGGCGACCTCCTGCTCGACGGGCATGAACAGGCCGATGCCGAGCGTGAAGACGATCGTCCACAGCACGGAGAGGCTGCCGTAGTCCGCCACGGTGAGGCTGTGCCCGGCGACGGCCAGGTGGACGTAGGAGGCGAGCCCCAGCAGGGCCAGGCCGGCGCCGACGGCGACGGTGCCCGGTGGGACGAGACTCAGGAGCCGGCGGATCACCGGCGAATGAGCGCCAACGTGAGGACGGCGAAGGCGCGACCGAGGTAGATCATGGCCTTGGCCGGGGAGTGGCTGGGGGTGCCCGCCATCCGCTTGCGCATGGCCACCGGGACCTGGCGGATGGTGTAGCCCCGCCGGGCGGTGTGCACAAGCGTCTCGACCGTGTCGCCCAGGTATTCGACCGGGTACCAGGTGGCGAACATGTCGATCACGCGGCGGTTGGCGGCCCGGAACCCGGAGGTGGTGTCGGTGAGCTTGGTGCGGGCGACGCGGGAGAGGACGCCGGAGAGCATGACCATGGCCCAGCGGCGGGGGCCGCGGACGTTGTAGTCGCCCTCGCCGGCGAACCGGGCGCCGATCACCAGGTCGGTGTCGTCGAGCAGGTCGACGAGCTTCGGCACGTACCGGGGGTCGTGCTGGCCGTCCGCGTCGATCTGGATGGCCACGTCGTAGTCGTGGTCGCGGGCGTACCGGTAGCCGAGGCGCATGGCGCCGCCGACGCCGAGGTTGTACGGCAGCTTGGCGACCCGGGCGCCGGCCGCCGCGGCGACGGCGGCGGTGCGGTCGGTGGAGCCGTCGTCGACGACCAGCACGTCGACGCCGGGCAGTTCGCCGCGGACCTCGCCGACGACGTCGGCGATCGAGCCGGACTCGTTGAGCGCGGGGATGATGATCAGGACCCGCTTGCCGTTAACCATCGTGCGACACCAGTTCGTCTCGGGCCGCCCGGTCCGCGTCGATCTCGGCGCGTAGCAGGGCGAAGTCTTCTGCCAGGGTGCGGGTCTCCTCTTCCAGGGCGCTGACCTCCCAGCTGAGGTGCACGCAGACCAGCAGCAGGAAGACGATGCCGAGGAAGAGCACGAGGCTCACGCCGGACTGGACGCCGAGCAACTCGGCGACGTTGTCCAGCAGGCGGGGGAAGAGCGACAGCGGAATGACGATCACCAGGACGCAGAGCCAGAGCATGCCGTACTTCTCGCGGAGCTGCCGGCGGCGCAGCAGCTCGACGATGGTGGCCAGCAGTATCAGGCCGGTCAGGCCGGTGACGAGGGTGAGCTTCATGCGACCTTCCACGGGGCGGGTGGAGCGGCGGAGGCGTACCTGGCGGCCAGGGTGGTGCGCCCGCCCGGAAGGGGTGACACACCAGCGGCGGCCCAACGGCCGTTCCCTAGCAGACTGTACGCCGGTCGGGGGGCTAAACGGGGGGACTGATCGGTCGGGTCATGCGGTCGGCGCCGCCTTGAGCGGCTCCCACCAGGCGCGGTTGTCGCGGTACCACTGCACGGTCTGCGCCAGACCGTCGGTGAGGTCGATGCTCGGGGCGTACCCCAGCTCTTGATTGATCTTGGTGATGTCCAGCGAGTAGCGACGGTCGTGGCCCTTGCGGTCGGTGACCGGGACGACCCGGTCCCAGCCGGCGCCGCAGGCCTCCAGCAGCAGGCCGGTCAGCTCCTTGTTGGTGAGCTCGGTGCCGCCGCCGATGTTGTAGACCTCGCCGGCGCGGCCCTTCTGCTGGACCATCGCGATGCCCCGGCAGTGGTCGTGCACGTGCAGCCAGTCGCGGATGTTGCCGCCGTCGCCGTAGAGCGGGACGGTGCCGCCGTCGAGCAGGTTGGAGACGAAGAGCGGGATGACCTTCTCGGGGAACTGGTACGGCCCGTAGTTGTTGGAGCAGCGGGTGACCACCACGTCCATGCCGTGGGTGCGGTGGTAGGCCAGCGCGAGCAGGTCGGAGCCGGCCTTCGAGGCCGAGTACGGCGAGTTGGGGGCGAGCGGCCAGGTCTCCGTCCAGGAGCCCTCGTCGATCGAGCCGTACACCTCGTCGGTGGAGACGTGCACGAAACGGCCGGTGCCGTGGCGCAGCGCGGCGTCGAGCAGGGTCTGGGTGCCGAGCACGTTGGTGGTGACGAAGGGCGCGGCGCCGGCGATCGAGCGGTCGACGTGCGACTCGGCCGCGAAGTGCACGATCACGTCGTGCCCGGCGACCACCTCGTCGACGACGGTCGGGTCGCAGATGTCGCCCTGCACGAACCGCAGCCGCGGGTCGTCGCGCACCGGGTCGAGGTTGCCCAGGTTGCCCGAGTAGGTGAGCTTGTCGAGCACTGTCACGCCGGCCGGGTCGAGCGCTGGCACGCCCTCGGCCGTGCCGCCGGGCACGCCCAGCAGCATGCGGACGTACTCCGAACCGATGAATCCGGCACCGCCGGTGACGAGGATCCTCACGGGTCCAGGAGTGTACGCGAAGGCGTACGCGGGCATGTCGGCGGCGACCTGCGACATGCCGGCGGGCTGGTTGCGGCTAAGCTCCCCAGGTGCGCGGAATTCTACTCGCCGGCGGTACCGGTTCCCGGCTCTGGCCGATCACCAGGGCAGTGTCCAAGCAGCTGCTGCCGGTCTTCGACAAGCCGATGATCTACTACCCTCTCTCCACCCTGATGATTTCCGGGGTGCGGGAGATCCTGGTGATCACCACTCCGGAGGACCAGGACCAGTTCCGCCGGTTGCTCGGCGACGGCAGCCAGTTCGGGCTGCGGCTGGAGTACGCGACGCAGGACCGCCCGGAGGGCATCGCCCAGGCGTTCCTGTTGGGCGCGGACTTCATCGGCGCCGAGTCGGTGGCCCTGATCCTCGGCGACAACATCTTCCACGGTGTCGGCCTGGGTCGGCAGCTCGCCGCCCACAGCGAGGTCGTCGGCGGCCGGATGTTCGCCTATCCGGTGGCCAACCCGCAGGAGTACGGCGTGGTGGAGTTCGACGCCGAGGGGCGGGTGCTCTCGATCGAGGAGAAGCCGGCGCGGCCGAAGTCCCGCTACGCGGTGCCCGGGCTGTACTTCTACGACAACCGGGTGGTCGACATCGCCGGCAAGCTCACCCCCAGCGGCCGGGGCGAGCTGGAGATCACGGCGGTCAACGAGGTGTACCGGGAGACGGGCGAGCTGTCCGTCACCCTGCTCGACCGGGGTACCGCCTGGCTGGACACCGGCACCCACGCCTCGATGATGCAGGCCGGCGAGTTCGTCCGGGTGATCGAGGAGCGGCAGGGCCTCAAGATCGGTTGCGTCGAGGAGGTGGCCTGGCGGGCCGGCCTCATCGACGACGACCAGCTGCGGGTGCTCGCCGAGCCACTGGTCAAGAGCGGGTACGGCGAGTACCTGTTCGGGCTGCTGGCCGAGAAGAACGAGGGGCGCGTGGGCCGGTGAAGATCCGCGAGCTGAGCATCGAGGGCGCCTGGGAGATCAGCCCCCAGCAGCACGGCGATCCGCGCGGCATGTTCATGGAGTGGTACCGCTTCGACAAGCTGGCCGAGGCGGTGGGGCACCCGCTGCGCCTCGCCCAGGCCAACCTGTCGGTCTCCGCGCGGGGCGTGGTGCGCGGCATCCACTTCGCCGACGTACCGCCGGGGCAGGCCAAGTACGTGACCTGCGTGCGCGGCGCGGTCCTCGACGTGATCGTGGACCTGCGGGTGGGCTCGCCGACCTTCGGCCGCTGGGAGGGCGTCCGGCTGGACGACACCGACCGGCGGGCGGTCTATCTCAGCGAGGGGCTCGGGCACGGGTTCTGCGCGCTGACCGACGACGCGACGCTGAGCTACCTGTGCTCGGCCACGTACAACCCGACCGGCGAGCACGCGGTGCACCCGCTGGACGAGGAGCTGGGCATCGAGTGGCCCGCCGAGGTGCCGCTGCTGTCCGCGCGCGACGACGCCGCGCCGACCCTCGCGCAGGCCCGCGAGAGCGGCCTGCTGCCGGAGTACGACTCCTGCCGGCGGTTCGTGGCGAGCCTCGGCCCGGACGGAATGTCGCACTCGGCCGGTATGTGACCGCCCCTCGGGCACGACCTGTGGTGTGACAGTGACGAACCGGGCCTCCGGGCGGCTAATGTCTCATCATGGAGCGGCGAATCTTCGGCCTCGAGACCGAGTACGGCGTCACCTGCACCTATCGCGGGCAGCGGCGGCTGTCCCCGGACGAAGTCGCGCGGTATCTGTTCCGGCGCGTCGTGTCCTGGGGTCGGTCGAGCAACGTGTTCCTGCGTAACGGGGCCCGTCTCTACCTGGACGTCGGGTCACACCCGGAGTACGCGACACCGGAGTGCGACTCGGTGACCGACCTGGTGGCCCACGACCGGGCCGGCGAGCGGATCCTGGAGGGGCTGCTCGTCGACGCGGAGAAGCGGCTGCACGACGAGGGCATCGCAGGTGAGATCTACCTGTTCAAGAACAACACCGACTCGGCCGGCAACTCGTACGGCTGCCACGAGAACTATCTGGTGTCCCGGCACGGGGAGTTCGGTCGGCTCGCCGACGTGCTCATCCCTTTCCTGGTGACCCGGCAGTTGATCTGCGGGGCCGGCAAGGTGCTGCAGACGCCGCGGGGCGCGGTCTACTGCCTGTCGCAGCGGGCCGAGCACATCTGGGAGGGCGTCTCCTCGGCGACGACCCGCAGCCGCCCGATCATCAACACGCGCGACGAGCCGCACGCCGACGCCGAGCGTTACCGGCGCCTGCACGTGATCGTCGGTGACTCGAACATGAACGAGGTCACCACGCTGCTCAAGGTCGGCACCGCCGACATCGTGCTGCGGATGATCGAGGCCGGTGTCGTCATGCGCGACCTGTCGCTGGAGAACCCGATCCGGGCCATCCGCGAGGTGTCGCACGACATCACCGGCCGCCGCAAGGTGCGCCTGGCCTCCGGCAAGGAGGTCAGCGCTCTGGACATCCAGCAGGAGTACCTGGCCAAGGCCACCGAGTTCGTCGAGCGTCGTGGCGGCGACCAGGCCGCCAAGCGGGTCGTCGAGCTGTGGGGCCGGGTGCTCAACGCGGTCGAGAGCGGCGACCTCGAGCCGGTCTCGCGCGAGATCGACTGGGTCAGCAAACTGCGGCTGATCGAGCGGTACCAGCGCAAGCACGACCTGCCACTGTCGCATCCCCGGGTGGCGCAGATGGACCTGGCCTACCACGACGTGCGCCGTGGCCGTGGCCTCTACGGGCTGTTGGAGCGCCGTGGCGAGGTGGACCGGGTCGCCACCGACCCGGAGATCTTCGAGGCCAAGGAAACCCCGCCGCAGACCACCCGGGCGCGCCTGCGCGGCGAGTTCATCCGGCACGCCCAGGAGAAGCGGCGCGACTTCACCGTCGACTGGGTGCACCTGAAGCTCAACGACCAGGCGCAGCGCACCGTCCTCTGCAAGGACCCGTTCCGCGCGTACGACGAGCGGGTGGAGCGGCTGATCGCCAGCATGTGACGGGTACACCGGCCCCGGCGGTGGTGTTCACCGCCGGGGCCGGCGCAACCGGTAGGCTGAGCGCGCCATGACGACTTCCGGACCACCCGACCGCACCGAGCGCGGCGCCGAGCGGCAGAACTGGGTCGAACGTCGGCGGGAAAAGATCCGTGCCGAGATCGACCGCAACCGACGCGGTGAGTACACCGTGCCGACCTGGGTGCTGGCCGTGGCGCTGGTGGTCATCGTGGGTGGCTGGCTCGCTCTGATCTTCCTGTCCTGAACCGCGTTGTCCCGGTCCGGTCAGCGCTGCGTGCCGTGCTCACCCTCTCTGCTGGTCGTCGTGTCCGTGTCGATTGCCCAGTCGCCGTTGGCGGTCGTTCCGATGTGCTCGTGTGCTCTCATGGGCATGACGCTACTGACCACTTGTCAGGAAGCTGTGAGGCTCCAATAGGGATCCGATGGTGGTTCGCCACGCCCTGCGACCCGTCCCGTCCTCGTGTGTCGGTCACGAGGTGAGGTAGTCCCGGAACGTGTTCGTCGAGCAGTGGATCTCGCCTTCGCCCACGTGCGCGGAGGTGAGATCGTCCGCGTAGCCGACCTGGTAGCCCACCGTCGCCAGTGCCCGGGTGGCGGCGGTCTCGAACACGTCGTGGCCGCCGAGCAGAGGACCGTACGGTTTGGGCGCGACGTACCGGTTGCCGTTGACCACCAGCCCGTTGATCAGGTTGGGGGTCTCGCCGACGGCGTACCGCATGGCGTTGAGGGCGACGATCGCGTCGTCCTTCTCCGGTCCGTCGTCCATGCCGTCGATCGCGCTCTGTGCCAGCGCCCAGTCGAAGCTGCGGGCGGTGAACAGGACCGGAATCCGGACGATCCGGGACGCCGGCAGGCCCAGCGTGGCGATGTTCTGGTCGATCCGGCGGGCGGCGATGCGGTTGGTGTCGACGAACTGGTCGTCGGCGCGGAATTCGGCGACGGTGCGCTTGTCGATGCGCTCGTCGTAGGGCCACTCCAACGTCGGCAGGTTGCCGTGCAGCTTCTCCTTCTGCGGCACGCCGGCCAGCATCGTGAGGCCGGCGGCCGGGTCGGCGACGATCGCCTTCCATCCGCCGTCGACGGGCAGGAACTGGATGAACTCGTCGACGTGCCCGACGGTCAGCCAGCCGGTGTCCACCGTGACCACGTCCTGCGCGCCCTGTGCCCGAAAGAACGTCATGACCCGCGCCGAGGGCGTGCCGCCCACCACGATCGTCCCGTTCGGGTGACCCGGCGTGGGCGGCATGGTCTCCAGGTTGCCCATCGAGTCGTACGTGTTGTCGTCGTCGCTGTCGGCCTGCGGCACGTCGGCGATGTGCGCCACCGCCACGTCGCGTCCCCGCAGCTGCGTGTAGGCGGCGCGCGCGGCCTGCCGGTGCCGGTCGTTCACCGAGGGCACGAGCACCCGCATGCCGTTCCCGTCGACCTTCTGGTACGCCGGTTCGAACAGGTCCTGCGTCCAGCCGTCGTCGGCGGTCGCCAGGGTGGTCAGCGGTGCCACCTTGGCGATCTCGGCATGCCAGCCGCGAACGTTCTCGTCATCGGATTCGGCGGCGAACACACGTTGCAGTCGTTGCGTGTTGAGCTGGGTGAGCACGGGTGCCGCCCGCAGACGTACCGCACGGGTGGTGGCTGCGCCCGCGACGGTGACGGTCAGGGTGACCACCGCCGTGCCGTCCCAGTCGGCCCGGTCCCGCACGACGTCGGTGCCCTCCAGGCCCAGGTCGACGCCTCGGCGCAGCTCGGCGACCGTCAGGACGTCCGCCACCTCCCAGCGGGCGCGCTTCACGAACAGCCGCACTTTGCCGCTCGTCGTCACCCTCGCGGTGGCGGCGGCCGGCGCGTTCGACCAGGGCGTCACCCGCAACCGGAACAGGTCCCGCTCGTCTGCGGCACCGTTCACCACCGCGTCGGCGGCGTCGTTGCACGCGGCCAGCTGCCGGTCGGCGAGGTTCTGCTCCCACCGGTGCGACCGACGCAGGGCCAGGAAGTCCCTCTCGGCCTGCTCCTGGTCCGGTAGTTGGGCGAGGGCATCCTTCTCGTCGCTGAAACGTTGCTCGTTGGCCTCCTCGCGGGCCACCGCCTCGCTCGTGATCCGCTGGGCCGCCGACCGGCAGGCGTTCGCGTCGTCGTCGATGTTGGCCAGGAACAGCCCGCCCGGAGTGACCTCCTGGAGCTGGGCGCCGCTGCTGTCCGCGGCCGAGGCCGGAACGGGCGCAACGGTCAGGGCGACGGCGGTCAGGCCGGCCACCGCCCACGTGGTGGATCGATTCATGGGCGTGGACGCTAACGACGACTTGTCAGGGAACGGTCAGCGTTCGGTTGGAAACTGTTCGTGGATCGCCTCGCCCACCGAACCGTCAGGGAAGCGGCCCGATGCCGGGACGCGGGCCGGCGTGGTCGGCGGTCCGCGCCTGACCGTCGTGCCGGCGTCCGTCGGTGACCCACCGGGGCCAGAGATGGCCCAGCCGGGTCGCGCCCTCGGGTATCCGTTGGCCGTCGCCGACGTGGGTGGTCCGCCCGCATCGGGTTCCGGTGCGGGCCGTCCGCCCGCACTGCGCGCCCCAGCGGTCTCGGCCCATCCTGCGCCGGTGCGGGCAACTCCGCCCGCCCGGCCCGTCGGCGGCGACGACGACGCGGGAGCCGATCATGAACGTCGAGCCCCTACCCCAAGACCAACGCCCAGTAATCCGCTGATCCCCAGACCACCAGCACCGCCTGCGTTGATCATGAAGTTGTTGCCACGACACGCCGGGGCGGCGCGCAATAACTTCATGATCAACGCGGGGTCAGGGGGTGGGGGTGGGGGGTGGGGGTGGGG
>NZ_JBEXIL010000080.1:0-19877 GCF_040608555.1 Micromonospora sp. NPDC005172
GCCCGCCCACTCCGGGCGGTCAGGCTTGATCCCTGCGTGGGCGGGCTCCCCCGGAAAACCTGACGTGGGCCGGGTCCGTCGGGTGGGTCAGCTTGCGGGTCCCGCCTCGGGTCGGGTTACCGGGCAGCGGGGGCTCTTCCGGGTGGGCTGCGATCCGGCTCCTGGGTCTCTCGCTCTCCGCCTCGCGCCCAATCCCCCAAGATCGCGCAGTTTCCTGGATGCAGTGGTCTCGTGGCGGACGGAGACCACTACATCCTTGTTGTTGTGGGGATCTTGCGCGGGCGGGCGGGGCTGCGGTCAGGGTGGCGGACCGGACGCGAGGATCGAGAGGTCTACTACCGGGGGTAGGATTGGGTTGTGACTCGGTTGGGCGATCTTGAGCGTGCGGTGATGGACGTGCTGTGGGACGTGGTCCCGGGCACGTCGGACGGTGTGACCGTGCGCGAGGTGGCCGACGCGCTCGACGGTCGCGAGCTGGCGTACACGACGGTGATGACCGTTCTCGACCGACTCGCCGGCAAGGGCATGGTGCAGCGGGAGCGGGAGGGCCGCGCCTGGCGCTACCGGCCGGCGGCCAGCCGCGAGGCGCACATCGCCCAGCTCATGCTCGACGCCCTCGACCTGGGCGGCAGTCGGGACGCGGCGCTGGTGCGCTTCGCCCGCTCGGTGACCGGCACCGAGGCCGAGGTGCTGCGGGCCGCCCTGGGCAGCGAGGCCGGGCTAACCGGCCCCTCCAGCGGTGGCCTGACCGACCGCGTGGACGGGCCGACGGGCCGACGGGCTGCCGACGAGACAGCGGAGCGGTAGGCGCGCCATGGCGTACGCCGTCCACTTCGCCGCCACCATGCTGGCCTGCTATCTGACTGCCCAGGTGCTGGCCCGCTCCACCTGGACGTGGCGCAGCCCCCGGGTGGCGATCGTCTGCTGGCAGGCGGTCGGTCTGGCGTTGGGCCTGTCCGCGATGGGCCTGCCGATGGCGCTCGGGCTGAGCGCGTACGACCTGCCGACCGGAAGCGCGCTGCTCGCCCTGGCCTCGGATCTCGCGCACGGCACCCTGCCCATCGGGGAGACCGCCTTCCACCTGGCCGGTGTCGGAGTGGGCTTCGGTATCGGAGCGGTGCTCGGCACCACGACCGTCCGCAGCATCCACGGCACCATCCGCGCCCAGCGCCGGCACCGGGACCTGCTCACCCTGGTGGCCCGGGACGACCCGGCCGCGCCGGGGGCGCTCGTCCTGGACCATCCGAGCGCCGCCGCGTACTGCCTGCCCGGGGTGAAGCCGCAGGTGGTGGTCAGCGCGGGCACGCTGAGTCTGCTGGATCGGGCCGAACTGGCGGCCGTTCTCTCGCACGAGCGCGCCCACGCCCACGAGCGGCACGATCTCGTGCTGCTGCCGTTCACCGCCCTCTGCCGGGCGCTGCCCTGGTTCGGCTGGGTCCGCGACGCGCACGAGCGGGTCGCCCTGCTGGTCGAGATGCGTGCCGACGACAAGGCGTGCGAGCTGCACGCCGGGGCGCCGTTGGCGGGCGCGCTGCGCCGGTTCGCCGCCGCCGGGCACCGGGTCACACCGGCGGGCGCGCTGGGTCTGGGCGACCGCGATCTCGACGTACGCGTACAGCGACTGCTGGTCGCCGACCGGCCTCCCCGCGCCCTCGGCGCCATGGCCCTCGCGGTCGCCGCCACCCTGGTCGCCCTCCCGGTCACCCTCTTCCTGAGCTGATTCCCCCGCGCGCCTCGGCGCGCGCGGGTCACGCCCGAAGCCCCCTTCTACTACGCCCCGTCGTAAGATTTACTACGACGGGGCGTAGTAGTATTAACATGTAGCCAGACTACGTGTAGGGTTGCTACGACAAGGGAGCCAACAGCTACGAAAGAGCCGGCCATGGACACGCTGCTCCTCGCTCGCCTCCAGTTCGCCACCACGACGTCGATCCACTTCCTGTTCGTGGTCGTCACGCTCGGGCTCGTCACCCTGCTGGTCGGCATGCAGACCGCCTGGGTGCTCACCGGAAATCCGAAGTGGGAGCGGCTGACCCGGTTCTGGGGCCAGCTCTACGTGATCAACTACGTGCTCGGCATCGCCACCGGCATCGTGATGGAGTTCCAGTTCGGGCTGAACTGGAGTGGCCTGTCGCGCTACGTCGGCAACGTCTTCGGCGCACCGCTGGCGATCGAGACGCTCGTGGCGTTCTTCCTGGAGTCCACGTTCCTCGGCATGTGGATCTTCGGCTGGCACCGCC
This sequence comes from Micromonospora sp. NPDC005172, assembly GCF_040608555.1. Lineage (NCBI taxonomy): Bacteria > Bacillati > Actinomycetota > Actinomycetes > Micromonosporales > Micromonosporaceae > Micromonospora > Micromonospora sp. NPDC005172. The sequence continues at coordinate 2,241 of NZ_JBEXIL010000080.1, forward strand.
TCGGCAAGGGCGTCCACCTGGCGCTGCTCTGGGGCGTGGCGCTCACCGCGTACGCCTCGGCGTTCTGGATCATGGTGGCCAACTCCTGGTTGCAACACCCGGTCGGATACGAGGTCCGCGACGGCATCGCCCACCTCACCGACTTCGGCGCTCTGCTCACCAACCCCAGTCTCGGCATGGCGTTCGGGCATGTGGTCTCCGCGGCGCTCCTGGTCGGCGGGATGCTGATGGCCGCGGTCAGCGCGTGGCACCTGATCCGGCGTACGCCCGACTTCGCGCTCTTCCGCACCTCGCTGCGGATCGGCCTGGTCGCCGCCGCGCTGGCGATCAGCCTGGTGCAGGGCTTCGGCTTCGCCCAGTTCGGGCCGGTCGGGGCGGTACAACCGACCAAGTTCGGCGGGGACAGTCCCGAGGCGCAGGCGCTGATCGGCGAGTGGACGACGCGGTTCGGCCCCGGCGACTACACCCCGCCGGTACTGGCCAGCGTCGGGCTCGGCTTCATGATCCTGATCGGCTTCACGCTCGGCTGCGTCTGGTTCCTGCTGCCCCTGCTCTTTCGCGACTGGATCATCCGGCTGCGCTTCCCGCTCTGGCTGATCCTGCTCGGCGCGCCGCTGCCGTTCGTCGCGGTGATCCTCGGCTGGATCGCCCGGGAGGTCGGCCGCCAGCCCTGGGTGGCGTACGGGCTGCTCCCCACCGAGCAGGCCGTCTCCGGAGTCGGCGCGCCGGTGATGCTCACCTCGCTGATCGGCTTCAGCCTGCTGCTGGGCACCCTCGCCGTCACCAACTGGGTGCTGCTCGCCCGGCACGCGGGCCGCGGGGCCGTCGACCCGGCCCTCGGCCGCCCGCCGGCACCACCCACCGAACCGGCCCAGCCGGAACCCGTGCTCGCCTGAGGAGACTCACCCGTGGACCTCGCCTGGTACGCCCTGCTCGGCCTCTTCTTCGCCTGCTACCTGGTGCTCGCCGGCTACGACTACGGCGTCGGGTTGCTGCTCGCCCGGGGCAGCGCCCCGGCCGGGCGGCGGGCCGCGCTCACCGCCCTCGGCCCGTTCTTCCTCGGCAACGAGGTCTGGCTGGTCGCCGCCGTGGGCATCCTGTTCGGCGCGTTCCCGGTGCTGGAGGGTGAACTGCTCGCCGGCTGCTACCCGGCGGTCGCCGGCGCGCTGGTCGGCGTCATCCTGGTCACCGCCGGCGTGCAACTGCGCAGCCGGCCGAGCGACGAACGGGTCCGCGCCCGCTGGGACCGGGTCATCGTCGTCGGCAGCGCGCTCGCCGCGCTGGGCTGGGGCGTGGTGCTCGCCGCGCTGTTGCAGGGCGTACCCCGTCAGGCCAACGGGCACGTCGCGGGGATCTCGCACCTGGCCACCCCGTTCGCCGCGGCCGCCGGGCTGGCCATGCTCGCCCTGGTCGCGGTGCACGGTGCGGCCTTCCTCACGCTGCGACTGCCCACCGATGCCGCCGCCGTGGCCGGCCGCACGGCCCGCCGGCTGGTGCCGGTGGCCCTCTGCGCGGTCGCCCTGGCCACCGTCGCGGGCCTGCTCTCCTCCCGGGTACGCGACGCCGTCCAGCGACCGGCGGTGGCCGTACTCCTGCCGGTGTTGCTGGTGGCGGCGCTGCTGACGGCCCGCGCGGCGCTGGCGCGGCGGCGGCCGGGGTGGGCGCTGATCGCCACCGGCGCGGCCCTCGCGCTGCCGGTGGCGCTGGTCGGCGCGGCCCTGTGGCCCTACGTGCTGGTCTCCACGGCCGACCCGGAGGCTTCGCTGAGGGTGGCCGACGCCGCCGCCAGCGCGCCGACGCTGCGGCTGCTCGGCTGGGTGGCGCTGCCGCTGCTGCCGGCCCTACTAGGCTTCCAGGCGATGTGCTGGTGGGTTTTCCGGGGACGGACCGACGGCAGGGCACCGGTGTACTGGTGAACCGCCGTCCCTTCGACCCGCGTCTCCTGCGTCGGGTCCCCGCGGCCCGGCGCGATCTCGCCGTGCTCGCGATCCTCGGCGTGCTCGCCGCCGCGTTGATCGTCGCGCAGGCCACGGCGTTGGCGACGGTGCTCGCGAGCGCCTTCGACGGGCGCCTGAACCGGCCGGCGTTGGCGGGTCTCGTGCTCGCGGTCGCCGCCCGGTCGGCGCTGGTCTGGGCGCAGGGCACGGTGTCCGCGCGGGTCGCCGCCACGGTCAAGGCCACCTTGCGGGCCGACCTGCTCGGGGCGGTGGGCCGGCACGGGCCGGGCTGGGTGGCGGGCCAGCGGGCCGGCGAGTTGGCCACCCTGGCCGGCCGTGGGCTGGACGCGTTGGACGCGTACTTCACCGGCTACCTGCCGCAGTTGGTGCTCAGCGTGACGGTGCCGGTGGCGGTGCTGGCGCGGATCGTCCTCGCCGACTGGAGTTCGGCGTTGATCATCGCGTTGACGCTGCCGCTGATCCCGGTCTTCGGCGCGCTGCTGGGGTGGCAGGCGCAGGCCGCGACCGAACGGCAGTGGCGGCGGCTCTCCCTGCTGGGCGGACACTTCCTGGACATGGTCGCCGGGCTGCCGACCCTGCGGGCGTTCGGGCGGGCCCGGGCACAGACCGAGGTGGTGCGCCGGATGGCCGACGGGCACCGGGCCGCCACCATGAAGACGTTGCGGATCGCGTTCCTCTCCGCGCTGGTGCTGGAGCTGGTCGCCACCCTCTCGGTGGCGCTGGTCGCGGTGCCGGTCGGCATCCGGCTGCTCGGCGGCGGGCTGGCGCTGCACACCGCGCTGCTGGTGCTGCTGCTCACGCCGGAGGCGTACCTGCCGCTGCGTGCCGCCGGCAGCCGCTTCCACGCCAGCATGGAGGGGCTGACGGCGCTGGACGAGGCGCTCACCGTCTCGGCCGCGCCCGGCAACCCCCGCTCCGCCGAGGGCGCGGCCGTCCCCGACGGGCGCGGTGAGATCCACCTCGAGGCGGTGACCGTGGCGTACGAGCGGACCACCGCGCTGCGCGACGTGACACTGACCATTCGACCCGGCGAGCGGATCGCCGTGATCGGGCCCAGCGGCGCCGGCAAGAGCACCCTGCTCGGTCTGCTGCTCGGCTTCGTGACGCCGACCGCCGGCCGGGTCATCGTCGACGGGGTCGACCTCGCCACCGTCGACCTGGACGCCTGGCGTCGACAGGTCGCCTGGGTGCCGCAGCGCGCCCACCTGTTCGCCGCCACGCTGACCGACAACATCCGCCTCGGCGCACCGGACACCCCGCCCCAGGCGGTCGCCAGCGCCGTGCGCGACGCGGCCCTGGACGACGTGGTCGCCGGCCTGCCCGCCGGGTTGGACACGCTGCTCGGCGAGCGCGGCCACGGCCTCTCCAGCGGCCAGCGGCAGCGGGTGGCGCTGGCCCGGGCGTTCCTGCGGGACGCGCCGGTGGTGCTGCTCGACGAGCCCACCGCGCGGCTGGACACGGCCAGTGAGGCCGTGGTGCTCGACGCCACCCGCCGGCTGGTCGCGGGACGCACCGCGCTGCTGGTCGCGCACCGGCCGGCGCTGCTGGCCGACGCCGACCGCATCCTGCGGGTCGAGGACGGCAGGGTCACCGAGCTGACGCCCGTACCGACCGGGGAGGCGACCCGATGAGCAGCACGCCGGAGCCGGTGACCGTCGGGCCGGACGCCGACGCGCCCTCGGCCGGGCGGATCGCCGCCGAACGTGCCGTGCTGCGGCTGGCCCGCCCGTACCTGGGTCGCCTGGCCGGCGCCGGGCTGCTCGCCGCCGCCACCGAGTTCGCCGGGCTCGCCCTGATGGCCACCGCGACGTGGTTGCTGATGAGCGCCGCCGGTCAGCCGCCCCTGGACCGGCTCACCGTGGCGATCGTCGCCGTCCGGGCCCTCGCCATCAGCCGGGGTGTCTTCCGCTACAGCGAACGGCTCGCCGGACACGACGCCGTCCTTCGCATGATCACCGACGTACGCGCCCGGGTCTTCGGCACCCTCGCGGCCCGTCGACACGCCCCACACCGCTCGGGGGACGTCCTGAGCCGGCTGGTCTCCGACGTCGAGGCGGTCCAGGACCTGCTGCTGCGGGTCCTGGTACCGGGCGCGGCGGCGGCCCTGGTCGGTGTGCTGGCGGTGATCGGGGCGACGCTGATCTCACCGCCGGCCGCTTGTGTGCTCGCCGTCGGGCTGGTCGTCGCCGGTGTGGCGCTGCCGGCGCTGGCCACCGTGGTCACCCGGCGCAGCGCGGCCGAGGTGGCGCCACTGCGCGGCGCGTTGGCCACCGACGCCGTCGACCTCACCCACGGCGCCGCCGACCTGGCGGCGTTCGGGGCGACCGACGCCGCACTGCGGGCCGCCGTGCAGCGGGCCGACCGGTTGGCGCGCCTGGAGCGCCGATTGGCGGCCACGGGCTTCGCGGTGGACGCGGTCGGGGTGTTGGTCGCCGGCCTGACCGCCGCCGCCGTGGTGCTGGTCGCGCTGGCCGCCGACGTACGGGGCGTCCTCGTCGGGGTGCTGGCCGTCGGCACCCTGGCCGCCGTGGAAGTGGCGCTGGCCCTGGTCTCGGCCGCCCGGCAGTGGACCCAGCTGCGGCCCGGCCTGACCCGGGTCGCCGCCCTCCTCGACGCCGACACGCCCACGGTCACGTCCGCTCCGCCGGTGACCGACCCGGCCGGCCCGCACGACCTGCGTTTCGTCGAGGTGAGCGTGCGGTACCGGGCCGGTGCCGCGCCGGCGCTGGACCGGATGAACCTGGACCTGCCCGCGGGCCGCCGCATCGCCGTCGTCGGCCCGAGCGGTGCCGGCAAGAGCACCCTGGCGGCGGTGCTCACCGGGGCGGTCCAGCCCACCACCGGCCACGTCACCCTTGCCGGCCACGACCTGTCCGCGTACGGCGAGGAGACGCTGCCCTCCGTCGTCGGTGGGCTGCTCGCCGAGGCGTACGTCTTCCACGCCACCGTGCGGGAGAACCTGCTGCTCGGACGGGCCGGCGCGAGCGAGGACGAGCTGACCGGGGCGGTGGCGGCCGCCGGCCTGTTGGACTGGGTACGCGCCCAGCCGGCCGGTTGGGACACGCTGGTCGGCGAGGAGGGTGGGCAGCTCTCCGGTGGCCAGCGGCAGCGGCTCGCGCTCGCCCGGGCACTGCTCGCCGCACCGCCGGTGCTCGTGCTCGACGAGCCCACCGAGGGGCTGGACCCGGCCGCCGCCGACGCGGTACTCGCCTCCGCTCTCGCCGCCACCCCCGTCGGGCACACGGTCCTGCTGATCAGTCACCGGCTCAGCGGGCTGGCCGACCTCGACGAGATCGTCGTCCTCGACGGTGGTCGGGTGATCCAGCGCGGCCGGCACGCCGAGTTGGTCGCCGTCCCCGGCTGGTACCGGGACCAGTGGCTTCTCCAGGCGGCCGCCGAGCGGGGGTACCTGGCGCTGGCCCCCTGAGGCGTTTCGGGGACGGACCAGGGTTCTCCCCGACGTGGGTGCCGTTGCGCCCGTGGCAGGGTGGTGCCATGCGGCACGCGGAGGACTTCCTGGTCGACGAGCACCTGCGGGAGCTGGAGTCTCGGTTGCAGGGTCCGGCACGGCTGAAGTCCGACCTGTTGACCGAGGCGCGCCACGACCTGCTGGACGCCGTCGACGCGTACCGCGAGAGTGGTCTGCCGCCCACCGAGGCGCAGCGCCGGGCGGTGGCCGAGTTCGGCTCGGCGGCGCAGGTGTTGCCCTCCTGGCAGGCGGAGCTGGCGGTGGCCGCCCTGCGCGGCCTCTCCCTGCGGATGCTGGCCGTGGCCGGGGTCCTGGTGGCGGCCGGCGACCTCACGTGGCGCGGGTCGAGCTGGAGCGCCGGCCCACAACCGCCCGCGGCCTACCGGCTGCTGTCCGCCACTGTCGACTGGATCTGGGCCGGCGGGCTGCTGCTCGCGGTGACCGGCCTGCTGGTGATCTGGGCGGGCGCGCGGTCGCCGCGACCCCACCTGGCGGTCGCGCAGCGAGCGGTGGGCATCGGTCTGACCGGCGCGCTGGCCCTCGGCATGGCGGCCGGTGGCGCCCTCTTCGTGTGGTCGATCGACATGTGGGACGCGGCGCTGACCTGGCCGCCGATGATCGTCGGCATGGTGGTGGTGAGTGCGGCGAACTTCTCGCTGACGCGCGCGGCGCGCGGCTGGGTTCGGGCCACCGCGCGCTGACCCGATCGCCGCTCAGGCGGGGGTGACGGGCGGGCTGCCGGGGTCGAGGAACCGACCGACCGTCACCCGGAACTCCTGCCATCCGGCCCGCTCCGCGGCCAGTGCGCGGCGGCCGGGATCGGTGAGCTGGTACGTCCGCCGCTCGCGACCGTTGACGGTGCTCCAGGTGCTCGCCACGTGCCCGGCGCGCTCCAGCCGGCGCAGCGCCGGATAGATCGTGCCGGTGGGCAGGTCGAGACTGCCGTCACTGCGTGTCCGCAGGGATTCGATGATGGCGTAGCCGTGCAGCGCGCCCTGTTCGAGGACGGCGAGCAGAAGGGCGTCGAGGTGACCGTGCAGCGACTGGGCCTTCATGTGTAGCTACGCTACTTGTCAGGGGGCCGGTCCGCCACCATCGCGCACCCGCAGGTACGAGAGGTTCCTCCGCCGGCCACCGGGGTGCGGGCTCCGGGCTTCCCGGGTCGCCGACTAGGGTATGTGCCCAGAGTCACTCGCCGGTCGAGACCCCGGTGGGTGGGCAACCCGAAGCACACGGAGGTCAGCGTGGCCCGCCAGTCGCCCCAACGGCCCGACGCCGACGAGCCCGAGCTCGACGACACCACCGGCCCGGCCGAGCCAGACGAGGCCGACGAGGCCGACGACACCCCCCGCGCGGCGATCGACCGGTCGCTCTGGGAAGAGCTGCGGATCGACCCGGTGGAGATCGCCCTACCGGCGGGCACAGGCTTCACGCTGCGGGCGTACCGGCCGGCCGGATCGCTGACCCCGACCGACGTGACCGAGCGCGACCAGGACGACCCGTTCCTCGCCCGTCGGCAGGTCATCGAGGAGGAGGACGACGAGACCGTTGTCATCCTCGACGAGGAGCTGGCCGAGGAGTTCGCCGACAGCGACGAGGAAGAGCCGTCGCGCCGGCGCCGCGACGCCGATGCAGACGCGACCGACGCCGACGCCGACGCGACCGACGAGGACGAGGACGCCACCGACGAGGCGGACGACGAGGAGGTGCCGGTCTTCCTCAGCCACCGGGGCAAGCTGCTGCTGTTCAAGACCCCCGAGTCGCTGGTCACTTTCGTCCGTTCCGGCGCGCCCAACGATCTGTCCCAACTGGACAGCTGGAATGAATTGTCCGAACGGGTGGAGCCGGCCGACATCGTGCCGCTCGACGAGGACACGTACGAGCTGGACCTCGTCGTGGAGAACCTGCGGGGCGGCCACGACACCTGGGATTCGACCCTGCTGATCGAGGCCGGCGAGGTCGCCCGCGACGTGTCGTACGCGTTGCGCCTGCCTGCGGTCCTGGACATGCTCTCCGCCGGCTCCAGCCTCGACAACCTCGACGAGGCGCTGCGCGCCACGGTCAACGGTGGCATCGGCGCTTTCATGGGTCGGCGACGCCTGAAGAAGATCGGGGCACAAACCGCGAGTTTGGGTTGGCGCACCATTGTCGGCAAGATCTCTGCGGTGGTGGACTGGCGCGACTGACCCGTACCGGGGAGCATCAGTTGCTGGCAGTAGGAAGACCTGTCCCGGGAGGAGGACGACGCCGTGGCGCTCGTGCGCGTGTACTGCGGTCTGGCCTCGGCGGATCCGGCTGACCGATCGGCCTCGGCCGGTTCGACGCTGACGTCCGCTGTGGTCGACGACGCAGGCCGTCTGCTGCATGTCTGCGAGATCGGCGACGACGCGGCTGGCTACGCCCAGCTCGTCGCGCTGCTCGTGGAGCGGTCGGGCGGGCCGAGCGGTGCGGCCATCGCCGCCGACAGCGACGACCACACGGTCACCTCGCTGTTGAGCGCGGCGGGTCGACCCCTCGCAATCGCCGACGACGACTCGGTGGACGACTTCGCCGAGCGCTTCGCCGACGACGACTCGCTGGAGGAGATGCAGTCACCCCCGGCCGAGCGCAGGGCCGTCGGTCTGGCCCGCGCGTTGCAGGCCGGTGCTCTCTCCGCCGTCACGCTGCCGGCGCCCCGGGACCTCGCCGGCTACAAGCAGGTGCTCGCCGCCCACGCCGCCCTGGCCAGCGGGCGGCACTCCGCCGCCGTGGCGCTGCGCGAGGTGCTGCGGGAGCTCTACCCGGCGGCGCTGCGCGCATACCCGGACCCGGCCGAGCCGGTGTCGCTGGCTGTCCTGGACGCGCTGCCCGAGCCGGGCATGCTCGGTGGCACCATCGCCCGTGGCCGCGAGGTGTCCGTCGCCGCGGACGCCATCGCCGCGCACCTGGCGGCGGACGGTGTCGCCGACGCCGAAGAGATCAACGAAGCGGTCACCGCGCTGCGGGTCGCCATCTCGGAGACGCCCCGTCGCGCCGCCGTCAACCGGGCGCTCACCTCCGCCGTGGCCGAGACGGTCCGGCAGGCCGTCGCCTCCGTACGAGCCTGCGACGCCGGCTGCGAGGCGCTGGTCAGCGCGCTCGGCGCGCGCGTCAGCACCCCTGCCCCGGCCCCCGGCCGCCGGGCCGCCGCCCGTCGCGGCGAAGCGGTCGGCGAGCTGACCGGCCTCGCCGGCACCGCCGCCGGCCTGCGCTCCGTCCGACCGGCCCCGGCCGCCGCCGAGCCCACGCCCGTCGCTGGTCGGCGCAGCCGGCCGGAGCCGGCACCGGGCAGCGCCCCCCTGGCGTCGCCTCGACCGCTCGGGCCGCCACCGGTAGCCCCCGCTCCGATCACCCCGCCACCGGTCGCGCCCGCGCCTGTCGCACCGGCCGCGATGGCCGGTCCGCTGGTGTCCGCGCCGCCCGGACGTGGCGAACCGCTGCCGAGCCGGATCGACGGCCCGACCAACCGGCCGGTCTCGTCGCCGCCACCCCCGCCCCCGGGCATCACCCCGATCGCGCCGGCCCAGCGCGGCGCGGTGCCGCCGGCCGAGGCGGGCGAGCCGTTCCGGCCGACGCTGACCACCGCCGCCATCAACAGCGCTCGGGCCGAGCGGCAGCGTACGGTCATCCCGCCCCGCCCGAAGACCAACGGCGAGCGGCAGAGCCACCCGCAGCGGCCGTCGGTCGAGGATCCGCCCACCGGCGGCTTCAGCGTCACCGACCTCAGCATCCCGGTGCCCGCTCCCCGGCCGGAGCAGGAGTCCGCGCCGCCGGGCTCCCGGGCGAACTGGCCCCTGGTCAACAACCCGGAGGACCCGGCCGACAGCTCGCCGAACAACCCGGTCGCCTACCCGTACGGCGGCAACCGCGGCGTCGAGGCTCCGACCGAACCGGGCCGGGCCGACGGGCGGGTCACGCCGCCCTGGCTGGCCGACGACCTGCCCCAGGAGCCCCCCATGCTGCGGCTGGTCGAGCCGCCGCCGCTGGCGGACCGGGCGCTGCGGGAAGGTCTCAACCCGCCCTCGGCGGAGTCCCGTCTGGACACTCCCCCACTGCGGCTGGTCGACCGCGAGCAGGCTGCCCGCAACGGCCGTCCCGCGCCCCGCGTCGAGCGGGCCGTCGAGCACCGGCCGTCGCCCCCGGTCGAGCACCGGCCGCCGCCGGTCGCCGACGAGGGAGACGGTGATCTGCTGATCTTCGCGCAGGCCAAGTCCGCCTGGTTCGTGGGTCACAGCGAGGAAGAGTCCGATCTGGACTGGTCGACCACGGCCGACACCGGTTGGCAGGCCGCCGAGCAGGCAGCCCGCCCCGCGGTCGGTGCCGAGACCAACGCCGGTCTGCCGAAGCGCGTCCCGCAGGCCAACCTGGTCCCGGGTTCCCCGCTGCGCGAGGAGCGTCCGCTGCGGATAGTGCGTGACGCGGCGAGCCTCGCGGAGAACACCACGGGCTACTTCCGTGGCTGGCGGCGGGGCCAGGAGATCGGCGGGTTCGCGGTGGGCGGCCGTCCGGGCCGCGAGGCCGCTGGCGGGTGGGACTTCAGCCGCGACCACGGCGACCGCGACGACGACCGCGAATACGAGTACCGATCCGCCGGTTACCAGTCCTGACCGTCACCCGCATATGAGACCGAGCTTGGACCAGATCGGCATGTCCCGGAGTCGACTGGCCGGCCGGCGCAGTCGCGACAGGAAGGAGCCCGCCGTCTTTGGCCGTTTGCTCACGTCACCGCCCTCGCGATTACAGCTTGAACGCGTTGCCCCGGGCAACGCCCAGCGACCGACCCGGCGGGTCGGACCCCCGAGATTCCATCACGACGCCCGGCAAGAAGAAAGCCCAGGTTGTCACCGGCTCAAGGTGTGATGAGATGTTGATGCGATTTGATAGCAGTCCGTCTGGCCGGAGTAACTGAAGGTAATGGAAAATCCCCACCGCGTCGTCCTGCTCGCCGGCCCCTCAGGCTCCGGAAAGTCGTACATTGCGCAGCAAACCGGCCTGCCGGTGCTGTGCCTGGACGACTTCTACAAAGACGGCGATGACCCTACGTTGCCGCGACGAAACGGCCAGGTCGATTGGGAATCTCCGCAGTCCTGGGACGCCTCGACCGCCGTCGAAACGATTGCGCGACTTGCCCGCGAGGGCCGTGCCGATGTGCCGGTTTATGCGATCGGCGCGGATCGACGGGTAGCCACCCGGCCATTTGACGTCGACGGATCGCCACTTTTCGTGGCCGAAGGGATTTTCGCCGCCGAGATCGTCCAGGAGTGTCGCCGTCGGGGGCTGCTCGCCGGGGCGTACGCGCTGCGTCGTCCACGGGGGGCGACGTTCCTGCGCCGGCTGGCCCGCGACCTGGCCGAGCAGCGCAAGGCGCCCCGGGTGCTGGTCCGGCGCGGGGTGGCGCTGCTGCGGGCGGAGCCCGCGGTGCTGCGCCGCCAGACGGGTCTGGGCGCCGAGGCGGCCCGGGCCCGGGAGGTGCTGCGCCGGGTGGCCGGCCTGCTCGCCGGCCACCACTCCCACGCCAGGGAAGGCCACTCCCACGGCCGGACCGGCCACCCGCACGGCTGACCGGAGGTCAGGCCAGCAGCTTGGCGTACGCCGGCTTGATCACCTCGTCGATGATCCGCAGTCGCTCGTCGAACGGGATGAAGGCGCTCTTCATCGCGTTGATGGTGAACCACTGCAGCTCGCGCCAGCCGTAACCGAACGTCTCCACCAGCAGCGACATCTCCCGGGACATGGACGTGCCGCTCATCAGCCGGTTGTCGGTGTTGACGGTGGCCCGGAACCGCAGGTCCCGCAGCAGACCGATCGGGTGCTCGGCGATCGAGGCCACCGCACCGGTCTGCACGTTCGACGACGGGCACAGTTCCAGCGGAATCCGCTTGTCCCGGACGTACGCGGCCAGCCGACCGAGCGCGCCGTCCGGGGTGATGTCGTCCACGATCCGTACGCCGTGACCGAGCCGGTCCGCACCGCACCACTGGATCGCCTGCCAGATCGACGGCAGGCCGAACGCCTCACCGGCGTGGATGGTGAAGTGGAAGTTCTCCCGCTGCAGGTATTCGAAGGCGTCCAGGTGGCGGGTGGGCGGGAACCCCGCCTCGGCGCCGGCGATGTCGAAGCCGACCACCCCGGCGTCGCGGTGCCGCACGGCCAGCTCGGCGATCTCCTGCGAGCGGGCGGCGTGCCGCATGGCGGTGAGCAGCGTGCCCACCCGGATGGTCAGACCCGCCTCGACGGCCTGGGCGGTTCCCTCGGCGAACCCGGCCAGCACGGCCTCGACCACCTCGTCCAGGCTCAGGTCCTGTTCCAGGTGCTGCTCGGGGGCGAAGCGCACCTCGGCGTAGACGACGCCGTCGGCGGCCAGGTCCAGGGCGCACTCGCGCGCCACCCGGCGCAGCGCCGGCCCGGTCTGCATGACCGCGACGGTATGCGCGAACGTCTCCAGGTAACGCTCCAGCGACCCCGAGTCGGCGGCCGCCACGAACCAGCGTCCGAGCGCGGCGGGGTCGGTGGTGGGCAGCTCGTGCCCCACCTCCGCCGCCAGCTCGACGATTGTCGCCGGACGCAGCCCGCCGTCGAGGTGATCGTGCAGCAGCGCCTTCGGGACCTTGACGATGTCCTCGTACCGGATAGTTGCGACCATGCTCAGACCCTAGTCAGCCTGCTGGGGCCGACCACACCAGCCCGCTCATCCGGGCCAGCCGTAGACACGGTCGACGGCGAGCCGCAGGACCACCCGCCCGTCGGCGACCATCGCGGCGCGGTAGTCCGCCCAGTCCGGGTGGTCGCCGCGGATTCCCCGGTAGACCTCGACCAGCTCGTCGACCGCCGCGTCGCCGGTTGCCGCTGCCGGCTCGGTGAGGGTCACGGTTCCCTCGGCGACCGCGTACGCGCCGCCGTCCGGCGTTGTCACGTGGAAGCTGGCCCGAGGGTCGCGGCGCAGGTTGCGTACCTTCGCCCGGTCGCCCGTGGTGGAGCAGCGGATCAACCCGGGTTCGGCCAGGTAGTCGAGGTTGGACAGTTGGGGTCGGCCGTCGCGGCGCAGGGTGACGAGCACGCCTCGTCCGCGGGTGCCGAAGAGGTCCCACAGCTGATTGGTTGACATGTCATCGACCGTAGGAGGCGATTCGATGACATGTCAACAAAGACGCTAGGCTGAACGGCATGGAAGCGACTCGGTGGCTGGACGAACGCCAGGACCACGCCTGGCGGGGCTACCGCCGGATGCGTCGCCTGCTCGACCTGGAACTGGCCCGGGAGCTGACCGAGGACGCCGGCCTGTCCGAGCCGGACTACGACGTGCTCTCCGACCTCTCCGAGACGCCGCAGGGCCGGCTGCGCCTCAGCGAACTGGCGGACCGGATGCTCTGGTCCCGAAGTCGGCTCTCCCACCACCTGACCCGAATGCAGCAGCGCGGCCTCGTTGCCCGGGAGGAGTGCCCGGACGACGCCCGCGGCGCGATCGTCGTACTCACCCGAGCGGGTCGGAACGCCATCGAGGCCGCCGCCCCCGGCCACGTGGCCGCCGTCCGTCAGCACTTCCTCGACCTGCTCACCCGGGCCGAGGTCGAGGCGCTCGGCGCGTTCACCCACCGGGTCGTCGACCACCTCGCGCAGAGCCGCGCGCCCCGCCCCCGACGGGGCCCGGAGGCCTGACGTGGACCCGCACATCCTCGACCGGCTGAGCTGCCCGGTCTGCGGCGAGACCCTTGCCGAGACGACCGCCGGCACCGCCCGGGCACTGCGCTGTCCGCGCGGGCACACCTTCGACATCGCGCGTCAGGGCTACGTGAACCTGCTCACCGGTCGGGCGCCACACGTCGGCGACAGCGCCGAGATGGTCGCCGCACGCGCCGACTTCCTGGCCGCCGGGCACTACGACGTCATCTCGGCCGCGGTCGCCGCCGCCGCGACCGAGGCCGTCGCGCGCCTGCGCGCGACTCCCGCGCCGCCGACCGCCGCCGCTCCGCCCGCCCCCACCTCGGCCGCCGCCGCTCCGCCCGCCCTTTGCTCTGCTTCCACCGACGCAACGCTTTCCGCACCGCACTGTCGCGTGGAGGGAAGCAGAGCAAAGGACGCAACCACAGGGGTACGGCCCGAACAGCCGGCGGCGGGCTCTGACGCGTACCCCCTGGTGGTGGACGCCGGCGCGGGCACGGGCCGCTACCTCGGCGCGGTGCTGGCGGCGCTGCCGGACGCCGTGGGTCTGGCCCTTGACGTCTCCAAGCCGGCGCTGCGTCGCGCGGCGCGGGCGCACCCCAGGGCGGCGGCGGCGGTCGCCGACACCTGGCAGCGACTACCACTGGCCGACGGCGCTGCGGCCGTGCTGCTGAACGTGTTCGCTCCGCGCAACGGCCCGGAATTCCACCGGGTGCTCGACCGTGCCGGCACGCTGCTGGTGGTGACGCCCGCCGCCGACCACCTCACCGAGCTGGTGGACGCGCTGCGCCTGCTGCGGGTGGACCCGGACAAGGCCGACCGGGTGGCCGGCTCGCTGGGTGGTCACTTCACGCCGGTCAGCTCGACCGAGCACCGCGCGGAGCTGGCCCTGACCCGGCCGGAGATCGCCACGCTGGTCGGGATGGGTCCGAGTGCCTGGCACACCGACCCGGCGGCGCTCGCCGAACGGCTGGCCGCGCTGCCCGAGCCGGTCCGGGTGTCCGTGGCGGTCCGGCTGGACGCCTACCGACCCCGCTGACCTCAGGTCGAGAGGTCGACCTCTTCCCAGCCGGGGGGCTCGTCGTGGTAGGGCCCGCGCAGGATCACCGCCCACTCCAGCGCCCAGCGCCGCTGCCCGATCGCGTTGGCGTCGACCATCCCCGGCAGGGGGCGGCCGCTGCGCTCGGTCTCCAGGTACGCCCAGTCCAGGCAGTAGTGCAGATCGAGCAGGGCCGCCGCGTCGGCCGGATGCTGCGGCGCGGCGAGGATGCGGGACTGCCAGCGCCCGAAGGTCTCCCCCTCGGCGATGTGCGGCAGCCGCTCGACCAGCCGCTCGTCCACGGACAGGGTCGGGTCGAGCTGCTTGCTCAACCCGAGCACCCAGGTCAGCGCGAAGAGCGCGTCGTGGTGCAGCACGAACGAGCGGTGGTCACCCTTGCCGCCCATCACGAACTGCCACTCCGGCGGGGTGACCATCTCGACCAGGTGGGAGCCGAGCAGCCAGCTCATCGCCGCCTGCGGGGGCATCCCGAAGCAGCGGGCCAGGATGAGGTGCAGCACGGCGATGCGCGCCTCGATCTCGGCCCGGGGGCGCAGCTCGATCGCGTCACCCGGCTCCCACACGAGCGGGAACTGGGCCGGCGGCAGCGGCAGACCGAGCCGGGACAGCTCGTCCAGGCTCGCCTCACGCACCTCGCGAGGGTCGGGGGCAGGTACGGTCACGGGGCAACTTCCTGTCTGCACGCGACGCCTTTGGCCTGCGACAATAGCGCTCCCAGGTGACCGGCACCACGCCGCCCCGGTCAGCCGATCCGCTCGATGACCAGGGGCCCCACGGTCGGCGTGCTCGGTGCAATGTGCACCGCGCGAGTTGCCTCCGCCAGGGCCGCCGGAATCCGGGCCGGATCCTCGGCCCGGAGCTCGTAGAGAGGGTCGCCAGCCCGCACCGCGTCACCCGGCCGCTTGTGCAACACCACACCGGCCGGCGCGCTCACCGGATCCTCCTTGCGGGCCCGGCCCGCGCCGAGCCGCCAGGCCGCAAGTCCCATGGCGTACGCGTCGACGGCCGCCACGTATCCGTCCTCGTCGGCCCGGACCACCTCGACCTCGGCGGCGGTCGGCATCGGCGCGTCCGGGTCGCCGCCCTGCGCCCGGATCATCGCCCGCCAGGAGTCCATCGCCCGGCCGTCGCGCAGGGCCGCGCCGGGGTCGACGTCCGGCAGGCCGGCGGCATCGAGCATCTCGCGGGCCAGCGCGAGCGTCAGCTCCACCACGTCGGCGGGCCCGCCCCCGGCCAGCACCTCGAGCGACTCGGTCACCTCGACCGCGTTGCCAATGGTCAGGCCGAGCGGAGTGGACATGTCGGTGAGCAGGGCGACCGTCCGTACGCCGTGCGCGCCACCCAGCTCCACCATCGTGCGGGCCAACTCGCGGGCCTGGTCGACGGACTTCATGAAGGCGCCCGAGCCGACCTTGACGTCGAGGACCAACGCGCCGGTGCCCTCGGCGATCTTCTTGCTCATGATCGAGCTGGCGATCAGCGGGATCGCCTCCACGGTGCCGGTCACGTCGCGCAGCGCGTACAGCTTGCGGTCGGCGGGGGCGAGCCCCGCACCGGCCGCGCAGATCACCGCGCCGACCTCGCCGAGCTGGCTGATGAACTCGTCGTTGCTCAGCCCCGCCCGCCAGCCCGGAATGGACTCCAGTTTGTCCAGCGTGCCACCGGTGTGCCCGAGACCGCGCCCGCTGAGCTGTGGAACGGCGGCACCGCAGGCGGCGACCAGCGGCGTGAGCGGCAGCGTGATCTTGTCGCCGACACCGCCGGTGGAGTGCTTGTCGACGGTGGGACGCCGTACCGCCGAGAGGTCGAGCCGCTCACCGCTGGCGATCATCGCGGCGGTCCACCGGGCGATCTCCGCCCCGGTCATGCCGTTGAGCAGGATCGCCATGGCCAACGCCGACATCTGCTCGTCGGCGACGGCGCCCCGGGTGTACGCGTCCATCACCCAGTCGATCTGCGCGTCCGACAGCACACCCCCGTCCCGCTTGACCCGAATAACGTCAACAGCAGCAAAACCGCTCATGAAAGATTTTTCCTCGTCTGTTGCAGATCCCAACCCGTGGCCCTCGCCCCCCAAGCTCAACCCCACCGAACCGGGATCTCCAACGGCGGCTCCCCCTCACCGGCCCAGAAGATCGTGCCCGTCTCGTCCACCACGACGACGCGCGGTGTCCGGGCCAGCCCCCAGGTGATCGCCTCGGCGGGGTCGTCCCAGCTCGGCGCCTCCTCCAGCACTCCGGTCTCGGCGCCCGCGTCGTCCCCGGCCGACCGCTCCCAGTACGCAGTCCAGACCTGCTGCCCCGCCGACATGTCCGGGTGCACGAAGACGGTGCCGCGGCCGCGCCAGGCGGCCAGCCGCTCCGGGACCACCGGTACCGGAGTCTCGCCGGTGACCGCCTCCAGGTCCTCCACGCCGAAGGCGTGCGGCAGCAGCTCGGCCATCCGCAGCGGGCGGGTCTTCGTCTCGACCAGGCACTCCGGGCCACCGTTCTCCCAGAGCAGTTGCCGGCACCGGCCGCACGGCATCAGCGGCTCACCGGTGGCGTCGACGCAGGAGAGCGCGACGAGGCGACCGCCACCGGTGGCGTGCAGGCTGGACACCACTCCGCACTCGGCGCACAGCGTCACCCCGTACGCGGCGTTCTCCACGTTGCAGCCGACCACGACGCGGCCGTCGTCGACAAGCGCGGCAGCCCCGACGGGGAACGTCGAGTACGGCGCGTACGCGTGCCGCATCGCCTCGGTGGCGGCGGCCCGAAGTCGTTCCCAGTCGATCTCGGTCATCCCATCATTCTGCCGAAGCAACGCAGGTCAGACGCGGCCAGGGTGCCGGTCGGCAGGGCTGCGCGGCGCATACAGACCACCTCGAATGCCACGATTACCGCATCAAGTGGCTGTCAAGAGCGCGAAGGTACCGTTCAGCAGCGAAACGTACGAACGATCATGAAGGGATCTGTTGTGCGAATCGCAAAACGAGTCGGGGCCACGCTGACGGCTTTCGGGGTGGCCCTCGGTGGCCTCACGCTGACCACGACCACGAGCGCCCAGGCTGCTAGCGCGAGTGACTGCAAGTCCGGCCAGGTCTGCCTGTTCGAGAGTGCGAACTTCAGCGGCGGGATCTTTCGGGTGAGCGGCTGCGACACCGACCTCGGTGACAACCGCTTCAGCAACGGCAACTCGGTCGTGGACCACACGTCGTCCATCGTCAACAACAGCGGTAACCCGGTGTTTGTGTACGAGTACCCCGACCCCTACCGGCGAAACGGATACGAGCTCGGCGTGCGGGCCGGGCAATCGTTCTCGAACCTGACCAACGTCCAGGTTCTCGACTACCGGACCGGTAACTTCAAGAACGTCAACTTCAACGACGACGCGTCTGCGGTCTGCTAGACAGCGCACGTCCGAACCACATCGGGCGCAGTGGGGTGTGCGGCTTCTCCTCGCCATGCGCCCGGGGGCGGTCTGCCTTCGGG
>NZ_JBEXIL010000081.1:0-19443 GCF_040608555.1 Micromonospora sp. NPDC005172
CCCACAGGCGGCCCTGCGAGTCGAACGCCAACCCCTGCGGGTTGCGGTGACCGTAACTCCACACGTAGTTACCGAACGGGTTGTCCGACGGCACGCTGCCATCCGGGTTCAACCGCAGCACCTTGCCCTCCAGGGCCGCGCGATCCTGCGCGTACGTGCCGTTCTGCGCATCACCCGTACTGGCGTACAGCTTGCCGTCGGGACCGAACCGCAGCCGGCCACCGTTGTGGAACTTGTTGCGCCGGATCCCGCTGATCAGGATCTGCTCGCTGGAGGTGGTCAACCGACCGTTCTCCAGCTTGATACGCACGATCCGGTTGTCACTCGGCGACGTGTGCATGATGTACAACCACCGGTCACTGGCGAAGCTCGACGAGATCGCCAGACCCAGCAGGCCACCCTCACCATCGGTGCTCTGCACGTTCGGCACCGTGCCCACCGACGTCTTGACACCGGTCGTCGGGTTCAGCTGCACGATGTCCTGCGCGTCCCGGCGGCTGTAGAGAACGCTGCCGTCCGGCAACGTCACCAACCCCCACGGAATGTCGGTGTCGGTGGCCACCTGCCGCACGGTGCAGACCGGGTTGGCGCACGCGGCGCCGGTGGTCACCGTCGTCGTGCCGCTGCGCGACGAGACATTGCCCTGCGCGTCCCGGGCCACCACGTAGTACTGGTACGCCGTGGTCGCCGCGAGTCCACTGTCGATGAAGGTGGTGGCCGGCGGCGTACCGGCGACCGTGCCGACCTTCACGCCAGCGCGGTACACGTCGTACGCGGCGACCCCGACGTTGTCCGTCGACGCGACCCAGCTCAGCGTCACCGTCGTACCCGAGGCGACACCGGTGAGCTGCTGCGGCGCGGTGGGCACCTGGGTGTCCGCCTGGCAGGGCGGTGGGGAGATCGAGACGGTGGAGCTGGCCTGCGACACGTTGCCGGCGGCGTCGCGGGCGTTGACGTACAGCCCCCAGGTCGCCCCGCCGACCACCGTCAGGCTGGTCGACACCGTCGAGCCGCTCACCGACTTGATCAACTGACCGTCGTGGTAGACGTCGTAGAAGGCCACGGCGACGTTGTCCGTCGACGCGTTCCAGGCGAACGTCACCGAGTTGCAGGTCAGGCCGCTCACCCGCGGGCTGCCCGGCGTGCTGGGCGGCTGGGTGTCCGTGCTGCCCAGCGCCGTCGTCCAGCGTTGGTTGGCCTGCCCCGTGCAGGTCAACAGGCTGACGAGCGCGCTGTTGGCCGTACCGGCGGCATCCAGGCACAGACCGGACTGGGTACCGACGATGGTCCCGTCGGTGTTGATCCGCCACCGCTGGTTCGCGCCGCCGGTGCAGCCGTAGATCTGCACCGTGGCCGGTGAGGACGTGTCCTGGGCGACGACGTCCAGGCACATCGTGTCGTCGTAGACCCGCAGCTCACCGGTCGAGGTGAGCGTCCACGCCTGGTTCGCCGAGCCCTTGCAGTCGTAGATGTTGATGCCGGTGCCGGCGGTCTTGAGGTTGCCGACCACGTCCAGGCAACGGCCACTGGCCACGCCGACCACTGTCGACGGTCCGGCCGCCGCTGCCGGTACGGCGACGGCCACGGCGACCAGCGCCGCCGTGACCATTGCCGCCACCAGGCGACGCGGGTTGATCCGAGTGAGCATTCGTATCCGTTCTTCTGTCGAGAGGCATCGACCGGTGCGGTCCGATGCCGTCGTGCCGCCCACGGCCGACTCGACCGCGGGCAGCACGACGAAAGTGGCGGTCAGCCGAAGATGGAGAAGGAGACCGCCGGGTTGTTGGGGAAGACCTTCTTGACCGCCGAGTCCGTGAGGCCGAAGACGCCCTGGGCGACCTTGCCGTAGAGCCCGAACATGTTGTTCGTCGCCGGCACGTCGCCGTTGTCGAGTTCCTTCAGCCCCTTCCACCCGCCGATGACCTTGCCGGCGAGCTTGCGACCGGAGACCACGATCGCGACGCCACCGTGCCCGTGGTCGGTCCCGTCGTTGTTCTGCGCGACCCGGCGACCGAACTCGGTCGTGACGATGACAGTGGTGTTCTGTGCCTTCGTACCCAGGTCGGCGAAGAAGGCGGCCAGTCCCTTGGCGAGGTCGGAGAGCAGGTTGTACAGGTGACCACCGGAGTTGACTCCCTCGGCGGCGTGGGTGTCGTACCCGCCGAAGGCCATGTTGATCACCTCCACCGGGACGTCACCCCGCAGCAGCTGGGCGACGGACTGCAACCCGGTGCCGACCGCACCGGTGTACACCGCTCCGTTGGCCGGCTTGTACGCGGTGGAGGTCAGCTTCTCGGCGGTCCGAATGGCCTGCATCCCGTTGGCGATCACGTCACCGGCCGGGTGGGCGAGCCCGTGGAAGAGCCCTTCGATGGCCTTCAACGTCCGCTCGTGGTAGCGCGCGTCACCTCGTACTCCGAGGGCCTTGAGACTGGCGATGGAGAGGGGGACGTGGTTGCCGACGAGCGTCCGGGACGTCTGCGCCCCGATGTTGACGGCCTGGAACGTGGTGGTCGGGCCGAGGTTGTCCAGCAGACGGTCCAGCCAACCGGTGCCCTTCGTCTCCGAGGGCAGCCCACCCAGACTGCAGATGTCGATGCTCTGGAAGTGGCTGCGCGGCAGCTTGTTGTCCGACACGGCCGGTACGAAGGCCACCCGACCGGCGTCGATCAGCGGCTTCAGCGGCGTGAACGCGCTGTTGAGCACGAACCCCCGTTCGAGGGGGATCGCGGTGCGGTCCAGCAGCAGGTTGGGCCGGACGGCCTTGAGTATCGCGTCGTCGCCCGGCGCGAGGAGCCCCAGACCGTCGCACGCTCCGACGAGGAAGATGTTGATCAGCGTCTTGCCTGATCCGGTCGGCGCCGCGGCGTACGCCGCCTTCGTGACCGCGAACTCGGCGGTCGCCAGGGCGGCTGCCGCCCCGACGGCACCGCCGACCACCGCGCGTCGGGTCACGCCACGACCCTCCTGCTGGGCTTCCTCCACGTCCGACAGTCGGAGGAAGTCGTCGCGGATGGCGGCGTTGTTCGAGGCGGTGGCCTCGTACGCGGCACGCAGCGCCACCTCTGCGGGGTCGGGCAGCTTCGCCTGCCCACGGCCGTTGGGGTACACGTTGCTTCCCATCATCGAAGGAGACTCTGCGGCGAGGCGAGCAGGGCTTTGGCGATGTCGACGAGCGCACCCTGGAAAGCCGTGGCGCTGGCCGGACTGTCGGCACTGACCTCGGCAATGGACAACAGGAGGGCGCGCTGCGCGCTCGTCGGCTTCTGGGCGACCAGTCGTTGCGCCAGGGCGTCGACGCAGGCGCCGGCGGTGGCGGGCTGCGGACTCGGCAACAGGTTGGCCGCGGTGGGGAAACGCAGTGCCGGGCGGCCTCCGCGCAGCACGAAGTCGATCTCGGTCCACGCCGTGGACATCCACGAGATGCCGAGGTAGGCGGTGCCGACATCGGACCAGCCGTCCGGCGTGCCGCGGTGCACGGGCACCTGACCCATGTTGTTCAGCACGGTGCCCATCCCCCGCAGCCCGTCGGCGAACGGCGTCCGCGCGGGGGCGCTCGGCGGTTTGTAGCCGGGAGCCGTCTGCGGCTGCACCCCCAGCTTCCGGTAGATCGAGACGAGGTACTCGCTCGGTCGGTGCATCTTCGCAAACGGTGAGGCCCAGAACTCCACCGAGCTGAACATCGCCCGGACGACGGGGACGATCGCGGTGTCGTTGTCCAGGTAGACCTTGGCCAGCTTGTCGACGAGGGCGTCCGACGGCTTGTCCGACACGAACTTCGTGGCCAGCTCGCGGGCGAAGCTCTTGGCGGCGGCCGGCAGGCGCACGACGTGGTTCACGTAGGCCTTGATCACCTCCAGACCCTTGTCCGCCGATGCGTTCGGGTGACTGAAGCCCATGATCTTGATGGGCCCGGTGTAGTGGTTGTTGGGGCGGAAGGCGAAGGTGTAGTGCCCGGCGTCCGTGACCACCTTTCCACCGATGACCCCCAGGCCGGTCTGCAGCAGGGCTGCCTGCCGGACGTCCTCCTCCGTGTAGCCACCGCCGGCCCCGACGGTGTGCAGTTCGAGGAGTTCCCGAGCCAGGTTCTCGTTGGGCCGGGCCTTCTGCGACTGGGACTGGTTGAGGTAGATGACCAAACCGGCGTGCTGCACCGCGGCGACGAGCATGTCGGCGTACTTGCCGAACGCGTGCTTGCGGATGACGTCCCGCCCGAAGTACGGCGCGCTCACCGACCCGAAGTCGAAGTGCATGGGGACGTTGATCCGGTCCGTGCAGAAGTCGACGACCCGCTCGAACAACTGCCGGTCGGACCAGATCATGCGCGCCGTCGTCGCCCACAGGTACTCGTCGGCGAGGCTGTCCATCACCTTGTTCGTGTGGATCGTCGCGGAAGCCTGGGCCAGGGTGAGATGAATCCCGGGCAGTTCCTTGATCTTCACCTCGGCCGTCGTGTAGGGAATCGAGTCCGGCTTCAACTGCTGGTCGATCCAGGCGTCGATGCCCATGGACTTGATCCGAGCGAGCAGCGCGGGCGTCGCGCCGAACGTGGCCCGGTTCGCGAGGTGCAGGATCGGATCGTTGGGGAAGCCCTCCGGCACCGATGCTTTCGCCTGCGCGGCGGCGGCGGAGGGCCGGGACAGGATGACGTCCGAGGCGCTCGCCTCCGCGGCCTTGCGCAGCTCGGTCGCCGACTCGGCGTCCATGTAGCTCTGCTCGACGGACGTGTTGGCGGAGGTGTTGAGGCTCACCGCCTCGGTCCGTGGCCCCACGTCGCTGGGCGGCGGACCGTCCGCACCGATGAACGGCAGTCGGTCCGAATTGGAGGCGACGACCGCGCCACCGGCCGCGACCGAGGCGAAGCCGACGAGGGAGGCGAAGGACCGGCGACCGAGGCGCGGCGTCGCAGATCGATGTTCGGGGCGATGTTGGGGGGTCATGAAACCTTCCGGAGATGCTCAAACCGTGGGAAAGGTCGCTGATGATCCGCCTTTTCCGGATGGCCGACAACGATGTGGATTGTCGTGCCTCACCTGCGGCGAGCACTGTGACGACGGCCAATGGATTGCCACTGGACGTCCTCTTGATTTCGCGCGGGCCATCGGCGTGCCCAGGGTGATTCCGCCGGGCTCTGGAGGCACGGGAACGGTCCGGGCATCGGGGAGACGAACGACCCTCGGGCGCAGGCCACCGTCGGTGTACCACCCCGCCCACGACCACCGGTGAGGCGGCACACCGAAGGCCACCGACGGTGGTACGCGAGCTGACAAACTTAACGCTCTCCTCAACTTCGCCGGCCGTTCCGCACGGCGCAGCGCGGGTCCGCACCGACGCCGAGGGCGGTGCACGGTTCGGCGCCGGCGGGGCCGTGTGCGGCCACCCGGGAACCCGCTGGCGGGCCGCAGATTCGTTGTTAGACTGGCCCGGTTGGATGAGAGGTACGACCAGGGAGACCAGACATGGCGGGTGACGACGACATCTCCGGGTGAGACCGGACGTGTTCGGCCATCGGTTCGGCGCGCCTGCGCGCGGCCGGCGTGGCCATGTCGTCGTTCCACCGGTCCCGTTCGTCGTCGGGCGGCTCACGCACGCCCAGCCCACCCTCTGAGGTCACCCGCAATGTCTGACGCCTTCGTCGTCTGCTCGAACCTGTCCTTCTCCTGGCCGGACGACACCCCGGTCTTCTCGGAGCTGTCCTTCACCGTCCCCGGCGGTCGCACCGGCCTGGTCGCACCCAACGGCGCCGGCAAGAGCACGCTGCTGCGGTTGATCGCCGGGGAGCTACAACCCACCGGCGGCAGCATCACCGTCGACGGGCTGCTCGGATACCTGCCGCAGACCCTTTCACTGGCCGGTGACCTGGCCGTGGCACAGGTGCTCGGCGTCGCCGAACGGATCGCGGCGCTGCACGCCATCGAGGCCGGCGACGCCGACGAGGCGCACTTCGCCACGATCGGCGACGACTGGGACGTCGAGGAGCGCACCCGGTCCGAGCTGGACCGGCTCGGGCTCGGTGACCTGTCGCTCGACCGGCCGCTGCACACACTCAGCGGCGGTCAGGTGATCTCCCTCGGCCTGGCCGCGCAGCTACTCCGCCGCCCGGACGTGCTGCTGCTCGACGAGCCCACCAACAACCTGGACGTGGCGGCTCGGCACAAGCTCTACGACGTGCTCACCGACTTCACCGGTTGCCTGCTGCTGGTCAGCCATGACCGGGAGCTGCTGGACCGGATGGACCGCATCGCCGAGCTGGAACGCGGCGAGATCAACTGGTACGGGGGCACCTTCACCGCGTACACCGAGGCGGTGCAGGCGGCGCGGGAGGTGGCCGAGAGCAACCTGCGCAACGCCGAGCAGGAGGTCAAGCGGGAGAAGCGGGAGATGCAGCAGGCCCGTGAGCGGGCCGACCGACGGGCCAGCAACGCCTCCAAGAACCTGAAGAACGCCGGTCTGGCCCGGATCGTCGCCGGAGGGCTCAAGCGCAGCGCACAGGAGTCGGCGGGCAAGTCGCAGGAGACCCACTCCGCCCGGCTCGGCTCGGCCAAGGCCCGACTCGACGAGGCCGGTCGCGCGGTCCGCGACGAGGACACGATCACCGTCGACCTGTCCGACACCACGGTCCCGGCCGGACGGACGGTCTTCTCCGGTACGGGGCTGCGGGCCCGCTTCGACGACCGGGATCTGTTCGGTGGCGACGGCGCCGACCTGGTGATCCGGGGCCCGGAGCGGATCGCGCTCACCGGGGCGAACGGCGTCGGCAAGTCGACCCTGCTGCGGCTCGTCAACGGCGACCTCGAACCGGCCGGCGGTGAGATCAAGCGGGCCGACGGGCGGATCGCGTACCTGTCGCAGCGCCTGGACCTGTTGGACCTCGACCGGACGGTGGCGGAGAACTTCGCCGCGTACGCGCCGAGCCTGCCGGATGCCAGGCGGATGAACCTGCTGGCCCGCTTCCTGTTCCGGGGCACCCGGGTCAACCTGCCCGTCGGGGTGCTCTCCGGCGGTGAGCGGCTGCGCGCCACCCTGGCGTGTGTGCTCTGCGCGGAACCGGCACCGCAACTGCTGCTGCTCGACGAGCCGACGAACAACCTGGACCTGGTCAGCGTCGCCCAGTTGGAGAGCGCGCTGAGCGCGTACCAGGGCGCCTTTGTCGTGGTCAGCCACGACGAGCGGTTCCTCGCCGAGATCGGCGTGCAGCGCTGGCTGCGGCTGGCCGACGGCCAGCTCCGCGAGATCGCGGCCCCCGACCGGGGCTGAGCTCGACGGTCCGGCCGGCGCATGCCGGCCGGACCGAGGCCCAGCTCAGCTCACGTTGGCCGGGCCCAGGACGCTCTTCAGGTCACCCATCAGCGCGGTGGTCGCCGCCACCCGGAACGGACCCAGCCGCAGGGTGGTGGTACGCCCGCCGTTGAGGAGCTTGACGTGCACCTCGGTGTCGCCGGGGTGCAGGACCAGGGTTTCCTTGAGGCGTTCCACAAGTGGCGGCGTGCAGCGGTGCACCGGGATGGTGAGGGTGACCGGCTTGTTGGTGGCGCTGGTGCTGACGTCCGGCATGGACATGTCCATCGCCATGATGCGGGGGGTGTCGTCGCGGCGGTCCACCCGGCCCTTGACCACCACGATGGCGTCCTCGGCGATGTACTGGCCGATCACCTCGTAGGTGTTGGGGAAGAACAGCGTCTCCACGCCGCCGGCCAGGTCCTCCAGGGTGGCCGAGGCCCAGGCCCGTCCCTGCTTGGTGACCCGCCGCTGGACCCCGGACAGGATGCCCGCGAGGGTGACGACCGCCCCGTCGGGCACCGCGCCGTCCTCGGCGAGGGAGGCGATGGTGGTGTCGGCCGCCGCGCCCAGGATGTGTTCCAGGCCGAACAGCGGGTGGTCGGAGACGTACAACCCGAGCATCTCGCGCTCGAAGGCCAGCTTGTCGCGCTTCTCCCACTCGCTGTCGCCGATGATCGGCATCACCGTCGTGCTGCCGGTGTCCGCTCCGCCGAAGCCGGCGCCGAACAGGTCGTACTGGCCGACGGCCTCCTTGCGCTTCACGTCGGCGTACGCGTCGATGGCGTCGGCGTGCACCGTGAGCAGGCCCTTGCGCGGATGGTCGAGGGAGTCGAACGCGCCCGCCTTGATCAGCGATTCGATCGTCTTCTTGTTGCAGACCACCGCGTCCACCTTGGACAGGAAGTCGTAGAAGTCGGCGTACTCGCCCTTCTCGTCCCGGCACCGCATGATCGAGGCGACCACGTTCGCGCCGACGTTGCGCACCGCCGCCAGACCGAAGCGGATGTCCTTGCCGACCGGGGTGAACGGCCCGGCCGAGGTGTTCACGTCCGGCGGCAGCACCTGGATGCGCATCCGGCGACACTCGGACAGGTACAGCGCCATCTTGTCCTTGTCGTCACCCACGGACGTGAGCAGTCCGGCCATGTACTCGGCCGGGTAGTGCGCCTTGAGGTACGCCGTCCAGTAGGACACCAGGCCGTACGCGGCGGAGTGCGCCTTGTTGAAGGCGTACCCGGCGAACGGCACCAGCACGTCCCACACGGCCTGGATCGCCTCGTCGGAGTAGCCGCGCTCGCGGCAGCCGTCCCGGAACGGGATGAACTCCTTGTCGAGGATCTCCTTCTTCTTCTTACCCATCGCTCGGCGCAGCAGGTCCGCCTGACCGAGCGTGTAGCCGGCGAGGATCTGCGCGGCGCGCTGCACCTGCTCCTGGTAGACGATCAGGCCGTGCGTCGGTGCCAGGATCTCCCGCAGCGGCTCCTCCAGCTCCGGGTGGATCGGCGTGATCTCCTGGAGGCCGTTCTTGCGCAGCGCGTAGTTGGTGTGCGAGTCGACGCCCATCGGGCCGGGCCGGTACAGCGCCAGGACGGCCGAGATGTCCTCGAAGTTGTCCGGCTTCATCAGCCGCAGCAGCGACCGCATCGGGCCGCCGTCGAGCTGGAACACGCCCAGCGTGTCACCGCGGGCCAGCAGGTCGTACGCCGCCTTGTCGTTCAGCGGCAGGCCCAGCAGGTCGAGTTTGAGGCCGTGGTTCAGCTCTATGTTCTTGACCGCGTCGTCGATGATCGTCAGGTTGCGCAGGCCGAGGAAGTCCATCTTCAACAGCCCGAGCGACTCGCAGGTCGGGTAGTCGAACTGCGTGATGATCGCCCCGTCGGCGTCGCGGCGCGTCAACGGGATGTGCTCGATGATCGGCTCGGCGGACATGATGACGCCTGCGGCGTGCACACCTGTCTGGCGGATCAGCCCCTCGATGCCCTTGGCCGTGTCGATCACCTTGCGCACGTCCGGGTCCGAGTCGTACAGGCCCCGGATCTCGCCGGCCTCGGCATAACGGGGGTGCTTCGGGTCGAAGATGCCGGTGAGCGGGATGTCCTTACCCATCACGGCCGGTGGCATCGCCTTGGTGATCCGGTCGCCGACCGCGTACGGGAAACCCAGCACCCGGGCCGAGTCCTTGATCGCGGCCTTCGCCTTGATCGTGCCGAAGGTCGCGATCTGGGCGACCTTGTCCTCACCCCACTTGTCGGTGACGTACTTGATCACCTCACCGCGCCGACGCTCGTCGAAGTCGATGTCGACATCCGGCATCGAGACCCGCTCGGGGTTGAGGAACCGCTCGAAGATCAGACCGTGCTGGATCGGGTCCAGGTCGGTGATGCCCAGCGCGTACGCCACCAGCGAGCCGGCGGCCGAGCCACGACCCGGACCCACCGCGATGCCCTGGTTCTTGGCCCACTGGATGAAGTCGGCGACCACGAGGAAGTACGACGGGAAGCCCATCTGGTTGATGACGCCCAGCTCGTACTCGGCCTGGACGACGTGCCCCTCCGGGATGCCGTTCGGGTAGCGGCGAGCCAGCCCGACGAAGGTCTCCTTGCGGAACCACGACTCCTCGGTCTCGCCCTCGGGCACCGGGAAGCGCGGCATCAGGTTGTGGAACTCGAACATGCCCTTCGGGTCGACCTTCTCGGCCACCAGCAGGGTGTTGCGGCAGCCCTGCTGCCACAGCTCGGACGAGTCGACAGCGCGCATCTGGTCGGCGCTCTTGACGAAGTAGCCGCCGCCCTCGAAGCGGAACCGGTTCGGGTCGTCGATGTTGCTGCCGGTCTGCACGCACAGCAGCACGTCGTGCGCGGTCGCCTGCGCCTCGTGCGTGTAGTGCGAGTCGTTGGTGACGACCGGCGGGATGTCCAGCTTGCGGGCGATCTCGGTGAGCCCCTCGCGGACCCGGCTCTCGATGGAGAGGCCGTGGTCCATGATCTCCAGGAAGTAGTTGTCCTTGCCGAAGATGTCCTGGTAGCTCGCGGCGACCTTGAGCGCCTCGTCGAACTGCCCCAACCGCAGGCGGGTCTGCACCGCGCCGGACGGGCAGCCGGTGGTCGCCATGATGCCCTCGGCGTGCTCGGCGATCAGCTCCATGTCCATCCGGGGCCACTTGACGTAGTGCCCCTCCATGGACGCGCGCGAGTTGAGGGTGAAGAGGTTCTTGAGCCCCTGCGCGTTCTTGGCCCACATCGTCTTGTGGGTGATCGCGCCGTTACCGGAGATGTCGTCGCTCTTCTGCTCCGGCCGACCCCACTTGACCCGCGCTTTGTGATAGCGCGACTCCGGCGCCACGTACGCCTCGACGCCCAGGATCGGGGTGATCCCGGCGGCCATCGCCTGGTTGTAGAAGTCGTTCGCGCCGTGCATGTTGCCGTGGTCGGTGATCGCCACCGCCGGCATGCCCAGCCGGTTGGCCTCAGCGAACAGGTCCTTCAACCGGGCCGCTCCGTCGAGCATCGAGTACTCGGTGTGCACGTGCAGATGCGCGAACGAATCAGCCATGCGTGGCGCCCCCCGGCGGTGTGGATCTAGGTGGTCGGAGCCGACCGGGACCTACCCTACCGAGGTGATCTCGGCGGCTCCACCGTCCGCGCCGAGGGTGGCCCGCGTCTCTCAGGACGGTCTCACGGCGCGGCCGGCTAGCTTGCTGCATGGCGGCGACGGAGTGGCAACCCCGGGGCCCCATCCGGATGGGGCCTCCGCCTGCGGGCTCCGCGGCCTGAGGCACAACCAGTAAATAGGTTGGCGCATTGGCGACTCTCTGACGGAGCAGCAGGTAGCCGCAACCGTCGGTCACGCCGCGCGCGGGAGCCTTCGAGCATGACACTTGAACCCGAGGCAGGTCGGGCGAGGAGGAGTACGGGGCCCGCCACAAACGCGACGAGCCCCGCATTCTTATAGTCCAGAGCGAAAAACCCCTACCGTCTAGACATTAACTGAATAGCATCGAGTCACTAAAAGCGAGGCTTGGAACCAGAGTTACTCGGAACCCACCAGAAAGCGATTCGGTTGCAAAATCTACGACGGCCTCGCAACAAGAAGGGCTGACTACGAAAGCAAACCGAAAGGCACCTTCCCGGAAGACCTCCAGAAACTTCTTGCCGCCATTACCCCGAAACACAATACGGACATTGCGACCCAGCGCGTCGTAGGTAACCTCTCCGGACCCCGACTCGACTGACCAAGACAGAGTTCTAACAAACTCCTCGCCTTTGCTAACGTTACCGCCGATGACAGCCCGAACATCTTCGAGATCTTGGTCAGACGGAACCTCGAAAGGCATTCCAATCACCCTAACCTCCCTTGAGGTAGTCTGTACCTCGATACGCTTCCAATGGGGATGACCGTAGTGAGCCGCCGAGTGCCGTCGGACATCACCTGCCAGGTCGAATCCAGTCGAACGAATCCACCGGGGCCCGCGAATAGCGATCCACGAATCTCGTAGGAGCCGTAATCGTTGGTGAAAGCGCCGCTCACATTGGAGTGCGAACCGCCCACTTCCTCAAGGTGCTCACGGAGCAGCGCACGACCATTTGAGTCATCCAGAACTCCGATCCGCCGCATCGCGGAACCATTCTGAATAGACCGTTCGATGTTGTGCTGCGGGCCCTGGTTCACATTGCCCATCAAGTATTCAAACTTCGCCTCATCGATCTCTACGTCGCAGTTGTGAACCAGCACCGGAGCATTGCCGGCCAGCACATAGTACGTGTGGACCGAAGCGACGGTGAGGTCACGCATCACCTTGTTGCCGATGAAGTTGACCACCTTGGCGACGGTGACCAGGTCGCCCGACGTGCTCTTGAGCCGCTCCGTCGCCTGGAGGTCTGCGGCGTCGACCCACTTCTGTCGGCTCTCGCTCCAGAACGGGTGGTGCTGGGTCGTCTTGAGGGTGGTGAACTTGCCGTCCTCGGTCCGGACCGACACGTCCGTCAGCGCTTCATCCTGGTTGACGTGCAGCGCCTCGACCGGCTCAGCGGAGGTGACCCCGGTATTCGGGTCGTGCGCCAGGACCTCATCACCCTCCGCCACCTCGGCTATGGGCCGAGTAGACCCGTCAGCCATGACGACCTCGGTCGTCGGGTCGAAGCTGTGGAGTTTGCAGCCGTCCTTCTTGGTGGTCGTCCCAGTGCTGTTCTTGGCGGGCTTGCCCTTGGTGCCCGGATCCGGCTTCTTGCCGGGCGGGGGCGGTGGCTTCGGCGTAGGCGACAGTTCCTTGGCGCGCGCCTCGGCCTTGATCTTGCTCATCTCTTCGGCTTCTTTAGCTGGGTTGATCTTTGGCTCGAAACGACCCTTGGTCGCCCGGCCGATCACCTTCTGCGCTTTGCCGAAGAGCTCCTTCTCCACCTTCTTGCAGATAGCGCGGAGTACTCGACAGACCGGCGGGCCGGGTTCCAGAGTCTCTGCGGCAGCAACGTAGTCCTTCTCATATACGTAGAAGGAAGCGTTCGCTATATCCGCTGCAGTTCCGATCACCGGGACCGCAGCAGTCCAATCCAAAGCCTCGTGAACGACCTCATTGTTGACGAGACCCTCGTCGACGCGGGTGTTGATAGGCTTTTTCCCACCCTCGACGACCGCTTGGCACCCGTAACCGCTGACACCCCAGGGGCAGTGGGACTTCCATTCCGAAGTCTTCGGGGCATCGACTCCGGCATATTCTGCGATGACCCGTCCGCTGGGATCGCTGTACGTGGTCGGGTTGTTCGCGGCGTAGGTGTAGGCCGGCATCTGTTGCGGATTACCGGGGTCGTTGACCGGGTCGACGGAGATGAACCGGCCAACCGTCGGGTCGTACTCGCGCGCTCCCAGGTGCGTGAGACCTGTTGGGTCCTGATAGCCGCCCAGGAAGCCCTGCTTGTTCGGCCAGGAGACCGCCGCTCCGCGTGGCGCCCCATAGGGCGTCTGCCGACGTTGCGTGATCGTCTGGTTGGCGTCCGTTCCGACACTGACTTGCGACGTCCCCTGGTGGTCGCTGGCCAGCCAGGTGATGCCGGTGGTCTTCCGCTGGGCGATCATCTCGCCGTTGAACGAGTAGTAGCGAGTGGCGTCGACCTGACCGGTGCTGGCGTTGCGCCGGATCTCCTGGTCGCCGAGGAAGAGCGTGCTTCCCGTGGCGTCCTTGGCGATCAGGCGGCCGCCACCACTGTCATAGATGTAGGAGTTCGCTCCGGCGCTGTCCGTCACTGATGCCAGATGACCCTCGACGTCCCAGGTCAACGCCTGCTGGCCGGCGGGTCCGGGCCGCGACTTGGTGTTGCCGGCCTCGTCGTACGTGTACGACCCGGTGGTGGTTCCCGTGTTGTCCGTCCTGCTCCAGCCGTCCAGACGGTGCGGCTGGAAAGCCTTCGCGGACGGGTACGAGTAGTCGGTGGTCACCGTGCCGGTCGGAGTGCCCCGATCGGTCTGCGTCAGCCGATTACCGATCCGGCCCTTAGGGTCGTCCGGCGCGCCAAACGACCACTTTTGCCAGTACGGTGCCGGACCACCCAGCTCCGACTCGCTGACAGGAGTGGTGTTGCAGTCCGAGGACGATGGAGTCCACGCCTCGGTCAGTCGCCGCTGGTGGTCATAGGTGAAGCACTGGGTGTCGCGCGGCCGGGCACCGGAGTTGTCGTCGATCTTGAGAAGGTTGCCGCTCTCGTCGTACTCGTAGAAGGTGTTGGCGATGTATGACGGGGACGTCGACCGCAGGATTGCGCTGCTCGCGACTCGTCCGGTGGCATCGTCGTACCGGTCGGTCGTCTGGACGAACTTGGCCCCGGTCAGTTCGGCCGCTCGGGTCAGGGTGCTCAGCTCGTACAGGTTGGTGTATTTCGACTGGATGGCGTAGTAGCTGACGTCGCCGTAGTTGGTCGCCAGCTTGTCGGTCATCGCGTACGTCGAGTCGTACTTGTAGGTGAGGACCTCCTGCTCGAGGCCGCCGGCAGCCGGGAGGGTCACCGTGTTGGGTGAGCCGTCGACGTTGTAGCTGGCCTTCGAGGTGTAGCTGCAGGTGGTGGCCCCGATTCCGCAGAAGCCTGCCTGCGAGGTCGGTAGGACGAGCCTGGTCTGCGTCGGTCGGTACAGCGCGTCCACCGTCACGGTCTCGGTGCGGTACTCGTCCGCGCCGACCCAGCGGGATGACGACTTCAGCAGTCCCTTGGCCGGCGAGTCGTAGACATTCTCGAGACGCTTCTGGCCCGTCAGACTGGTCTCGCGAACCGCATTAGGGCGGCCCAGCCGGTCGTAGGTGTAATACAGATCCGGGGTGTCCGGCCGCGAGTCACCGGTCGACTCCAACTCGCCCAAGCTGTTGTAGCGCAGGGTCGTGGTGCCGGAGTCGGGGTCCGACGACGACGTCAGTCGCCCCTGGATGTCGTAGGTGTAGGACCAGGAGTTGCCGGAGGCGTCCTTCACCGATGCCAGCTGGCCCACCGGGTGGTAGGTGTAGCTGGTTACGTCGTAGGTGCCGGTGGCGGCTCGGCTGTGGTACTGCCACAGCTTCTCCATCCGACCGTGCGGGTCCGTCCACGCAGTAGTCGCGGACTCACCGGCCGACGGCACGACAGTCGTGTGGTCGCCGTGGAAGGTGGTCGAGGTCCGCGCCTTCTCCACCTGCACGCTCGACTCCGACGCCAACAGCAGCGCGTGTGTCGGCCGCCCCGCCCCGTCGAACAACGTCCGATTCTGACTCGGGACGTCCTGGTCAACTCCCGAGTAGAGGGTGGTGCCGGGAGCTCCACTGTTGTAGTAGGCGGCGTTGGCCTTGTAGACCCGGCCCGCCGCGTCGTAGAAGGTGTCGGTCAGGATCCGACCGCCACCGTAGGCGGCCTCCTGCGTCTGTCGCGGCCGGCCGAGCGCGTCTAGCAGCTCGTACCCCGTGTCGTAGGTGCCGTTAGCGTTCAGCGATCGGGAGATGACCGACGAGGGTGCCGTCTTGGAGAGGTTGTACGTGAAGCTGGAGGACGGATCCGACGGGAAGTTCACCCTGTCGCGCCCTGGGATCCATACGGCCGTGGTCCGCCCCATGGCGTCGTAGGCCGCCTCGGTTACCCGGTTGTTGGGGTCGGTGGTCTTGGTCGTCACGCCGAACGCCGGGTCGACCTCAACGGTATCGGTCCACAGCAGCGGGTTGGTCGAAACGACCTTGGTGACCGGGCCACCCGTGGTCGGCGTGTAGGCCGTCGACGTCTTCTCGCCGGCGATGTCGGTGGACTCGACGACGCGGCCGACGGCGTCGTACTTGGCGGCCGATATCTGCTGGTAGCTGCGGACGCCGCCGGCAAAGCCGTTGATCGTCTCGATCGCGGTCACCAGGCCGTCCGTCGGCGCGGCACCAAAGGCGAGCGAGTCGAAGCTGAACCGTGTGTCGGCGGTGATCTGGTTCTCCGCCGTCGGTCCGGTGGCACATGGCCCGGCCCATCCGTGCGTCCGCTTCACCGGCGTCAGCAACCAGTCGCTGGTGTTGCGGGCGTATTCGGTCTGTACGCACCCCTCGTCGCCGGTCGTGGCGTCATCGCCGCCGTCCTGCGTACTCGTCGGCATGCCGTAACCGTCGAAGGTCGTGCTGGTGGTCGATCTCCGCATCCCGCTGTCGGTCTTGCCGCGGCTGCGCACCACCGCGACCCGCGCGTAGCGGGCCTCTGCCGCGGGCGTGCCCGCGCGGGTGGCGGTCGGCGGGTCAGAGCGCCACATGTCGTTGACCGATGCGGCGAGGACCGTCGAACCGAGCCAGTTGATCTGCTCGCGGGGCGTGCCCGAGTAATGGTCGTAGTCGTTGACCGGGCCGCCTTCCAGGCCCTGAACCTGGGTTGTGCGGGTGCCGCCGGCGGCGAGCTTGTCGCCATACATGCCGCGGAAGTAGAGCGTCTCCGACTTGACCCGCTCCGCGCCCTCGCCGACATAGGTGACCACAGTGGGATAGCCGCGCCACTGCGACCACGTCCTGCGGTCGTCAGGGCTGAGCCCATCATCGTCGTCGTAGTGCCATAGCGGCTGATTCTCGTTGTTGACGTACTCGTAGGCGGTCCGCAGCGGACGGGCGCCACCAGTGTGGTCGATCTGTTGGACTTCGGTCACCACGTACTTGTGGAAGTAGTCCGTGATGGGATCGACCTTGCCCGGCGGGATCCATCGAACCGGATAGCAGCGTAGGACGTTGCTGTCGAGCGCGGTCGGCATCGTGCCGCCCTTGGCACACTGCCGCGAGCTGTAGGTCACAAAGATTTCCGCACCGGTCTCCAACCGGATCGAGTTGACCCGCCACCAGTTCATGGCGAGTGCCCAGTCACTACCGGACGCGTCGACCCGGTTCTGCATCTGCATCCCGGAGAAGGTGACCTCCGGGGCCGTTACGGTGCCGCCGTTCAAGCCGCGGTGGGTGATGCCCTCCAACCAGAGGCCCGCACGGGTGCCGTCGCCGGGGTCAGGAAAGCTCTGCCGGAGTGTCCACGAGTCAGCCGGCTGGTAGGACGACGTGGCGGCCTTCCACGCCTTGGTGGTGACCACCGTGGTCCGCTTGGCCGACCAGAAGGTCGGCGCCCCGGACAGGCAGGGATTGGTCGACGCCGTGCACTCCTGGTCCCAGGGGGTATCGGGCCATGTGATGGCATCCTTCGTGCCGCAGTTGGACAGGCACCGGTCTTCATTGGTGAACTCGACCCGGCCCGGGGCGTTCTGCACATACGGACTGGTTGACGAATACTCTGTGCTGTCCCGATTATCGGTGCCGTACTCAATCCGAGTCAGATAGCCAGCCCGGTCGTACACCACCGGCGACGCCATGTTCCGGTTCTTGGCGTAGTAGTTGGTCTCCTTGGCCCACCAGAACGACATGGTGTTGCCGTGCACATCTTGGACGTAGTCCAGGTTCCATCGCCACGCCTGCTTCTTTCCGCCGCAGTCGGACGACGCGAAGGTTGAGGCGTTGCAGGGCTCACCGGAGTTGTTGCCGTAGACGGGGACAGTCAGGACAGAGTTGGTGACCGGACGATCGGAGCTCCAGCCGGGCAGCTGGTGCCGCCCAAACCAGTACTGGGTCCCATCGACGGTGGTAACCTTCCAGTACTCGTTGTCGTTGTCGCCGTTGCTGTAGGCCGGCGACGTTAACAACTCGATCTTTGAGCCGTCCTCCTTGCGGGGGTGCCATTTCCCGTCGCTGCTCTTGAGCAATTCCATCGACGAGCCGCCGAGGGAGAGAACGGCGTTCTCCGGGCCCCAGCAGAGGTCGCCGGTCTCGACGGTGTTGTTGGCGTTCCCGCCCATGTCGTCCGCGCAGGCCTTGTACCGGCGCTCCACGAAGCCCGGGGAGTAGTCGAAACCCTCGCCGATCGCTCCCGGCTGGTTGTTCGTCGCGGCCTGCCGACCATCCACGGACTGCGACGAGTAGGAAAGACCGAGGCTCGGAGACGGACCACCCGGACCTGGTGGAACGCGCATCGGATAGGACCACTGGAAGCTGCCTGTGGAGCCACTGTGCGCCCAGGACGAGGAGGGGGCGAGACTGGAGGCGGAGTAGTTGCCCGCCCCGCTCGAGCTGCCCGCGACGAGGGCGACCATGGTTCCGGTCATCGCCGCGGTCGACCTCACGCCCAGCCGTTTCGCGTCCGTGGCCGACACCGCCGGCATGATCGCCGAGGCCGGCACCGACGCCGACGTCGTCAGGGCGCCCACATCGTTGCGCGACTCCAGTGGCGACGGCTCGCAGCCCTTGGCACCCGGAGTGGTGAGGGCGCACTCCGGCACCTGCACGAGCCTGAGACGGGAGGACCAGTCGGCGCCGTACGCCGAGGCGAATCCGGAGTAGTCCACGCCGACCTCGACCGGTCCCGCCGAAATCTGGCCGTCCGTACGCCCGACGCGCAGCAGTAGACCGCCACGGACGCCGGCGGCCTCGGCTGTCGTCTTCGGTAGGACCTCGACCCGTACCTTGCTCGGGGTGGGCACGGTAGTCCGGGAGCTGGCCGTCGTCACCGGCCGTACCGTCACCGGGAGCGTTCCGGCCCGGACGGCCGCAACCGCTCCGGCGGATCGCGCACCCGTGGCGGCTGTGGGAAGGCTCACCTCGGCGGCACCCGGGGCAGGCCAGGCGGGTGCCGGACGGGTGACCTTGGCGGCGGCCTCCTCCGGCTCGGGGCCGGGCTTGGTGACCTTGACGGGCTGGACGGGCACGGACTCGTAGCGCTGCGCCTCGATTGGCTTGGTCTCGGCGGCCTGTTGGGCCTGCGCGGGGACCTGCCCACCGAGCGTGCTGACGAGCACCGCGAAGAGGCCAGCGGCAACGACTCGCCGTGCCCTCGAATTCGTAGCACCGAACGTCGACCGACGCCGCCAAGGGCGGCTTGGTCGACCGGGTTTGACGGTTCTCATCGTTTCCTCTCGGAGGGGTGACGACACGCCGCCGGGGGTCGTGCGGCGTGGTAAACGAAGAGTCGGTCAGGGTGGGGAGACAAGCGCTCCCCACCCTGACCGACGGGCGGCTACGCCTCCGCGAACAGCGCCGCGATGTCGGCGTCGCCGAGGGCGCCCTGCCAGGCACGGACCCGGTCGATGTCGCCGGGGAAGAAGTCCGCGAGGACCCCGTACCTCGAGCGGCCGACGGTGAAGACTCCATCCGCGCTCCAGGGCGTCGGGGCGCTGACAGTGCCAGAGAGTTGGCCGTTGACGTAGAGGCTCAACTTCTGCGTGTTGACGTCCTGAACGGCGGCCAGGTGCACCCAGGCGTTCGCGATGCAGTCACTGCCGTAGACCGTTCGGGAAGAGCTCGAGGTCGAGTCGATATTGCGGTTCATCAACGACCACTTAGGACGGCCAGAAGGATCGTTCCGGCAGGTCAGGAAGAAGCCGGAGATCTGAGTACCGTCCTGGGCAAAGACCGTACGTGGTCCAATTCCACCGTTCCAGCGGGCCCAGGCCGCCACGGTGTACGACTGGTCGGTGTGCAAGACCGGTGCGTCGGTTGCCGCGTGACCGGACAGCCCGTCCAGGGCGAGGCCGCTGGAAAAGTTGTAGCCCGCATCGGGTGACCAGTCGGCTGAGAGGGCGTTTCACATTGCTGTCAGTCGGGTGTGTCGAAGGTGAGGCGTTGTTGGCGGGTGGCGGGTTCGCCTCGGGCGAGGCGGCGGAGCATGC